>DASZKF010000113.1:0-6240 GCA_035947355.1 Pyrinomonadaceae bacterium | reverse complement strand
AGGTGCTGGGTAAAAGGCAAGTCGTTTAACCCAGCACCTAACACCCGGCACCCAAAACCCTCATCCTTTCCACCGCGGCGGGAGCAGACGCCTCTTGCCGTCGCTGCTCAGCCGGACGCCGGGCTCGTCGAGCGAGAGGCGATCCCAGAGCTTGCAGGTGACTTGCTTGTGGGCCTGGTCGAGCGCCTCGCAGTAGTTGGTGAAGGTGCAGCGGCGGACTTCCGCGCCGCGGCCCGCGCGGGTCTTGAGGAACCAGTCGGGGTCGGCGAGGGACTGGCGGGCCGCGCCGACGATGTCGGCGTCGCCGCGCCGCAGAATCTCCTCGGCCAGTTCGAAGGTGCCGACGCCGCCCGCGGCGACGACCGGCGTCGCGAAGCCGGCGGCCACGACCGCGCGCTTGATCTCGCGCACGAGCGGGAGGCTGCGGCCGAAGGGGCCTTGCGCGTCCGAGAGGACGGTCGGCATGCACTCGTAGCCGCTGCGGCCCGTGTAGGGGTAGACGGCGTGGCCGACCTTCGGCTGCTTCGCGTCCTCGAACTTCCCGCCCTTCGAGACCGAGAGGTAGTCGAAGCCGGCGCGCGCGAACTCGACGCCGAAGTAGGCCGCGTCCCCGACGCGGCTCCCGCCCTCGATCACCTCGTCGCCGAGGAAGCGGACGCCGACGACGTAATCCCGGCCGACGCGCTCGCGCACCGCCCGGTAGACTTCGAGCGGCAGACGCACGCGCTGCTCGCGCGGGCCGCCGTAGCCGTCGCCGCGGCGGTTGCGCGCCGAGAGGAACGAGGCCATCGTGTAGGCGTGCGCGTAGTGCAGCTCGACGCCGTCGAAGCCGGCCTCGCGCGCGCGGCGGGCCGCCTCGGCGAAGAGGCCGGGCAGCACGCGCGGCAGGTCGCGGACGTGCGGCAGGTGCGTGTCCGTCACGCGCTCGCGGTAGCCGAAGCGCAGCGACTCAAGCTCGCGCTCGTCCAGAACTTTTTCGATCAGCTCTCCGGGCGCGTCCTTCAGGAACGCGCGCACCTCGCTCTCATCACGTCCGAGCCAGCTCTCGTCTTCGGTCGCTTCGGCGAGCGCGCGGCGGTGCCTCTCGCCGACGGCCAGGAAGCGCTCGAAATACTTCGCGGGTTCGGGGCGGCGCTTGACGGCGAGGAAGTCTATGATCTGTATGAAGAGGCGCGTGCGGCCGCCGCTCTCGCGCCGGACGGTCTCGACCAGCTCGCGCAGCCCCGGAATGAAGCGGTCGTGGCCGATGCGCAGGAGCGGCCCCGACGGCACGTCGCGGATGCCGGTCGCCTCGACGACGAGCGCGCCGGGACGGCCCGCCGCGAAGCGGCCGTACCATTCGAGGTTCTCGCGCGTCACGAACCCGTCCTCGGTGGCGCGCCAGGGCACCATCGCCGGCACCCACGTCCGGCTCTCCAGCGTCAGGGGGCCGACCCTGACGGGCTGGAAGAGCAGCGCGCCGGCCGCTTCCTCTTCGGTCGGCCAACGCGCCTGCGGGATTTCGTGACGGACGGGGTGCTCGAAGTGCCACATAGCTTTGCGCCGAGTGTAGCAGCTTTGCAGCGGGCCGGACAAAATTAGCCACAGAGGAAAAGGGAAATGATGAATGCGGAATGATGAATGATGAATGTGGCGGGGCTCGGATGATTTAATTCATCATTCCGCATTCATCATTCATCATTTCCCTTCTGTGTCTCTGTGGCTATTTCTTGGATTCGGGGAAAAAGGAGAAACCGGGCCGAGTCGAGCGACGTAGAGTGCAGGCAGGGGCGTGGCGACCCCAGAGGTCTTGATTGATGAGCAAGTGGGACGATTTTTTCGTACAGAAATTCAACATCGCGTTCGGCCGGGGCGCGGGGCGCGGGCCGGCGCGCGGCGACTCGCTCGTCGGGCAGGTCGCGCGCACGACCTTCAGGCTGCTCCATGACAACCTCTCTACCCCGCCGTGGGCGCGCGAGCGCGAGGAGCTGGACGCGGCCGTCGAGGGCGCGCGGGCCGACCTGCTCCGCTCCTGGAACGCGCACCAGGAGAGCCTCAAGCGTACGCGCGCCGCCGCGCAGGCCGAGGCCGACTGGCAGCGCGTCGTCGCTGACTTCCGCCGCCGCGTCGCCGACCTCAACCGCCGCATCGCCGCCTCCAACCTCAAGGCCCCTTCGGCCCGCCACCGCCGCCCGCCCGTAGACCCCGAAAAGGAAATCACCGAAGTCACCTCCGACAGGTGAAGAAATGATGAATGCGGAATGATGAATGATGAATGTGACGGACGCTGAGTCTCGTCATTCAAGCTGTCTTTAATTCATCATTCCGCATTCATCATTTCCTTTCTCCGGGTAGCCTTTCCTCGTCCGGGTCGAATATACTGACGTCTTAACCTTTGCAGGCGAGGAGGTCGTGTTTGGCGGACGAGCTTCTGGAGTGGCGGCGCGAGTTTCCGATCCTCGAACGGAGCGTGTACCTCATCTCGCACAGCCTCGGCGCGATGCCGCGCCGCACGTTCGAGCGCGTGCGGGAGTACGCCGACCTGTGGGCGACGCGCGGCGTGCGCGCGTGGGCCGAGGGCTGGTGGGAGATGCCCCTGACGGTCGGCGACGAGGTCGGGCGCATCATCGGGGCCGAGCCCGGCTCGGTCGTCATGCACCAGAACGTCTCGGTCTGCCAGTCGGTGATCCTCTCCTGCTTCGACACCACCCCGGAGACGCGCCGCAACAAGATCGTCTACTCCGAGCTGGAATTCCCCTCGGTCATGTACGTCTACGAGGCGCACGCGCGGGCCGGCCACTTCCGTGTCCAGAAGATCAAGTCCGAAGACGGCATCACCGCCCCGCTCGGAGCCCTCCTCGAAGCCATAGACGAGGAGACGCTGCTCGTCCCGCTCTCGCACGTCCTCTTCAAGAGCGCCTTCCTCCAGGACGCGCGCGCCGTCGTCGAGCGCGCCCACGAGGTCGGCGCGCTGGTCGTCCTGGACACCTACCAGTCGGCCGGCACCGTCCCGCTCAGCGTGAAAGATTTAGGCGTGGACTTCGCGACGGGCGGCTCGGTCAAGTGGCTCTGCGGCGGCCCCGGCGCGGGCTACCTCTACGTCGCGCCGCGGCTGCGCGAGCGGCTGGAGCCGAAGGTCACGGGCTGGATGGCGCACGCCGCGCCCTTCGCCTTCGAGGGCGGGCCGATCCGCTACGCGGGCGGCGCGGCCCGCTTCCTCCACGGCTCGCCGGCCATCCCCGCCCTCTACGCCGCGCAGTCCGGCTACCAGATCATCAACGAGATCGGCGTCGAGCGCATCCGCGCCAAGAGCACGCGGCAGACGCAGCGCCTGATCGAGCTGTGCGAGGAGGCCGGCTTCCGCGTGACTTCGCCGCGCGACCCCGAGCGGCGCGGCGGCACCATCACCGTCGCGGCCGAGCACGCCCCGGCCGTCACCGCCGAACTCATCCGCCGCGAGGTCATCGTAGACTACCGCCCCGGCGCCGGCATCCGCATCTCGCCCCACTTCTACACGAAGGACGAGGAACTCGAACACGTCGTCCGCGAGATGCGCCGCATCATAGACACGCGCGCCTACGCCGCCCACGAGGCGGCCGGCGCAGCGTTTTGAAAACAGTAGACAGTAGACAGTAGTCAGTAGACAGTAGCGCTCCGCATAAAGTCTGCTGATGCTGACACACGGACGTTGCATCAACGAAGGTCTTCCTACTGTCTACTGACTACTGTCTACTGTCTACTGCTTTATGCCTGACGAATACGGCAACGCCGCCCCGCTCTCTTACAACAAGTACCTGCGCGTGCGCGACCTGATCGGGTTGCAGGAGTGCCTGTCGGAGCCGGCGCACCACGACGAGCTGCTGTTCATCACCATCCACCAGGCTTACGAGCTTTGGTTCAAGCAAATCCTGCACGAGCTGGACGCGGCCGCCTGCGCGATGCGCGAGGACCGCGCGGCCGCGGCGACGCGCGCGCTCGTGCGCGCCGCCGAGATCGAGAAGCTTTTGGTGACGCAGATTCACATCATCGAGACGATGGCGCCGATCAGCTTCCTCGGCTTCCGCGACCGCCTCAACCCCGCCTCCGGCTTCCAGTCCATGCAGTTCCGCGAGATCGAGTTCGTCTCGGGCCTCAAGGACGCGGGCGTCCTGCGCGCCTTCCGCGACGACGAGTTCGCCTCGGCGCGCCTGCGCGCGCGGTACGACGCGCCGACGCTCGGCGAAGCCTTCTACGCGCTCCTCTCCCGCCGCGGCCTCGACGCCCCGCCAGACGACCCGGCGCTCGCCGAAGAGGAGCGCCGCCGCCGCTACGGCCTGCGCACGCGCGCCGCCCTCGAAGTCATCACGCACTTCGAGACGCGCTACGAGGAGTTCCAACTGGCCGAGGCCCTCATCGCGCACGACGAGCACTTCTCTTTGTGGCGCTTCCACCACGTCAAGATGGTCGAGCGGATGCTGGGCGCGAAGCGCGGCACGGGCGGGAGCGAGGGCGTCGGCTACCTGAAGACGACGCTCGACAAGAAATTCTTCCCCGAACTCTGGGAGGCGCGCACCCACCTCGACTCGACCCACGGCGAAGCGGGCTGCCCCTTCGCCGGCCGCTGACCCGCGGCCGACCGAAAACCTTCACGGACGCATCGAACGGCTGACGCGATGAGCATCGAATTCCCCGAGCGCTTCCAGATGGCCGACTACTTCCTCTTCCACAACCTGGAGGAGGGGCGGGAGAACAAGACCTGCGTCTACTACCGCGAAGAGACTTTCACCTACGGCGACGCGGCGCGCTGGACGAACCGCGTGGGGAACGCGCTGCGCGAGCTGGGCGTCGAGGTCGAAGACCGCGTGCTGCTGATTCTGCCCGACTGCCCGGAGTTCGTTTGGACCTGGTTCGCGGTCAACCGCGTGGGCGGCGTCATCACGATGGTCAACCCCTTGCTGCCGGCCGACGACTACCGTTATTACCTTGAGTACACGCGCGCCCGCGTCGCCGTCGTACACGAGTCCGTGCTCGACAACTTCGCGCCGGCCGCCGGGGGCGCGCGGTATCTCAAGAACGTCCTCGTCGTCGGCCGCGAGGGCGGCGACTTTCATTTGTTCAACGAGGTCGTCGGCGCGCAGCCGGACGAACTGACGCCGGCCGACACGCACCGCGACGACATCGCCATCTGGCTCTTCACCAGTGGTTCGACCGGCCACCCGAAGGGCGCCGTCCACCTCCAGCACGACCTGCCCTACAACACCGAGTGCTACGCCAAGCGCACGCTCGGCGTCAACGAGCGTGACCTGACCGTCTCCGTCCCCAAGCTCTTCTTCGGCTACGCGACCGGCACCAACCTGCTCTTCCCCTTCGCCGTCGGCGGCGCGACCGCGCTCTTCTCCGAGCGCTCGACGCCGGAGAAACTCTTCGAGGTCATCGGACGCTACCGCCCGACGATCCTGACGAGCGTCCCGACGATGATTAACGCCATGCTCAACGTCGAGGGCGCGGCCCGCAGGGATTTATCGAGCCTGCGCTTCTGCCTCTCGGCCGGCGAGGCGCTGCCCGTCGAACTCTACGGCCGCTGGGTCGAGACCTTCGGCGTCGAGATTTTGGACGGCATCGGCTCGGCCGAGATGTTCCACATCTACATCACGAACCGGCTCGGCGACGTGAAGCCCGGGAGTTTGGGGCGCATCGTCGAGGGCTACGCGGCCGAGGTCGTGGACGCCGAGGGGCGCGCGCTCCCGCCCGGCGAGATGGGGACGCTGCGCGTCCGGGGCGACTCGGCCGCCCTCTGCTACTGGCAGGCGCACGAGAAGTCGAAGGCGACGTTCGCCGGCGACTGGTGCACGACCGGCGACCAGTTCCACGTGGACGGGCAAGGCTACTACTGGTACCACGGCCGGACGGACGACATGCTCAAGGTCGGCGGCGTCTTCGTCGCGCCGGCCGAGATCGAGAACTGCCTGCTCCGGCACGAGGCCGTGCTCGAGGCGGCGGTCGTCGGCCACGACGACGGCTCCGGCCTCGTCAAGCCCAAAGCCTTCGTCGTCCCCCGCGAGGGCCACGCCCCCGGCGGCAAACTCGCGCAGTCCATCAAAGACTTCGTCAAGTCGCGCCTCGCCCCCTACAAGTACCCGCGCTGGGTCGAGTTCGTCGCCTCGCTCCCCAAGAACGACCGCGGCAAGATAGACAGGAAGCGCCTGAAAAGCAGATAGTTTCGGGTTACGAGTTTCGGGTTTCGAGTTTGTTTCCCGTGGGTTGAAGGGCTGAACTTTCAAA
>DASZKF010000112.1:0-20440 GCA_035947355.1 Pyrinomonadaceae bacterium | reverse complement strand
CCCGACCGTCAGGGAGGGCGTCTCGCTTACGTTAGCGTCGAGCCAAGTCTGATCTCAAACGCCCTCCCTGACGGTCGGGCTTCCGTCGTAGACCGATGAGCTTCACGGATAAACTCAGCGCGCTCTACGACGCCGCGCTGGCGCTCGTCTACCCGCAGGCGTGCGCCGCGTGCGGGGCGGCGAGCGTCGAGGTGCGCGCCGACTCGCCCGCGTGCGCCGGATGCTGGCGTGAGGCGGGCGTCTTCACGGGCGGCGAGACGCTCTGCTGGAAGTGCGGCGCGCCGGCCGCGGAGGGCACGGCCGGGGTCGCGGACGCGGCGTCGGTGCGCTGCCGCCGCTGCGAACGGGACGAGTTCACGGCGGCGCGGGCGTGCGGGCCTTACGCGGGCGCGCTGCGGGCGGCCGTCCTG
Source organism: Pyrinomonadaceae bacterium (assembly GCA_035947355.1). Lineage (GTDB taxonomy): Bacteria > Acidobacteriota > Blastocatellia > Pyrinomonadales > Pyrinomonadaceae > QHXN01. The sequence continues at coordinate 20,030 of DASZKF010000112.1, read as the reverse complement.
AGTCTGAAGCGCGAGCCGCGCGTCGGGGCGCGCCTCGCGCGGCTGCTCGCCGAGGCGCAGCGGCGCCCGCCGCTCGACGCGGCGACCGTCGTCGTCCCCGTCCCGCTCCACCCGGAGCGCGAGCGCGGCCGCGGCTTCAACCAGGCGGCGGTGCTCGGTCGCGCGCTGTCGAGGCGGACGGGCCTCCCGCTCGACGAGTGGAGCCTCGCGCGCGTCGCGCACACCGAGCGGCACCGTGCGGGGATGGACAGGCAGGCGCGGCGCGAGACGGTCGAGGGCGCGTTCCGCGTCGTCCGGCCGCGCCTCGTCGAGGGCCAACGCGTCCTCCTCGTAGACGACGTGTTCACGACGGGCGCGACCGCCTCGGCCTGCGCCGCCGCGCTCAGGGCGGCGGGCGCGGCCGAGGTCTTCGTCCTGACGGTGGCGCGGGCCGAGTAGGGGGATGAGATTCATCAAGTCGAGGGTTTTGAAATACATCCTGGCCGGGCTGCTCGCGGACGCGGCGCTCGTCGGCCTCGCGCTTGCTCGGCGCAGAGGCCGGCGGGCGCGCTGACTTGGTCGGGGCCGCGCGCCTCTGTATGATGTCCCGCATGAGAACCCTCTACCCGCCCGTCGAGCCGTACGATCAGGGGGCGCTGCCGGTCTCGGCCGTCCACACGCTGTACTACGAGCAGGTCGGCAACCCGGAGGGGCAGCCCGTCGTCTTCCTGCACGGCGGCCCCGGCGGCGGCCTCGTCCCCGAATACCGGCAGTTCTTCGACCCCGCGGCCTACCGCGTCGTCCTCTTCGACCAGCGCGGCGCGGGCCGCAGCACGCCGCACGCGGGCCTCGAAGAGAACACGACCTGGCACCTGGTCGAGGACATCGAGAAGCTGCGCGAGCGAATGGGCGTCGAGAGCTGGCACGTCTTCGGCGGCTCCTGGGGGAGCACGCTGGCGCTCGCCTACGCCGAGACGCACCCCGACCGCGTGCGCTCGCTCTGCTTGCGCGGCATCTTCCTCTGCCGCCCGAAGGAGATTCGCTGGTTCTACCAGGAGGGCGCGAGCTGGATTTTCCCGGACGTCTGGGAGGAGTACGAGCGCGTTATCCCGCCGGAGGAGCGCGGCGACTTCGTGAGCGCCTACTACCGCCGGCTGACGAGCGAGGACGAGGCCGTGCGGCTCGCCGCCGCCCGCGCCTGGAGCGTGTGGGAGGGGAGCACGTCGAAGCTCTTCTTCGACTACGAGATGATCCAGCGCTTCGACGAGGCCGAGTTCGCGCTCGCCTTCGCCCGCATCGAGTGCCACTACTTCATGAACAACGCCTTCTTCCCGACCGACAACTACCTCATCGAGAACGTCGGGAAGATCCGCCACATCCCGGCGACCATCGTCCAGGGGCGCTACGACGTGGTCTGCCCCGCCCGCAGCGCCTGGGAGCTGCACCGCGCGTGGCCCGAGTCGGAGCTAAAAATCATCCCCGACGCCGGCCACTCGGCCACCGAGCCCGGCATCATCTCCGCGCTCGTCGAGGCCACGGACAAGTACAAAACAGTCTAAAGTCTGGAGTCTGAAGTCTGGAGCCAAAGGCAGGAACTCGGCTCTGACTCCAGACTCCAGACCCCAGACTCCAGACTTATTCACTTGTCACCGCTTCTCCCCGTCGCGTAATATCTTCAGGCAATTATGACCGGACGCGTTTTAGTCCTGAATGCATCGTACGAGCCGGTGAACGTCTGCACGGAGCGGCGCGCCGTGGTGATGATTTTCAAGGGCATCGCGCGGATGGAGGAGCACAACGGCCACATGCTCCACTCGGCGCGGATCACGATGCACGCGCCGTCGGTCATCCGCCTCGTCGAGTACATCCACATCCCCTACAAGAGCCGCTCGCTCTCGCGCAAGAACATCCTGCTGCGCGACCACTCGACGTGCCAGTACTGCGGGCGGCAGTTCGCGCCCTCCGAGCTGACGCTCGACCACGTGCTGCCGCGCTCGCGCGGCGGCGAGTCGTCGTGGGATAATCTGGTCGCCTGCTGCCGGCGGTGCAACCACCAGAAGGGGAGCCGGACGCCCGAGGAGGCCCGGATGCACCTCATCCGGCGGCCGCGCGGCTTCTCGCTCCACGTCAACCGCCAGATCATGCGCTACATCGGGCGGGCCGACGTGACGTGGCGCAAGTACCTTTTCTACGAGTCGGACGCCGAGGCCCTCTGAGCCCATCGCCCCGCGCCGTCAACCAAGCCGCGCCCGGCCGCGGCCGGAGGAGTACGCAAATGTTCGCAGTCATCGGCGGCCTCGGAATGCAAGAGCTGATCATCATCCTCATCATCCTGCTGCTCCTCTTCGGCAGCACGCGCCTGCCGCAGCTCGCCAAAGGCATGGGCAAGAGCATCCGCGAGTTCAAGAAGGGCATCAGCGACGCCGACGACGACGCGGCCCTGCCCGACGCCCGCCTCTAAACTTTCGCTGAACGGCGGCCTTACTCGCTCTTGCGGCCGACGACGATGGTGGCCTTGACGGAGAGGGCGAAGTCGGAGTCCTGGCGCTCGTCGTCTATGATGCGGGCGACCTCGCGCAGCACTTCGTCGCGGGCGTCGTCGTCGGGGAGCGGTTCGAGCCAGCGGCCGAGGAGGAAGTCGCGCACCAGCGGCGCGCCGAGGAATTCGTCGCCCGACTCGTAGTCGAACTCCTCGATGCGCGTCCACGACTCGACGCCGTCGAGGGCCTCGCGCGCCGCCAGCTCCTCGACCTCCGAGACCGTCGGCAGCTCGTTGATGAGCGAGCCGACGCCGGCCGCCTGCTCGATGAAGCCGGTGTTGGCGAGCGCCTCCCAGTAGATCGAGAAGAACTCGCCGAAGCTCGACGCGGTGGCGACGTTGAGCGCCACGGTCGCGCCCGGCGCGGCCACCCGCACCATCTCGGCCAGGACCTCGGGCAGCCGCTCGGGCGCGACCAGCGAGGCGTCGCCGACGACGAGGTCGAACTGCTCGTCCTCGAAGGCGAGCGCTTCGAGCTGCGCGTGGCGGAACTCGGTCGCCTCGTCCTTGACGGCCGCGGCCTTCGCCCGCGCCAGCTCCAGCCGCTCCGCGCTCTCGTCCACGCACACCAGCGTCATGTCCTTGCCGGCCCGCTCGCGCAGCGCCAGCGCGTGCCCGCCCGTCCCCGACCCGACGTAGAGCGCCCGCCCGCTCCGGGGCAGCGCGACGTGCTCGTCCACCAGCTCCGCGAACCTCTCGCCCCAGTCCGTCGCCACGTACAGGTCGTGGAGAAAGGCCAGCTCTTTTTCCGTCTTCGGAGTGGACATAAAAGCACGAGTCAGAAGCCCGACCGTGAGGGAGGGCGTTGATGCTGATGTGAAGCTCAACGCCCTCCCTCACGGTCGGGCTTCTGCTCCTCCCAATACTTTCTCCCTTTCAAATTTTCGGGCAGCGCGGTCATCTCTTCGCGGGCGGCCGGGTCGTCGTGGACGTAGCGGTAGCCGCGGCCGTAGCCGACGCGGCGCATGAGCGGCGTGATGGCGTTGCGGAGGTGGAGCGGCACCGGCTCGCGGGCCGTCTCGGCGGCGTCGGCCGCGGCCGCCATGTAGGCCCGCTTGACGGCGTTCGACTTGGGCGCGCGCGCCAGATAGACCGTGGCCTGCGAGAGCGGGTAGAGCGCCTCGGGCAGGCCGATGAGCTGCGTGATCTGCGCCGCGGCCGCGGCCTGCACCATCGCCTGCGGGTCGGCCAGCCCGATGTCCTCCGAGGCGAGGATGCAGAGGCGGCGCGCGATGAAGACGGGGTCGGCCCCGCCCTCGATGAGGCGCGCCAGCCAGTAGAGCGCCGCGTCCGCGTCCGAGTTGCGCAGAGATTTGATGAGGGCCGAGGCGAGGTTATAGTGCTCCTCGCCGCCCTTGTCGTAGGCGTAGCGGGCGCGCCCCAAAGCCTCGACGATTGCGTCCTCCGTGACGCGCCGCTCGCCGCGCTTGTTCGGCTCGGTGGCGAGGACGGCCGATTCGAGCGCCGTCAGCGCGACGCGCGCGTCGCCGGCCGCGGCGCGTGCGACGCGCGCGATGAGGTCGTCGGAGAGTTTCGGGCGCAAGCGTGCGAGGCCGCGCTCCTCGTCCTCGATGGCCCGCCGCAGTATCGAGGCCACGTCCTCTTCGCTGAGGGGTTCGAGCGTGAGCGTGCGGCTGCGCGAGAGGAGCCCGCCGATGACCTCGAACGAGGGGTTCTCGGTCGTCGCGCCGACGAGCGTCACCGTCCCGTCCTCGACGGCCGGCAGCAGCGCGTCCTGCTGCGCCTTGTTGAAGCGGTGGATTTCGTCTATGAAGAGAATCGTGCGCCGGCCGCGCCGCCTCTGCTCGCGCGCCTCCTGGATGGCCGCGCGCACCTCCTTGACGCCGGAGAAGACGGCCGAGAGCGGGACGAAGCGCGCGCCCGAGCGGTGCGCGAGCAGCCGCGCCAGAGTCGTCTTGCCCGTGCCCGGCGCCCCCCAGAGGATGAGCGACGGCAGCGGCCCCTCGCCCTCGATCATCCGCCGCAGCGTGCGGCCTTCGCCGACGACGTGCCGCTGCCCGGCGAACTCTTCGAGCGTCCGGGGCCGCATCCGCTCGGCGAGCGGCGCGTGGGCGTCGGGCACGGCCTCGGCCACCTCCGCCTCGTCGAAGAGTGTTTCGTTCGTGCGCGCCATCAGACCCTTTAAGCGAGCGGCCGGCCCGGAGAGCGGGGCCGGCGGCGTCGTTGATGCGGGGGAAGCTGCGACGAGCTTAGCATAAATTACGGCTCGCCGGGGGCGGCGCGAGGTGATATATTTGTGACACAAAATCCCGCACGGATGTGTAGAATTTGAGACGGAACGAGGCCGGACGCAGTTTCGTATAGGGTGGCGGGACGCCGCCGCCCGTCGAGTTTGAAAGGCGTCGGCCCGTTTGAGGTGAAATGATGAAAGACATGAAAGACGTACTTCGCATCGTCGGCGTGATCCTTTTGGGGCTGTTCGTGCTGGTCGTGGTCGTGCCCCTGGTCCTGGGCGCGGTGGGGATCGTCGTCGGCACCGTCATCACCGTCGCCGTGAGCCTCATCAAGCTCGCCGTCGTGCTCGCGGTCATCTACCTCGTGCTCGCCGCCGTCCGCGCCCTCCTGAAGTAACGCCGGCGGCGCCGCGGCACGCGCCGGCCCCTCCCCTCAAGGCCCCTCACGCGCAGACTCCCCGCACCGAAATCCACCCGCGCCCGGCGCGGCGCGCACGCCATTGGCGTTGGCCGCGGGTCGCGCGTCTGGTAAGCTGTCGCGCGCCCGGCGCGAGCCGCACAGGTCGGCCCAACGCGGCGCCCCGACGCCCGCGCGCGATAACCCTCGAGCCCTTACGAGCCGCCCGTCTCAACAGGAGGCGTCCCGCACCTGAGCAGGAAGAGCGCCGTCGGCGGTGGGCTGGCCGCCGCCACCTTCACCGGCACGGACGAGCGCACGGTCTCGACCGGCGCGCGGGTCGTCCTCGTCAACGTCCCCGGCATCGAGCGAGTCAGCCAGGAGTTTAAAGACAAGGTGATGCAGATCGCCGACGGCCTCGGCGTCAACCCGAACTTCCTGATGGCCGTGATGAGCTTCGAGACCGGCAGCACCTTCAGCCCGAACGTCCGCAACGCCGCCGGCAGCGGCGCGGTCGGCCTCAACCAGTTCACGCCGGCGACGGCCAGGGGGCTCGGCACCACCACGCAGGCGCTGGCGCGGATGACGGCCGAGGAGCAGCTCGCCTTCGTCGCCCGGCACTTCGCCCCCTTCAGGAACCGGCTCAAGAGCATCGAGGACACCTACATGGCCGTCCTCCTCCCGTCGGCCGTCGGGAAGGGGCCTGACCACGTCATCTTCCGGAGGGGCACGAGGGCTTACCAGCAGAACCGCGGCCTCGACCTCAACCAAGACGGCCGGATCACGGCCGGCGAGGCGGCGGCGAAGGTGCGCGCCCGCCTCGGCTCCGCGCCCGTGAGCACCGGCGAAATTCCTGCGCCGCGGCGTGAAGAGTCCGGAGGTCGGGAAGTTGCAGGACGAGCTGATAGACCTCGGCTACCTGCGGCCCGAGCAGAAGGCTTCGGGGCCGAACAGCTTCGGCCCGCGCACCGAGGCGGCGCTCCCCGCGCCGACATATCTTGCCCGCTCTGGCCCTCTCTGGGGCGGGTAGACTTACCTCGCACGCCTCAACCTGACACGGACGACCGCCATGGCAAACCCTCACGTCTTCATCTCACACAGCAGCAAGGACGACGCCTTCGTCAAGGAACTGCGCCGCGCGCTCGAAGCCCACAACATCCCGACCTGGGTAGACTCGCGCCGACTGTCCGGCGGGTCGAAACTCAAGCCCGAGATCGAAGAAGCGATTGACTTGGCGCGCCAGTTCATTGCGGTGCTGAGCCCTAACACCATCAACTCGCCTTGGGTGCGCAAGGAGATTCGCAAGGCGCTGGAGGTCGAGCGCAGCCGCAAGGCCGAAGGCTACCGGGTCGTGCCGCTGTTGCTGCCGGGTATCGAGCCGACAGCGCTGGAGAATTGGTTCGACGAGGAGCCGGTCGGCGTCCGCGTCGAGGTGACGAAGGCCGGGGGGCTGGCCGAGGCGCTGCCCGCCATCCTCGCCGCGCTGGGCGAGCGCCTGCCCGAAGACCTGCAAAGGGTTGCCGAGGTCGTGCCCCTGCCCGTCGAGGAGCTGACCCTTGAGCTGAAAGATCTGCGGGTGGAAACGTCGGAGGGCAAGCGGCGGGCCCGGGCCGTCGCGCAGTTGGTCTATCAACCCTCAGACATAGCCACCCGGCAGGTGGAGAGCCGGCGCTACGCCTTCACGGCCCCGCTCGGGGTGATCGAGGCCGAGGAGCTGCGCTGGTACCTCGAGGAGTATTTCGTCTGGCCGGCCGGGGTCTTCCAGGAGCGGGCCGAGCGGGTCGAGGCGCGGCTGCCCGAGTGGGGGCAGGCGCTCTACGGCGCGGCCCTCGCGCCCCCCGCGGCGCAGGAGGCCCTCGCCGCTTGGCAGCAGGCCGCAGAGGGCGCCGAGCGCCGCTTCTCCGTCTTCGTTGAGCGGGAGTTGCCGGAGGGCGCGAGCGAGGAGGAGCAGGCCGCCGCCTCGGAAGCCGCCGCCGAACTGCTCGCTTTGCCGTGGGAACTCTTGCACGACGGGCGCGGCTTCCTCTTCCACGGCAAGCATCCGGTACGGGTGCGCCGCAGACTGCCGAACCGCCACCGCCAGGGCTCGCGGCCGACCAAGCAGCCGATCCGCGTGCTGCTGGTGAGCCCCCGCCCCGAGCAGGAAGGCGTCGGCTACCTCGACCACCGCATCAGCGCGCTGCCGCTCGTTGAGGCCGTCGAAGGCCTGGGCGAGCTGGCGGAGCTGACGGTGCTCGCGCCCCCCACCTTCGGCGCGCTCGAGCAGGCGCTGCAGTCGGCCGACGAAGCCGGCGAGCCCTACGACGTGGTGCACTTCGACGGCCACGGCGTCTACGACCCGCGGGTCGGGCTCGGCGCGCTCTGCTTCGAAGACCCGAACGAAGTGGGAAAGCTGGCCGGGCGCGCTATGCAGTTGGCCCACGCCGAGAGGCTGGCCGAGGTCATCCGTGAGCACCGCGTGCCGCTCGTCTTCCTCGAGGCCTGCCAGAGCGCGAAGACCGATAAAGACCCCACGGCCTCGGTGGCCGCCAGGCTCCTGGAGGAGGGCGTGACGTCGGTGGTGGCGATGAGCCACTCGGTGCTGGTGGAGACTGCCCGCCGCTTCGTCGGCGCCTTCTACCGCGAGCTGGCGCGGGGCCGGCGCGTCGGCGGCGCGATGATCGCCGGGCAGCAGGAGTTACACCGCGACTCTCACCGGGGTCAGATGCTCGGGGCGGGCGAGCTGCGGCTGCAGGACTGGTTCGTCCCCGTCCTCTACCAAGAGGAGCACGACCCGCAACTCGTCTCGAAGCTGCTGCCCGAGCAGGTGCAACAACTCCAAGGCGTGGGGCGCAGCCTAAGTTTAGGCGAGTTGCCCGAGCCGCCGGCGCACCACTTCATCGGCCGCAGCCATGAATTGTTGGCGCTCGAGCGGCTGCTGCACTCGGAGCCGTGGGCGGTCATCCGCGGCCAAGGCGGCGAAGGCAAGACCACTCTGGCGGCAGAGCTGGCGCGGTGGCTGGTGCGCACCGGCCGCTTCGGCCGCGCCGCCTTCGTCAGCCTCGAGCGGTACACAGACGCGCGCGGCGTACTCGACAGCCTCGGCCGCCAACTCCTGCCCGAAGGCGATAGCTACTCGGTCGCCAACTACGCCGACCTAAAACAGGCGCGGCAGCCCATCGAGCGGGCGCTAAGGGACAGTGCCACCATCATCGTGCTCGACAACCTGGAGAGCGTGCTGCCCGACAGCGAGGGGAGTTTGCCGCCGGGGGCCGCGCCTATAGAAGAACTGTTCGACCTGTGCCGGAAGTTGATCGAGGCCGACGCGGCTACGCGGCTGGCCTTCACGACGCGCGAGCCGCTGCCCGCGCCCTTCGACGACCGGCGCAGTGAGATTCGTCTCGGCCCGCTCGGGCGCGAGGACGCCGTCCGGCTTGTGTCGGAGGTGATGAAGCGCGAGGGGCTCGAGCCGAAGGCCGACGACCCAGGAGGTGACCCGCGCGAGGTCACCGAGCTAGTCGAGGCTGTGGGCCGCCACGCCCGGGCGCTCGTGTTGCTCTCGCGCGAGGTGGCGCGCCGCGGCGTGCAGGGGACGACCGAGAACCTGCACCGGCTGATGGGCGAGATGCACGCGAGGTTCCCCGGCGACCGGGAGAACTCGCTCTACGCCAGCGTCGAACTCTCGCTGCGCAGGCTCCCCGAGGGGAGCCGCGAGCGGGCGAAGGCGCTGGCGCTCTTCCACGGCGGGGCTCACCTCTACGTGCTGGCGCACGTGCTCGGCGCGGAGCCGGAGGAGGTGATGGAACTCGCTCGGCAGTTGATCGGGGTGGGCCTCGCCGAGGATATGGGCGACGCCCACCTGCGGGTAGACCCGGCGCTGCCTCCCTACCTGCTGCGGGGCATGGGCGAAGGGGAGCGCGAGGCGCTGCGGGGGCGCTGGGCCGAGGCGATGGCGGGGCTGACGGGCTTCCTGAATCAGCAACAGGGACAGGACGCCAGCCTCTCCGCGCGTCTGACGTTGCTGGAGCTGCCGAACCTGCTGGCAATGCTGCGGCGGGCTGAAGAGAAGTTGCCGCCCGAGGAGGCGGTCGAGCTGGCGGGTAGCGTCGAGCGGCTGCTCTCTACCTTGGGCCTGCCGCAGGCGCAGGCCGAGGCCGCCGCGGTCAGGGAACGGGCGGCGCAGAAGCTCGCCGGATGGGGGCACGCACGGTACTTGGCAGCGAGAGCCGAAGTAGACAGGCTGCTCGATCGGGGCGAGGTGCGGGCGGCATACGCTGTGGCCGAGCGGCTGCTGCGGCGCTGCCAGGAGGCCGGCGAGGGGGCCTACCCCGAGGCCGCATACGACCTCGGCATGGCGCACTTCTCGCTCGGCAGGGTGCTGCGCTTTGGAGGGGCGGCCGCCGAGGCGCTGCCGCTGCTAGCCGAGGCGCGGCGTCGCTTCGAGGCGCTCGCCCGCGACGGCATTACCACTGCGGCGCGGATGGCCGCGGCGACGCTGACCGAGAGCGGCAACTGCCTGAAGGCTCTGGGGCAGCTCGACGAGGCGGCCGCCGCTTACGAGGAGTGCGTCAGGCGGGCCGAAGAACTGGGTGATCAGCGCGGGGCGGCCGTCGCCAAGGGGCAGCTCGGCTCCGTCCGCCTGTGGCAGAGGCGCTACTCAGAGGCGCTGGCCGCCCACGAGGAGGCGCGGCGGACGTTCGAGGGCCTGGGCGAGCCCCGCTCGGTCGCCGCGGCCTGGCACCAGACCGGGCTGGTGCACCGTCAGGCCGGGCAGTACGAGCAGGCGGAGAGGGCCTACCGGCAGTCGCTCGCCATCGAGGTGCAGCAGCGGAATGCCGCGGGCGAGGCCTCCAGCCTGAACGAGTTGGGTAGCCTGTACGGCACGATGGGGCGGCTGGAGGAGGCGGTCAAGTGCTTCAGACAGGCGGCCGACATCCGCGTTAGGCTACAGGACCAACATAAGGAGGGGCTGGTCCGCAACAACCTGGCTACCGTGCTCCTCATGCTGAAGCGTTACGACGAGGCGCGAAGAGAGGTGTTGCGCGCCATCGAGTGCAAGGAGCCTTACGGGCACGCCGCCACGCCCTGGACGACGTGGGACATCCTCCACGGCTTGGAGTCGGCCGCCGGCGACGCGGAGGCGGCGGCGCGGGCGCGGCGGAGGGCCGTCGAGAGCTACCTCGCATACCGGCGGGATGGTGGGTACGGCACGACTCCCGCCGCGCAACTCTGCGCGGCGGCGGCCGAGGCCATCGCGGTGGGAGACACCTCCGAGCTCGAGCAATACCTCTCCCGACCCTTGGGGGAGGATGCACAGCCTTGGGCCGGAGTTGTGTTCCCGAAAGTACTGGCCGTGTTGCGCGGGGAGCGCGACCCTGCGTTGGCCGAGGACCCGGAACTGGACTATGACGCCGCGGTGGAGTTGCTGCTGCTGCTCGAAGGATTAAAGTCGGGATGAGAAACCCGCCGCCGGCAGCAGCGCGCGGGCTGTGCCGAGCGCGCTGCCATGATGGTGGCCCGCCGGGATTGAATAATCAATCTTTTTCCAATCCTTCCGCTTCACCGTGCGCGGCCATGACAACGTCTCCTCAGCTGGTCATCCGCGACGATGTCACGCGGCCGCGCCCGGCAGGGCTTTTTCTTGCCCTCGCGGCGGGTGACCGCGTGACAGAGGTGGGCTTCAGATGTTGAAGCGGAAGTGGACGACGTCGCCCTCCTGCATGACGTAGTCTTTGCCTTCGAGGCGGAGCAGCCCCTGCTCGCGGGCGGCGGCGTAGGAGCCGGCGCGCAGCAGGTCTTCGTATTTGACGACCTCGGCGCGGATGAAGCCGCGCTCGATGTCGGTGTGGATGGTGCCGGCGGCCTGCGGGGCGCGGGTGCCGCGCGGTACCGTCCAGGCGCGCACCTCCTTCTCGCCCGCCGTGAGGAAGGACATCAGCCCCAGCAGGCGATACGCGCTCTTAATCAACTCGTCCACGCCGCTCGATTCAACCCCCAGCTCGGCCAGGTAGCTCTTGCGGTCTTCGGGCGCGAGCGCGACCAGCTCGGCTTCGAGCTGCGCGCAGATCACGACGCACTCCGCGCCCTCGGCCGCGGCGAGCTGCCGCACCGAGACGACGTGTGGGTCCGAGTCGGGGTCGGCCATCGTCGCCTCGTCCACGTTGGCGGCGTAGATAGTCGGCTTCATCGTGAGGAGGAAGAGCCCGCGCGCGACGGCGCGCTCCTGCTCGTCTAATTCGACCGTCCGCGCGGGCCTGCCTTCGGAGAGCACGGCGAGGAGCTTGTCGGCCACCTCAATCTCGGCGCGCGCGGCCTTGTCGCCGCCCTTCGCGGCCTTCTGCGCGCGCTCGCGGCGGCGCTCTACGGTAGCGAGGTCGGCCAGGGCGAGCTCGATCTGGATGGTCTCGACGTCGCGGCCGGGGTTGACCGAGCCTTCGACGTGGACGACCTGCTCGTCCTCGAAGCAGCGGACGACCTGTATGACGGCGTCGGTCTCGCGGATGTTGGCGAGGAACTGGTTGCCGAGCCCCTCGCCCTTCGACGCGCCGCGGACGAGGCCGGCGATGTCCACGAACTCGACCGTGGCCGGGACGATGGTCGAAGTCTTGACGATCTTCGCCAAAGGCTCCAGGCGCGCGTCCGGGACGGGGACGACGCCGACGTTCGGCTCGATGGTGGCGAAGGGGTAGTTGGCGGCCAGCGCGGCCTGCTGCGCCGTGAGCGCGTTGAAGAGCGTGGACTTGCCGACGTTCGGCAGCCCGACGATGCCTGCACGAAGCATAGAACCTCGGATGTCGGATTTAAGATGCAGGCTATTCTAATACCAAGTCGCAAAATAGGGTAAGGTTGAAGCTGGCGAGGCGGGGGGCAAGCCCCCCTCCCGACGGCGCGGGCCTGACTTGAATCATCCGACCCGCGCCGCCTCAAAGGTCGGGGAGGGGGCTTGCCCCCGCCGACGCGTCTTTGCGCGCGGGCGGCGGTGTTCGCGTATAATCGCGCGGTCTCGAGTATAACCGGGACGGGCGGCGACGCCCGTCGCGCTTCCCCTTATGCCCTTCGCTCTCCTGCTGGCGCTGGCGGCCGTCGCGGGCGCGACGCTGCTGACGTACCTCTACGACCGCGACGCACTCGTGTGGGCGCGGCTGTGCGCGGGCGTCTGCGTGGGGTTCGCGGCGCTCGGGCTGGTCGGCTTCGTCCTCGCCTCTTGGCTCGGCATGACGCCCGCGGCGCTCGCGCTGGCGGACCTGGTCGCGGGTTCGCCGCTGCTGCTTCTCTTGAGGGGAGACGTGAGAACGCGCGCCGCGGCGGACGCGCGCGAAGGCGTAAAGGTCTTGACGCGGGGGGTTAGCCGTCCGGGCCGGGGCGCGACGGGGGCGCTGATTTTTTACGCCGCGGCGGCCGTGCTCTTCTGGTTCGTCTGCGACCGGACGATGTACGCGAACGAGCACGGCGTCTTCACCGGCGTGGACACGAACATCGGCGACCTGCCCTTCCACCTCGCCGTCATCACCGGCTTCGCGCACGGCGAGAACTTCCCGCCCGAGCACCCCGAGTTCGCGGGCGTGAAGCTGACCTACCCGTTCGTCGTGGACTTCGTGACGGCGATGTTCGTGCGTGCCGGGGCGAGCCTGCCGGGCGCGCTCTTCTGGCAGAACTACGCGATGATGTTGGCGCTCGCGGGCCTCCTGCACCGCTGGGCCTGGAGGCTGACGCGCGACCGCGCGGCCGCCCTCGTGACGCCGTCGCTGGTGCTCCTGAGCGGCGGCCTCGGCTGGCTCGTCTTCCTCAAGCAGGCCGTGGCCGACGGCCGCGGCGTCTTCGCGATGCTCGGCCGGCTCGATCAGGACTACACCATCATGCGCCATCACGGCATCGCGTGGGGCAACGCCGTGACCGCGCTCTTCGTCCCCCAGCGCGGCATCCTGCTCGGCGTCGGGCTGGCGCTGTTGGTGTGGACGCTTTGGTGGGAAGCGACGGAAGAGAAGGCGGAAGGCGGAAGGCAGAAGGCAGAAGGTGAGCCCTTCGGCCGAGACAAACCGGGGAGGGGCGAGAAGAAAGGGACGCGTCATAAAGCAGCCGCGCGGGCGAGCGCGGCGCGTGCTCAGGACAAGCCGACGGCGGGACAGGAGTCGCCGGCTGCCTTCTGCCTTCCGCCTTCCGCCTTCCGCCAAATGCTGGCGGCGGGCCTCGTCGCGGGGCTGCTGCCGCTGGTGCACGCGCACAGCTTCGTGGTGATGATGGCGATGGGCGGGTGCCTGGCGCTGTTGCAGGGGGCGCTGGCGCCGGGCGGCGGGTGGGACGAGACGACGACGCGCGCGCGGCTGTGGGAGGTGTGGCGCCCGTGGGCGGCGTTCTTCGCGGCGGCGCTCGTGCTGGCCGTGCCGCAGATGTGGTGGGCGACGCACGGGTCGGCCGTACAGTCGGGGCGCTTCTTCGGCTGGGAGCTGGGCTGGGACAACGGCGAGGAGAACGCCGTCTGGTTCTGGCTCAAGAACACGGGCGTCTTCATCCCGCTGCTCCTCGCTGCGCTCGTCTGGCGCGGGCGGCTGACGCCTGCGCGGCTCTTCTACTTCTACCTGCCGTTCACGCTCTGCTTCGTCGTGCCGAACCTGTTCAAGCTCTCGCCGTGGGTTTGGGACAACATCAAGATTCTGCTCTACTGGTGGATCGCCTCGGCCCCGCTCGTCGCGCTCGTGCTGGCGTGGCTGTGGCGGCGCGGGAAGGCTTACCGGCTCGCCTCGGCCGCGCTCTTGTTTGCGCTGACGGCCGCCGGCGCGCTCGACGTGTGGCGGGCCGCGTCGGGCGCGGTCGAGCGGCAGACGTTCGACGCCGACGGCCTGCGCTTCGCCGAACTCGTCAAGAGCCGGACGCCGCCGCGCTCTCTGATACTGCACGCGCCGACTTATAATGACCCGGTCTACCTGACGGGCCGCCGCACCTTCCTCGGCTACCCCGGCCACATCTGGTCGCACGGCCTCGACTACGCCGACCGCGAGGCCGAGTTGAGGCGCATCTACTCGGGCGGGGCGCAGGCCGAGGAACTGCTGGCGAAGAACGGCATCGAGTACGTCGTCGTCGGCCCGCTCGAAGAGGCCGAGATGAGGAAGGCGCTCGAAGAGGCCGGGATGAGGAAGGCCGGCGTGCGGCTCAACAGGAGTTTCTTCGAACGCTACGAGAAGGTGGGGGAAGCAGGTGAGTACCGCCTCTACAAAACGGCGCGGCCGTAAGAAGGGCGGCGGCGAATGGGGCGCGCAGAAGCTCGTGCCCGAGGCCGCCCGGCCTGTCCCAGACGAGCCGCGACCCGCGCCCGACATCCCGGAGCGCGCGTGGACGATCGCCAGCCTCGCCGTCCTCGCCGCCGCGACCCTCTTCCGGCTCTACGCGCTGGAGCTGAAGCCGATGCACCACGACGAGGGCGTCAACGGCTTCTTCCTGACGAACCTCATCCGGCAGGGCGTCTACAAGTACGACCCGACGAACTACCACGGCCCGACGCTCTACTACCTGTCGCTCCCGCCCGTCGCGCTCTTCGGCCTCTCGACGTTCGCCGTCCGCTCGCTGACGGCCGCGTTCGGCGTGGCGACGGTCGGGCTGGTGCTGGCCCTGCGCCGCCACGTCGGCTCGGTCGCGGCGCTGGCCGGCGCGGCGCTCCTCGCCGTCTCGCCGGCGGCCGTCTTCTACTCGCGCTATTACATCCATGAGGCGCTCTTCGTCTTCTTCACCCTCGCCGTCGTCGTGGCCGCGCTCCGCTTCTACGAGACCGGCAGCGCGTGGCACATGACGATGCTTTCGGCCTCGGCCGCGATGCTCTTCGCGACGAAGGAGACGGCCTTCATCTCCGTCGGCACGCTCGTGCTGGCGTGGCTCGTGGCTCGGGCCTGGGCGAAGCTGACGTGGCGCGCGCCGGCCGCGCCCGCGCGCGAGAAGAGGCGCGCGAAGCCGGCCCCGGCCGAGACGGGTTGGGAGGGGCTCGTGGAGCGGGCCGGCGGGGGCGAGCGACTCGCCATGCTGGCCTTCGGCGGGCTGGCGCTCTTCCTCGTCGTCAACGTTCTCTTCTACTCGTCCTTCTTCACCTACCGGCAGGGCCTGGACGGCGCGCTCCAGTCCCTGAAGGTGTGGACGAAGACGGGCGTGAGCGACTTCCACAAGAAGTCCGTGCACACCTACGTCGGCTGGCTGTGGCAGGAGGAGGCCCCGGTTCTGATCCTCGCGGCCGTCGGCGCGGCGGCCGCGCTCCTCACGCGCGCGCGGAACCGCTTCGCCGTCTTCGCGGGGGCCTGGGCCTTCGGGATACTGGCGGCCTACTCGCTCATCCCTTACAAGACCCCTTGGCTGGTGCTGAGCTTCGTCGTCCCGATGTGCGTCGCCGCGGGCTACGGCGTACAGGCTTTGAGCCGCTCGGCGGCGGCGAGGCGGGGCTCCCTGTGGCTGGCCTCGCTTCTGGCCGCGGCGGCCGTCGGCGGAGCCGTCGTGACCTGGCTCGGCGAGGAGACGCGGCTCGCCGCGGCGGCCGCGGCGCTGGGCGTCGGGCCGGCGGCGATTCACGCCTTGCTCGTCGCCGTGCTGGTCGGCGCGCTCGCCGCGCTCGGCGCTCTGCTCGCCCGCGCCTTCGAAGACCGCGGCGCGGGTCTGAAGAAGACTGTCGCGGCCGCGCTCGTCGTCGCGGGCCTCGCCTGCGCCCTATGCGCGTACCAGGCCTGGGTCGTCAACTTCCGCGAGTACGATAACGACCGATACCCTTACGTCTACTCGCACTCGCAGCGCGAGATGCTCGCGCTCGTCGCGGAGGTCGAGCGGCTCGCCGGGCGGACGGGCCGCGGCACGGAGACGGCCGTCTCCGTCGCCTCGCCGGAGTACTGGCCCCTGCCCTGGTACTTGCGCGACTACACCGGCGTCGGCTACCACGGCAGCGTCTCGGCGCGCTACGACCCGCAGGCGACGCCCATCGTCATCGGGCGCGAGAGCGACAACCCTACGGAAGACCAGCTCGGTAAACTCCGACCCGCGCTCGGCCCCGACTACCAGAAGGTCGGAACCTACGCGCTCCGGCCCGGCGTCCGCCTCGCACTCTTCGCCCGCCGCGACCTCGTCGGCGGCTAGAAGAATTTTTTAGTCATCAGTCGTCAGTCGTCAGTTATCAGTTGTTGTCTTTACTGACTACTGATAACTGATGACTGATGACTAAATCGAAAATGGTGAAAGACAGCGACTGCTACGTGGACATCTGGCGCGACGCGAATTTCGGGGGCGAGAGCCTGCGCCTGTACGGCCCCGCCGAATTCTCGCGCCTCCGCTTCGAGCAGGGCGAGTGGGGCGACCAGATCGGGAGCCTCCGCGTCGGCCCCCGCGCCTTCGTGCTCGCCTACCGCGACCCCGACTTCAAAGACAAGCAGATCAGCTTCGGGCCGAACGACGCGGTCGCAGACCTGAGCCAGTTGAAGTTCGACGACGAGATAGACTCCGTGCAGGTCATAGACTCGCTCAAAATCTTCGACCGCCTCCTCGGCCGGCAAGACCCGCCCACGGGCGAACCCGGCCTGCCGCCGAAACGCGGTAAGTCGAAGAAGAAATGAGCAAGCTTGGGTCTTGTAGAAGGGAGCCGCGCAGCGGCGGAAGGTAATAGCCCCGCCCGTCAGGGCGGGGTTCGGTTTCAGGTAACAGACGCGGAGCCCCGCAGGGGCGGCACACCGGGTGTCGGGGTGTGCCGCCCCTCCGGGGCTCCGGCTTTTGTTAATGCGACGCGTACCCCGCCCTCACGGGCGGGGCTACTGCCTAGCGCGCCTGCCGGCGCTCGCCAGACGCCGCCGCCGCGCGGCCCTTCGTTTACAAGCCTCTAACTTCTAGCCCCGACCGCGTTCTGCTAAACCCCCGCGCTGCCAAGAGTAAAGTTTCCCCACTTAAAGTTTAGGTTTGACAACCCCGGCCGCTCAACATATAGTGGGCCTCGCCCGCACCGTGCTCTAGGGGCTGTGCTCTCGGGCGCGCAGCTTCCGCCCCCCTCCGGAGCGCACGGCCGTGCAGTAGCGACGACGCATGTTCAAACTTCAACGCTTAGAGATCACCGGCTTCAAATCCTTCGCTGACTACACCGAACTGGCCTTCACCGGCAACGGCATCACCGCCATCGTCGGCCCGAACGGGTGCGGCAAGTCGAACGTCTCGGACGCCATCTCCTGGGTGCTCGGCGAGCAGCGGGTCAAGGCCCTGCGCGGCGGCGAGATGAAGGACGTCATCTTCCAGGGCGCGCGCGGCCGCCCGCCGAGCGGCATGGCCGAGGTCGTCCTCCACATGGTGCGCGACGAGACGTTCGAGGAAGAGCCGGACATAGACGACATAGACGCGACGCTCGAAGAACTCGACGATCAGTCCGACGCCGTCGAGGAGCGCCTCGCGCCCGAACTCGACGCGGAGGCCCAAACCGCCGCGCCCCCGGACGACGCCCTCGCCGCCGACGCGGCGACGCCCGCGGCCGCCGGAGCCGGCGACGACGCCGCGGGCGAGCCGGATTCGGCCCCGGCGGTCGCGGCGGCGGCCGAGGCGGACGACGAGAGCGCGACGGCGCGCAAGAGTCGTCCGCACCACAAGCGACACTGGCGGCCGCGCCGCATGGCGCTCGACTTCGCGCCGGGCGAGACCGTCTCCGTCACGCGCCGCCTCTACCGCTCCGGCGAGAGCGAGTACCTCCTGAACGGCCGCGTCTGCCGCCTGCGCGACATCCAGGACTTGTTCTCCGGCACCGGCCTCTCCGGCGCGCACTACGCCATCATCGAGCAGGGGCGCATCGGCCAGATTCTTTCGGCCAAGCCGATGGATCGCCGCACGCTCATCGAGGAGGCGGCCGGCATCACCAAGTTCCGCGTCCGCCAGCGAGCCGCCGAGGCCCGGCTCGAAGCCGCCCGCGCCAACCTCAACCGCGTCTCGGACATCATCTCGGAGATTGAGCGGCAGGTCGGCTCGCTCCGCCGCCAGGCCGCCAAGGCGCGCCGCTACCACCAGATTCGTGACGAGCTGCGCGGCCTCCTGCGCCGCGTCTATGCCGCTGACGAGCGCGCGCTCACGGCGCGGCTCGGAGAGTTGCGCGCCGCCCTGACGGAAGCCAACGAGGAGGTCGAGCGCCTGGCCTTAGACCTCGGAGAGCGCGAGGAGGAGGCGCGCGCCGCGACCGCCGAGGCGCGACGGCGCGAGGAGGAGTTGGCCGAGGCGCGGGCCGCCGTCTCCGAGTCGGCCTTGCAGCGCGACCGGCGCGAGCGCGAGCGCAGCTACCAGGGCGAGCAGATCGAGGCGCTCGAACGCCGCCTGGCCGAGGTCAGGCGCGAGGCCGGGGCCGTGCGCGCGCGGCTCGACTCGGT
Source organism: Pyrinomonadaceae bacterium (assembly GCA_035947355.1). Taxonomy (GTDB): domain Bacteria; phylum Acidobacteriota; class Blastocatellia; order Pyrinomonadales; family Pyrinomonadaceae; genus QHXN01. Next base: position 1,592 of record DASZKF010000112.1, on the reverse strand, counting down.
CACGGCCGAGAGCGAGTCGCTCGTCCTGCGCGACGTGCAGATGCGCGAGGCCGGCGAGGAGGCCGCCCGCCAACTCGCCGAGGCCGAAAAACTTTACGCCGAGCGCGTCGCCGCCGCCTCGGAGGCCGAGGCCGCCATCGAGGCGGCTCGCGGCGAACTCCTCACGCACACGGCCGTCGCCGAGCGCCTCAGCGAGATCGGCCGCCAGCTCGCCGCCGCGCTCGACAAGCTCGCGCTCCAGGCCGAGGGGCTTGAGCGCGAGGGCGAGCGGGCGCGGGCCGCCCACGCCCAGGCGCGCGAGCAGGCCGAGCGTCTTCAGGAGGAGATCAAGCGCGCGCTCTCTCACCTCGACGCGCTCTACTCGGAGCGCGAGGGGCGCACGCGCGAGCTGGCCGAGTCGCGCGCGGAGGTCGCGGCGGCCGCGGCCGCGCACGCCGCCGCCCGCGACGAGGCCGCGAGAGTCCGCCACCGCCTCGACACACTGGCCGAGATAGACACGCAGCGCTCGCTCTACTCGCAGGCCGTGCAGCGCGTCTTCGCGCCGGCCGACGCGGACGCCCCGCGCGACTTCCACGCCATCGCCACGCTCGCCGACGTGCTGAGGGTCGAGCCGCACTGGGAGCGCGCCGCCGAGAGCGTGCTCGGGCCGTACCTCGAAGCCGTCATCGTGCCGACGCCGGGCGACGCCGTCCGCGCCGCCGCCTGGCTCGAACGGACGGGCGCGGGGCGCGCCAACTTCCTGGTCGCGGGCCTGCACGGCGGCGCAGGGGTCGAGGACGCGGACGAATACCTGGAGCGCCTGAGCGCGACGCTCGCCGCCGACCCGGACGCGGACGTGCGCGTCGGCAAACTCCTCGGCGCGCCGCGCGAGATCGGGGCCGTGCTCGGGCGCACGCTCGCGCGAGAGATGTCGGCGCGCGTCGCCGACACGCTCGAACAGGCGATGGCGCGCACGCTCGCCGACGGCGAGATGTGCGTCACGCCCGCCGGCGAGTGGGTCGTCGGCGGCCAGCTCCTGAGCGCGGGCGGGCCGCGCGTCGTCGCCGAGGGCGCGGGGCTTCTGGCCTTCAAGCGCGAGATGCGGGAGCTTGAGGCGCGGATGGTCGGGCTCGAAGCCGACCTGCTCTTCGCAGACGAGGCGGCGCAGCGCGCCCGCGCCCGCTTGGGCGAACTCGAAGACGCCTTCGTCCTCCTCAACGACGAGATCGGTCGCGAGGAGCGCGAGCACGTCGCGCGCGAGCTTAACGCCGCGCAGCTCCAGCAGGAGATAGAGCGCGCCGCGCGACACCTCCGCGTCGTCTCGGACGACGCCGCGCGCCTCGAAGCCGAGCGGGCCGAACTCGAAGAGCGCCGCGCCAGGCAGCAGGCCGAACTCGACGCGGCCGACTCGGCCCGCCGCGCCGCGCAGGCCGCGCAGGCCGCCGCCGCCGAGGCCACAGCCTACGCCCGCCGCGCCGCCGAGGCCGAGAGCGAGAACCTCGGCCGCCAGCGCGCGCAGGCCGCCGCGGCCGGCGAGAGACGCCGGGCCACGGCCGCCGAGCTGCGCCGCATGGAGGCCGAGGCCGCGGAGCTGCAGTCGCGCCTCGCCCGCC
>DASZKF010000111.1:0-2484 GCA_035947355.1 Pyrinomonadaceae bacterium | reverse complement strand
CGATTTGCTTGCGAGGCTTCAAACAGCAACCCGCGCGGCGGCTCCAATCGCAAATCTAAAATCTAAAATCGCAAATAAGGAGACTCTCATAATGGCTGAACTGAACATCAGAGAGCGCCAGGCCGGGGACGTGACGATCCTCGACATGGACGGCAAGATCACCATCGGCGAGGGCAGCGTCTCTTTGCGCGGGGCCATCCGCCGGCTCATCGAGGAGGGCAAGAAGAAGATCCTCCTGAACCTGTCGGGCGTCGGCTACGTGGATTCGAGCGGCATCGGCGAGCTGGTCTCCAGCTACACGACGACGAGCAGCAAGGGCGGCCAGCTCAAGCTCCTTAACCTGACGCAGAAGATTCAAGACCTGCTGGCGATCACCAAGCTCCTCACCGTCTTCGACGTGTACGAGGACGAGGCCACCGCGCTCAACAGCTTCAAGTAGGTGTTAGGTTTTGGGTGCCAGGTGCTGGGGAGAGTTTCTTACCAGCACCCAGAACCCGGTGCCCAAAACCCGCTTTTCATGCTGCGTGGTGCCTTCCGCCGCCTGCTCGCGCTCGACGACCCGCCGGAGCGGACGGCGCTCGCCTTCTCGGTCGGGGTCTTCATCGCGTTCTCGCCCTTCCTCGGGCTGCACACGGTCATGGCGACCGTGCTGGCCTTCGCCTTCCGCTTCAACAAGGTCGCCATCTACACCGGCACCTTCGTCAACAACCCCTTCCTGACGCTCGTCCCGATCATCGTCGCCTCCTACGCCGTCGGCGCGTTCCTGCTCGGCCGCCCCGTGGGGCTGCCGGCCGAGGGCTTCGAGCTGCTGCGCGACCCGCACCCTCTGGCCGCGGGCTACTGGCGCGGTCTGTTCGCGCGCGGCTGGGACATACTGCTCCCCTTCGCCGTCGGCGGCACCGTCCTCTCCGTCGTTTGTTCGCTGGCCGCCTACCCTGTTACCCTACACCTCCTGCGCGCCCACCGGCGGCGAAAAGACGTAAACCGTGAATCGTGAATCGTGCATCGAAAAGGTAGTTGTCAGTCGTCAGTAAAGACAAAAACTGATGACTGACGACTGATGACTGACGACTTCGATTCACGGCTTTTGAGGTTCTTGATGAAGCAGTTGTTGACCCTGTTCCTCCTCGCGCCGGCGTTAGGCCAAGCGGCCGCGCAGCAGACGCCGGCCCCGCGGCCGTCGGCCTCCGACGCGCAGGCTCCGCGCCCGCAGGCCACGCCGCGGCCGACGCCCCGGCCCGTGCCGCCGCGCCAGAGCCTCGACCTCGCCGACTACGGCATCCAGCTCGCCCCGGACGCGCGCCTCCTCATCCTGATGGCCGCGCTCGACGCCGCCGGCTGGGACCCGACGCCGAAGGGCGCCGAGCCCTCGCCCTTCCGCGCGCAACTGCGCCGCGACCTCGCCGGCCTCGACCCGGCGCTGCGCGAGCGCCTGCGCTCCTTCTACGAGCGCAACCGGATCAAAGACGCCGGCGCGACGGCCGCCGAGCAGGCCGCGCGCTACGTCTCGCTCGCCTACACGCTCGGCCCCGCGCCCGCCCTCGAAGCCCCGCCGCGCTCCGACGACCTGCCCGCGGGCGTCCTCGAAGTGCTCGACTTCGCGCCGCTCGCGCGCGAGTTCTACCGCCAGTCGGGGCTCGAGGCGAAGCTGCCGGCCTACCTCGAACAGCACCGCGCGGCGGGGGACGAGCTGCGCCGGCCGGCGTCGGAGATGGCGCGCGCCGTCCTCGCCTACCTCAACACGCGGCCCGAGACGGTCATCTACGAGCAGGCCGAGGGCGAGAAGAAGAAGGACGGGAAGAAGGTTCTGGTGACGCGCGAGAAGGCGCGGCGCTTCCTCGTCGTGCCCGACCTCCTGGCCGCGCCCGGCGCGGTCAACTTCCGCGTCGTCGGCGACGACTACTTCGCCATCGTCCCGCCGGGCACAGACCCGCGCGCCTCCGAGATGCGCCGCGCCTACATCCAGTACGTCGTAGACCCGCTCGTCGCGCGCGTCGGGCGCGACGTGGCGGCCCGCCGCGCCGACTTGAAACTCCTGCTCGACAAGGAGCGCGAGCGGGGCGGGCGCGACATCACGCCGGACGTCTTCCTCTCGGTCGCGCGCGCGCTCGTCGCCGCCGCCGACGCCTTGATGAGCGAGTCGGCCCGGCTGCGCGCCTTGCAGGCCGAGACGAGCCAGAGGCTCCAGGCCGCGGGCGCGAACGAGGCGGCGCGCGAGGCGGCGCTCAAGGAGTCGAAGGAGCGGCAGGCCGCGATCCGCGACGAGACGACGGCGCAGCTCGCGGAGGCTTACGAGCGCGGCGCGGTCCTGGCCTTCTACTTCGGCGAGCAGATGCGCGGCCTCGAGGGCTCCGGCTTCGACCTCGCCAACTTCGTCTCGCCGATGATCACCGACTTCAAGGTCGAGCGCGAGCTGGCCCGGCCGGCCGAGTTCGCGCCCGTCGTCGCGCGCGTGCGCGAGGCCCGGCGGCTCGCGCGCGCGCG
>DASZKF010000110.1:0-2133 GCA_035947355.1 Pyrinomonadaceae bacterium | reverse complement strand
CGGCGCGCCAGTGCCACATCGGCGCGCGCGTCGAGGCCGGCTGCCACGAAGTGCCCGAACCCATCTGCCCCATCGGCATCCAGTTCGTCGCGCTCGCGCCGACCTGATGGTGATGTCGGGCGAGCAGATGGGCGTCCGCGTCGGCGCGAGCGCGACGAACTGGATGCCGATGGGGCAGATGGGTTCGGGCACTTCGTGGCAGCCGGCCTCGACGCGCGCGCCGATGTGGCACTGGCGCGCCGGCGACTGGCTTCTGATGATGCACGGCGAGGCGAAGCTCGGCGTCAACGCGCAGGGCGGCCCGCGCGGCGTGACCAAGTTCGAGTCGCAGAATTGGCTGATGCCGATGGCCTACCGCCGCGTCGGGCGCGGCACGCTCCAGCTGCGCGGCATGTTCAGCCTGGAGCCTCTGACCTTCTCGGGCGCCGGCTCGCCGCAAATCTTCCAGGCCGGCGAGGTCTATCAGGGTCGGCCGCTCCGGGACTTCCAGCACCCGCACGACCTCATAATGGAACTCTCGGCTCAGTACACGCTCCCCCTCGGCGAGCGCGCGACGTGGTTCGCCTACGTCGGCTACCCCGGCGAGCCGGCGCTCGGCCCCACGGCCTTCATGCACCGCGCCTCGGCCTCGGAGAACACGGCCGCGCCGCTCGGGCACCACCTCCAGGACGCGACGCACATCACGTTCGGCGTCTTCACCACCGGCCTCACGTACCGCTGGCTCAAGCTCGAGGGGTCGGTCTTCAACGGGCGCGAGCCGGACGAGCACCGCTACGGCTTCGAGGCCGGGGCGTGGGACTCGCGCTCGGCGCGCGTCACCGTCGCGCCGAACTCGAACTGGACAATGCAGTACTCCTACGGCCTCCTGAAAGACCCCGAAGAACTCGCGCCGGGCGACGTGCGACGGCAGACGGCCTCCGTCCAGTACAACCGCCCGCTCGCGCGCGGCCAGCTCGCCGCGGCGCTCATCTGGGGCCGCAACCGCGAGGAACACGACGGCGAGACGTTCCGCCTCAACAGCTACACGGCCGAGGCGACGCTCAACTTCCTCCTCAAGAACTACCTCTACACGCGGCTCGAACTCGTAGACCGAGAGGGCGACGACCTCTTCGACCACGAGGAGCTGCACGACCTCGGCTTCGGCGAGGGCGAGCACCCGCAGTTCCGCGTCGGCGCCTACACCCTGGGCGCGGCGCGCGACCTCTGGGAGGACGAACGCTGGTCGGTCGCGCTCGGCGGCGACTTCACCTTCTACTCCAAGCCGGCGGTGCTCGACGCGCCTTACGGCCGCAACCCGACCTCGTATAAATTATTCCTCCGCATCCGGCCCGGCAGGGCGAAACACGCCGGCCACGGCGGGGGCTGAAGCGAAAGAAATGATGAATGCGGAATGCGGAATGATGAATGTCGCGCGGCCAGGATGATTTAATTCACCACTGCCGCATTCCGCACTCATCATTTGCCTTAGTTTTCTGTGATAATAGGGCTCAAGGGAGGAGTCATCAGGGATGAGGGGCAAGGCGTTTTTTATCGCGGTTATCTTCGGCGTCATTACGAGCGGGTGCGCGGCGACGGACGAGCACGGCGCGGCCCACAAGCCGGCGGCGCGGCCGCAGGCGGCGGTGAAGCCGGCGCCTAGCGAGCAGCCCGCGCGCGGCGCGGCCGTGCGCGACGACCACGGGCACACGCACGACGCGGCGGGCGAGGTGCCGGCCTTCGTCACGAGCGCCGCGGAGCTGAGGCTTCTGCCGGCGACGCTCGCGCCGGAGAAGTTCGCCGGCAAGCAGCGGCTCGGCTACGAGGCCGTCCGACAGATCCCGCGCACCATCGCGCAGTTGCCGTGCTACTGCCACTGCGACAAGGGCTTCGGCCACAAGAGCCTCCACAGCTGCTTCGTGGACGACCACGCGGCCCACTGCGCCATCTGCATAGACGAGGCGCTGATGGCCTACAAGATGGAGAAGGAAGACAAGCTCACGCCCGAGCAGATCCGCGCGCGCATCATCGCGCACTACTCGGCGAAACAGTAAAAAGAAATGATGAATGCGGAATGATGACTGATGACTGACGACTGACGACTAATTCATCATCCGTCATTCCGCAGTCACCATTTCCGTGGAGGGCGGGTATGTA
>DASZKF010000109.1:0-11125 GCA_035947355.1 Pyrinomonadaceae bacterium | reverse complement strand
TCCGCCGCGCCAAGCGCGCCCGCGTGCGCGCCCGCCGCACCGCCGCCGGCACCGCCACCGGCGAGTGGCGGCGCTCCGACATCCACCGCTCCCAGGCCCCCGAAGACATCCACCGCACCCAGTACCCGCACAAGGAGCCGGTGATTAAGTAGGGGCTGGGGGCTAGAGGCTAGGGGCTTGTGGTTGGGCGGCGACGTAGCTTGAGGAGTTCACTCAAGCGGCCCTTGCGACCGTCTTTTAACAAGCCCCTAACCTCCAGCCTCTGCCTTTGTTGAGAGACTTGCTTTTACTAGCCTCCAGCCTCTAGTCTCTAGCCTCTGCCTTTTTATGCTTGAACTCGACGGACAGAGTCTTTCGCTCGAAGAGGTCGCGCGGGTGGCGCGGGGCGGGGCGGTGTCTCTGGCGGCGGCGGCGCGGCGGCGGATGGAGGAGTCGCGGGGAGTGGTCGAGCGCATCATCGCGGAGTCGCGCGTCGTCTACGGCGTCAACACCGGCTTCGGCAAACTCTCCGACGTGAGCATCGCGCCGGAGGAGCTGCGCGCCTTGCAGCTCAACCTCGTGCGGAGCCACGCGTGCGGCGTCGGCCCGGCGCTCTCGGAAGAGGAGACGCGGGCGGTGATGCTTTTGCGCGCCAACGTTTTGGCGAAGGGGTTGAGCGGCGCGCGCCCCGTCGTCGCCGACACGCTCGTCTCGATGCTCGCGCGCGGCGTCCACCCGGTCATCCCCGAGAAGGGTTCGGTCGGGGCGAGCGGCGACCTCGCGCCCCTGTCGCACCTCGCCCTCTGCTGCGTCGGCGAGGGCGAAGCCTTCTACGAAGGCGAGCGGCTGCCCGGCGGCGAGGCGCTCGCCCGCGCGGGGATAGAGCCTTTAAGTCTTGAGGCGAAGGAGGGCCTGACGCTCCTGAACGGGACGCAGGCTCTGACGGCCGTCGGGGCTTTGGCCTTAGAGCGCGCCGAGCGGGCCGCGCGCGCGGCCGACGTGGCCGGCGCGATGTCGCTCGAAGCCCTGAAGGGCACGCCCGCCGCCTTCGACGAGCGGCTCCACCTCGCGCGCCCGCACGCGGGGCAGGTCGAGGTCGCGGCGCGCCTCCGGGAGCTTCTGCGCGACAGCGAGATTCGCGCCTCGCACCTGGAGAACGACCCGCGCGTGCAGGACGCCTACTCCTTGCGCTGCATGCCGCAGGTGCACGGCGCGGCGCGCGACGCGCTTCATCACGCGCGCCGGGTGGTCGAGGTCGAGACGGGCGGGGCGACCGACAACCCGCTCGTCTTCGCCGACACGGGCGGGGTCGTCTCGGGCGGCAACTTCCACGGCGCGCCGCTCGCCCTCGCCTTCGACTACGCGGCCATCGCCCTCGTCCACCTCGGCAACATCGTCGAGCGCCGCATTGACCGCCTCGTCAACCCCGACAAGAACGAGGGCCTGCCGCCCTTCCTGACCGCGCAGGCCGGCGTCGCCTCCGGCTACATGGTGGCGCAGATCGCGGCCGTCGCCCTGCTCAACGAGTGCAAGGTGCTGGCGCACCCGGCCTCGACCGACAACCTCCCGACCGACGGCGGCAAGGAGGATCACGTCTCGATGGGGATGACGGCGGCGACCAAGCTGCGCCGCGTCGTCGAGAACATCGAGACGGTCGTCGCCATCGAGCTGCTCGCCGCCGCCGAGGGGCTCGAACACCGCGCGCCCTTAATGCCCGGCCGCGGCGCGCGCCGCGCCTACGAGGCCGTCCGCGCCCACGCCCCCCGCCTCGACGCCGACCGCCCCCTCGCGCCCGACTTCGAGAGAATCGCCGAAGCGCTGCGCCGCGGCGAGTTCGACATATAAGAGTCCCAAGTTTCAAGTTCAAAGTTCCAAGTTAAATCAAGAAGTCGTTTTTAACTCGGAACTTTGAACTTGAAACTTGGAACTGTTCCGGAGGAACCCGATGAGTCGTGAGCGTTTGCAGGCGTGGTTGCTGCGGGTGGCGGGGGCGGTCGAGGTGCTGGCGTTCGTGGCGGTGGTGATGCCGCGGTCGTGGATGGAGGCGTCGCACGCGTGGCTGGGGATGGGCGAGATGCGGACGAGCCCGCTGCTGATGTTCATGATCCGGCAGGCGTCCTACGCCTACGGGATGCACGGCGTCGGGCTCTGGGTCATCGCGCGCGACGTGCGCCGGTTCCGCCCCCTCGTCGTCCTCAACGGCGTCGCGTTCCTGCTCGCCGCGCCCGTCTTCTACCTCATAGACGTGACATCGGGCATCCCCTGGTGGTGGACGCTCTCCGACGTGCTCGGCTGCAGCCTCTTCGGCGGGGCGTTGTTGCTGCTGACGCTGGGCAATAAAGTTTCGAGTTCCGAGTTTCGGGTTTCGAGTTAAGAGCTGCTTCAAGGTGAATGCTCAACCCCGGAAACGCGGACTCGAAACTCGAAACCCGTAACTCGAAACTTTTTACGCCCTCGCCGCCCGCTTCTTCGGCGCGGGGCTGGCTTTGGGCTGGGGCGCGCCGCCGGTGTCGAGGTTGACGGGGGCGGGGTAGCCCTTGCCGCGCAGTGCGGCGATCTCGATGACGGCCTCCTTCTCACCCTTGACGGTGCGCGTCTCGCGCACCTTGCCCTTCTTGTCGGGCGTCGGCGTGGGCGTGGGAGTCGCTTGTGGGTCAACGGGGTTGCCCTGCGGGCCGCGGGCCATGGCCTGCAAAGCCTCCATGACCTGCGCCCGCTCCGGCTCGGAAAGGTCTTCGAGGCGGACGCCGTGTGCCGCGAGCACCGCGCGCAGGTTCTCCTCGGTGTTCGTGCCTTTCTCGTAAACGTCTCGGAAGATGTGGAGCTTGCCGTCCTCGACGACGATGGTCTCGTAGCGCAGCTCGACCGGCACCTCGCGCGCGAGCTTCACGCTCTTCGTCTCCGACTTGTTCTTCGCGAACGCGTTCACGTCCTCAATCGTCACCTCCGCGCCGCCGAGCCGGGCGAGGATGACGGAGAAGTCCTGCACCTGCTTGTCGGTCAGCCCGACGCAGCCGTGCGAGGCGAACGAGCCGAGGCGCGCCGGGGACTTGCCGCCGTGGATGAGCGACGGCAGGCCGATGGGAATCTTGACGGGGCCGAGCGGGTTGAGCTTGCTCCCGGCCTCGACCTTCTCGCCCGGCCTGATCTTGCCTTTCACCCAGGGCTCGTCGGGCGGCGTCCACGTCGGGTTGAAGATGATCTGCGAAGCCTTGCGCAAGCCCTGCGGTAGGGGGAACTCCGGGTAGCCGATGCCGACGCGGTAGGTCTTCACGAGCCGGCCGTCCTCGAACACGTCCATGCGGAAGGCCGGCGCGTTGACGACGACGCGCGTGTCGGTCGGCACCGAGTTCGGCGTCGGCGGCAGGGCGGCCGTGGCCTCGCCGCCCGCCCAGCGCTCGCGCACGAGCGCGGCGAACTGCGGCAGCTTGTCCGCGCCGACGGTCTCGTTGATCTTCTCTGTGGCGCGCTTCGCGGCGGCCGCGGTCGAGCCCCCCTCGCCCTCCTCGCTCAGTCCCGTCGTCTCCTCCTCGGCGACCCGGCGCAGGCGCGCGACCTGCTCGTCCGTCAGAGCGAGCCGCGTCTTCAACTCGCCCGCGAAGGCCGGGTCCTGAAACATCGCGTCGAGGACGGGCAGGGTGACGGGCAGTTGCGCCTCGGCGGCGGCGGCCGGGGGGCCTTCGGGCGCGGCCGGCGAAGGCGACGGGGCGGGCGCGGCCGTGTTCGTCGTGCCGCCGCCCGTCGTCGTGTTCGTCGGCGGCGCGCAGCCGGCGGCGAGACAGGCGACGAGGGCGAAAGACAGCGCGTGCGAGACTCTCTTCATACTCCAAACACTCCTTCGGACGTTCTCGGCCGCGCGAACACTTCCGGGAGCACACGTCCTTTTCGCGGCGGCTTGTTGACGGAGAGAGTAAAGGCAAAGCATCTCCCGTCCGCCGTGGCAACTCCCGTTCCCTCCCCGTTTCCCCCACACCCCTCACGCCGGAGGCGACGCGAGACGCACGATTAGCGAACGCACAGCGTAACAGCAGAGGTCAGAGGTCAGTAAGAAAGCTGTTCTTACTGACCTCTGACCTCTGCTAACGCAGCAGGTCGTAGGGGTTGAGGTTCTCGCCGTTCCAGAACTTCTTCGGGTCGGTGACGGTGTAGACCTGGAAGTGCAGGTGGTGGTTGCCGGGCGTGGCGTTGCCGGTGTCGCCGACGTAGGCGATGGTCTCGCCGCGGCGGGCGAAGTGGCCCTCACTGATGCCGTCGGCGTAGCGGTCGAGGTGCGCGTAGTAGTAGACGGTGCGCTCGTCCGTGCCGAGCTGGTAGACGGTGAGGCCGCCCTTCTCGCTCCGGAAGAGTTTGACGACGCGGCCGTCGGCGGCGGCGAGGACGGGCGTGCCGCGCGGCGCGACGATGTCTATGGCGTCGTGGCGACGGCCCTCGGAGCGCGCGTCGCTGAAGGTGTCCTGCAACTGCTCGGGCCGCACCCCCGCGACCGGGATGAGGAGTCGGCCCGCGGGCACTTGCGCGCCCGGCGCGGGGCTCTGCGGCTGCGCCGTGGCGGCCGGCGTCGCGGCCGGCGGAGGCGAAGCTTCCGGCGGGGGCGACGCGGCCGGGGTCGCTTGCGGCGAAGGCTCGGCCGCGGGAGCGGCGGTCGGCGCGGGCCTGCCGACGGGCGTGCCGACCGTTTCGACGCCGCGCGGCACGGCGAGCGGCGTGGCGGGCTGCGACCAGTAGGCGGTGCTCAAGTACCAGACGAGCGCGGCGAGCGCCGCGAAGGCCGCCGCGGCGATAATCAGGACGCGTGCGCGCGGGCCGAGGGCCATCCTAGTGCTCTCACTTTCCGGGGGTCGGTCTCGCCCGGTCAGGATAGAAGCACGGGGCGGGCGGGCGCAAGGCTCGGCCGCGGCGGGGTGGCGCGCGCACGCCCTTTTCTGATATTAAGTACGGCACCAAACGAGTCAACAGCGAGGAGGCTAACCGCGTGTCTGACATTTTCGACGAACGGCGCAGGGGGCTGGAGGAGGAGTACTTCAGACGCCGGGACAAGGAGTCGCTCGACAAGCTGCGCGCCGCGCTCGCCGAGGAGGCCGGCGAGGGCGTCGTCACGATGAACTGCCCGCGCTGCGACGGCAAGCTCCACCAGCGGACTTTCGACGACGTGAACATAGACCAGTGCGACCGCTGCCACGGCATCTGGCTCGACTCCGGCGAGCTCGAACAGATCGTCGGCCAGGAGTCCGGCCCCGGCCGCTGGCTCAAAGTCTTCTGGCCCGGCAGGGCGACGGAATGAAAGAGTAGTCAGTAGTCAGTAGTCAGTAGGGCTCCGCGCTGTGATGGCTGACGCTGACACCCTAACGATTCACAAGCGAATGCTTTTCTACTGACTACTGACTACTGACTACTGTCTACTCCCTTCCCATGCGTAAACTTCTCCCCCTCCTCTGCTGCCTCGCGGTGCTGGCGGGCGCGGCCTCCGGGCAGAAGCAGACGCCCGCGCCGGAGGACGTGCCGCAGCCGGTTCCGGGCGACCTCGGGCTGGCCGGCGCGCGCTGCCCCGACATCGCCCGCTACCTGAACGTGCGGGCGGCCACCGCGCCCTCGCTCTCGCCCGACGGCGCGCGCGTCGCCTACCGCACCTCGACGACGGGCCAGCCGCAAATCTGGGTCGCCGAGACGCGCGCCGGCGCGGCCCCTCGGCAGATCACCTTCGGCGAGCCCGTCACCTTCCACGAGTGGTCGCCCGACGGGCAGTGGATCGCCTACGGCGTCGACCGCGCCGGCAACGAGCGCGAGGGCTTCTACCTGATCTCGCCCGACGGCACGCGCGAGGTCGAGCTGCTCCCGCCCTCGCAGGCGTTCCGCGCCTGGGGCGCCTTCTCGCGCGACGGCCGGTACGTCGCCTTCGCCGCCACCGACCCCGGCGGCGACGACTTCCACATCTACACCCTCAACCTCAAGGCCGAGGAGCTGCGGCCCCTGCGCGTCTACTCCGGCAGCGGCGGCAACTACGTCGCCGCGTGGCGGCCCGACCGCACCGGCATCCTCATCTCGCGCACGCGCGGCGAGGACGCCAACGACGTGCTCTACCTCGACATGACGAAGGACGAGGTCGTCACGCTCTTCCGCCCCGAGGTCGCGGCCCGCTACGACTCGTTCGCCTGGACGCCCGACGCGCGCGGCTTCTACATGGCGACCGACCAGGATCGCGACTTCGCCGGCCTCGCCTTCTACGACATGACGACCCGCAAGCTCACCTGGGTCGAGACGCCTAAGCACGACGTGGAGCAGGTCGCGCTCTCTTCAGACGGCCGCTACCTCGCGTGGACAGAGAACGTCGGCGGCTTCTCCAAACTCAAGCTGAGAACTGTTCAGGGCCAAGCCTTACCATTAGAGGGACACGCCTTCGAAGTGACGAGCCTGGGCGTCATCAGCCAACTCGGCTGGGCGGCACGCGCGCCGAAACTCGCCTTCTGGGAGACGGGGCCGGGCCTCCCGGGCGACGTGTGGACTCTCGACGCGGCGGGCTGGCCGCCTACGGGCACTTTACGACTTGGGCAGCTCGAGAAGGACATGCGCCGGCGGTGGACGCGCGTCACCGAATCGTCGCTGGCCGGGCTCGACCCCGCGAAGTTCGTCGCGCCGCAAGCCGTCTCCTTCAAGAGCCACGACGGCGAGACCGTCCACGGCCTGCTTTATCTTCCGGCCGGCGCTTCGGCCGAGACGCGGCCGCCCGTCATCCTGGCCGTGCACGGCGGCCCGAGCGCGCAGGCGCGACCCTCCTTCAGCGCCGTCCAGCAGTACCTGCTCGCGCGCGGCTACGCGGTCTTTGATTTGAACTTCCGCGGCTCGACCGGCTACGGCAAGCGCTACGCGCGGCTCGACAACGGCCGGCTGCGCCCGAACGCGGTGAAGGACATGGCGGCGGCCGTAGACTGGCTGAAGAGTTCGGGCCACCCCGTGGACGCCTCGAAGACGGCCGTGATGGGCGGCTCCTACGGCGGCTACATGACGTTCGCCGCGCTCACGCAGCTGCCCGACAAGTTCAAGGCCGGCGTCAGCTTCGTCGGCGTCTCGAACTGGGTGACGGCGCTCGAAGGCGCTTCGCCCTCGCTGAAGGCTTCCGACCGCATCGAGTACGGCAACATCGAAGACCCGGCCGACCGCGAGTTCTTCCGTCAGCTCAGCCCGCTCACGCACGTCGCGGGCGTGCGCGCGCCGCTCCTCGTCTCGCACGGGGCGAACGACCCGCGCGACCCGATCACGGAGTCCGACCAGTTCGTCCGCGCCATCCGCGAGCGCGGCGGCGAGGTGGAGTACCTGCGCTTCCCCGACGAGGGCCACGGCATCCGCAGGCTCTCGAACCGCGTCATCGCCTACCGCCGCGTCGCGCGCTTCCTCGAACGCACGCTCGGCCCCGGCACCGTCACCTGCCCGAAGCCGGAGGAGCAGTGAGCAACCCTAAAGGGACGGCGCTCGTCACGGGCGCGTCGGGCGGCATCGGCGAGGAGCTGGCGCGGCTCCTCGCCGCCGGCGGCCGCGACCTCGTGCTCGTCGCCCGCAGCCAGGACAAGCTGGAGAAGCTCGCCGGCGGGTTGAGCGCCGAGCACGGCGTCCGGGCGCGCGCCCTCCCGAAAGACCTCGCCCGCGCGGAAGCGCCGCAGGAGATTTACGACGAGCTGGAGCGCGACGGCGTCGAAGTTGACGTGCTCGTCAACAACGCCGGCGTCGGCACCTACGGCCCGTTCGCCGAGACCGACCTGCGGAGCACGCTCGGCCTGCTGCAGATCAACGTCGCGGCGTTGACGCACCTGACGAGGCTCTTCCTGCCGGCGATGATCGCGCGCAGGCGCGGCTACGTGATGCAGGTCGCTTCGACGGCGGCCTTCCAGCCGGGGCCTCTGATGGCCGTCTACTACGCCTCGAAGGCTTACGTCCTGCACTTCTCCGAGGCGCTCGCCAACGAGCTGGAGGGGACGGGCGTCGTCGTCTCGACCCTCTGTCCGGGGCCGACCGAGACGGGCTTCGTCGCCGCCGCCGGGATGGCCGAATCGAAGCTCTTCGACCGCGGCGCGATGGACGCCCGCACCGTCGCCGAGGCCGGCTACCGCGGGATGCAGGCCGGCAAGACCGTCGTCATCCCCGGCCTGCGCAACAGCCTGCTCGCGCGCGCCGTCGGCTTCTTGCCGCGCCGCCTCGTCACCCGCATCGTCCGCCGCATCCAGGAGCGGAGAAGCTAAAAGCAGTAGACAGTAGTCAGTAGGCTCCGCATGAAGGCCGCTGACGCTGACGCCCGGACGATTTCGATAGCGATTGTATTTCTACTGACTACTGACTACTGTCTACTGACTACTTCTTTCACAGGAGACACACCGAATATGTCGAGCGAGGCACCCGACGCCCTCGCGGGTGTGCTGACGCGCGCTCCGGCCGTGCCGCCGGGGCCGCGCGGCAACCGCTTCTTCGGGCCGCTGGTCAGGGAGAGCCGCCGCGACCCGCTGGGCTTCACCACCCGCGTCGCGCGCACCTACGGAGACGTCTGCGCCTTCCGCGTCGGGCTGGAGCGCGTCTACCTCGTCAGCCACCCGGACTACGTCCGCGAGGTCTTCGCCAACCACTACGGGAACTTCCTCAAGGGCGGCGGGCGCGCCAGGCGCTTCCTCGGCGAGGGGCTGCTCCTGAGCGAGGGCGAGACGCACCGGCAGCGGCGGCGGCTCGACCAGCCGGCCTTCCACCGCCAGCGCCTCGCCTCCTACGCCGCCGAGATGGTCGCCTACGGCGAGCACACGTCGGCGCGCTGGCGCGACGGGCAGGTGCTCGACCTCTGGCCCGAGATGCTTCGGCTCACACTCGGCGTCGTCGGCAAGACGCTCTTCGGGGCCGACGTGGACTCCGAGGCCGACGAGGTCGGGCGCGCGATGCGCGCGGCCGTCTCCCGCTACCGGGCCTTCCGCCTGCCGCTCGCGCGCCTGCTCGAGAGCCTGCCGCTGGCGCGCATGATGCAGTACCGCCGCGGCAAGGAGCGGCTCCGGCGCGTCGTCTTTAAACTCATCGAGGAGCGGCGCCGGGAGGGGCGCGACCACGGCGACCTGCTCTCGATGCTTTTGCTCGCGGAGGACGCGGAGGAGGGCGGCCGACGTCTCACCCCGGAGCAGGTCTGGGACGAGGCCGTCACGCTCTTCATCGCCGGCTACGACACGATGGCGACGGCACTGATGTGGACGTTCTACCTGCTCTCGGAGCACCCGGAGGTCGAGGCGCGGCTGCACGAAGAGATCGAGACTGTGCTCGGAGGCGGGCGCCCGGCCACGTTCGAAGACTTCAAGCGGCTAACGTACACCGAGCAGGTCTTGGCCGAGGCGATGCGCATCTACCCGCCCGTCTGGCGGCTGGTGCGGCGCGCCGTGGCCGACTTCCCCCTCGGCGAATACGTCGTCCCGCGCGGCTCGCTCGTCATCATGAGCCAGTACGTCATGCACCGAGACCCGCGCTTCTACCCCGAGCCCTTGCGCTTCGACCCCGAGCGCTTCGCCCCCGAGGCGCGCGCGGCCCGGCCGCCCTACTCCTACTTCCCCTTCGGCGGCGGCCCGCGCCGCTGCCTCGGCGAAGGCTTCGCGCTCACGGAGGGCGTCATGCTCCTCGCCACGCTCGCCCGCCGCTGGCGGCTGCGCCTCGTACCCGGCCACCCCGTCGAGCCCTTCCCCGAACACCTCCTGCGCGCCAAGCACGGCATGCTGATGCGGCTCGAAGCGCGGGGAAGGAATTAGCCACAGAGAAGAAGAGAAATGATGAATGCGGAATGATGAATGATGAATGTGACCGGGCCGGCTTGGTTATATTCATCATTCATCATTCCGCATTCATCATTTCCGTATGCGTCTCTGTGGCTAATTCTTTTTCCGGCCGGCCGCGGCGCGGGCGACGAGGCGGGCGGCGCGTCCCAGGAGCGGCGCGCGCAGGACGCGCTCGGTGAGGCGGTAGGGCGTCGAGTCGTAGATGCGGCGGCGCTCGGCCTCGAAGCCGAGCGTCACGCGGCGGAGGTATTCGGACGCGGCGCGGGCCTCGGCCTCCGGGTCGGGCGGGGGCGCGGCGGCGTGCTCGGCGAGCACCTCCTCGTAGAGCGCGAGCAGCTCCTCGACGGCGCGGTCGCTCCCGGCCGAGGCCCGCACCGAGGCGCAGACCTCGGCCGCGTCGGCCGCGTCGTAACGGGCGACGGCGCCCGCGACGGCCCGCCCGAACTCCTCCGGCGTCAGGCGCTCGCCCAGCGCGCGCACGCCGAAGTTGTCGCGCCGCAGCCGCTCCAGCTCGGCCGCGGAGACCAGGGGCCCGAGCCGCCTCCACCAGTAGACGACGACGGCCGCGCCGACGGCCAGGGCCTCCAGCGCCGCCCGCCCCTTGGCGAAGACGAGGTCGTACTCGCGCAGAAGCTTCTCCGGCTCGGCGCACGTGCGGCCGACGCCGATGCCGTACACGTCGAGCGTGAGGCCGGCCCTCCGGCAGGCTTCGCGCGCGGCGCGCAGGTGCTCGTTCTCCTTCGTGTAGTTGCAGAGGACGAGGGCGCGGCGGGGGCGCGGCGGCAGCGGCCCGCGCGGCTTGAAGCGTTCGAGGTCTACGAACTCGTAGAGCACGCGCACGCGCCCGGCGGGCAGGCCGTGCTCGAAGACGAGCTTGTCGTGGCACGGCTGATCCACGGCGACGTAGCGCAGCACGCGCGGGAAGGCGGGCGGGTAGTCGAGCGTCGAGAACCAGTCGTGGCAGACGAAGAGCGCGGGCGTCGAGGGGAAGCGGAGCAGGGCCGTGACGGTCTCGTCGGCGTGGTGGCCGTGGATGAGGTCGGGCGGGGCCGAGAGGCGTCCGAGGTCTTCGAGGACGGGCACGCCGTACTGCCGAACCTCCTCGGCTAGCGGCCCCGGCCGCGGGCTGTAGACGACCGGCGTGTGCCCCCGCGCGAGAAGCCCCCGCGCCAGGTCGCGCACGTACAACTCCGTGCCCGCGCGCCAGCCCAGGCGGGCGTTCGTGATCAGGACTGTCAGACTCTTCATTGAAGGTCGCAGGCGGAGAAGAACCCGGTTCGCGATTCTTAATTCTTCATTCTCATCATACAATAAGGCCGATGACCAACGACAGAATCGTCCGCGCGCCCCGCGGCCCGCAGCTC
>DASZKF010000108.1:0-3440 GCA_035947355.1 Pyrinomonadaceae bacterium | reverse complement strand
GCGTCTTCTCCGCCCGCGCCGCGGCCGCGTGCCGGCGCGGGCCGCCCGCCCGCCAGGTCGCGCGCGGCCGCCGCCCCCGCGCGCGCGCCGAAGACCAGCCCTTCGAGCAGAGAGTTCGAGGCCAGGCGGTTCGCGCCGTGGACGCCCGTGCACGCCACCTCGCCCGCGGCGTAGAGGCCGGCGACGGTCGAGCGCCCTTCGAGGTCTGTGCGCACGCCGCCCATGAAGTAATGCGCGGCCGGGCCGACGGGGACGAGGTCGCGCGCGAGGTCGAGGCCGTAGCGGAGGCAGGTCGCGTAGATTTTGGGGAAGCGTCGGCGGAGGTGTCGCGCGTCGAAGTCCGTCATGTCGAGGAAGGCCGTGCGCGTCGCGGTGCGGCCCATCTCGGCGACGATGGAGCGCGTGACCACGTCGCGCGGCGCCAGCTCGGCCAGCTCGTGGTAGCGCGGCATGAAGCGCCGGCCCTCGGCGTTGCGGAGCACGCCGCCCTCGCCGCGCAGCGCCTCCGATAGCAGGAAGCGCGGCGCGCCTTCGAGGTTCAAGGCCGTCGGGTGGAACTGGACGAACTCCATGTCGGCCAGCTCCGCGCCCGCGTGAAATGCCATCGCCATGCCGTCGCCGGTGGCGACCGCCGGGTTCGTCGTGTGCTGGAAGAGCTGTCCCGCGCCGCCCGTGGCGAGGACGACGCCGCGGGCGAGGAGCGTGCGCGGCGCGCGCACCAGCGGGTCGAGGTAGCGGACGCCGCGGCAGCGCCCGCCTTCGACGATCAAACTCTCGGTCTCGGCGTGCGCGAGGAACGAGACGCGGGGCTCGCGGCCCGACCGTGCGAGCAGGGCGCGGACGATCTCGCGGCCCGTCGCGTCGCCGTGCGCGTGGAGAATGCGGGGCCGCGAGTGCGCGGCCTCGCGCGTGAACAGCAGCCGGCCGCCCTCCCGGTCGAACTCCGCGCCCCACCCGATCAGCTCACGGATGTAGCGCGGCCCTTCTTCGACCAAGACCCCGACGGCCCGCTCGTCGCACAGCCCCGCGCCCGCCGCCAGCGTGTCCTCCTCGTGCAGCGAAGCCCCGTCGTCCTCCGAGAGGGCGACGGCGATGCCGCCCTGCGCGTACTCCGTGTTCGACTCCTCGCGCCTGTCCTTCGTCAGCACCGTCACCTCGGCCCCGGCGCGCGCCAGCTCAACGGCCGCGCGCAGCCCCGCGATGCCGCTGCCGACGACGATGAAATCGGTTTCGAGGCTCATGTGGTGTGGCCGCTTCAGGGTTCGGGGCGGATTCTAACAAGCGCCGCCGGGCGCGCCAAGCGGGCGTTGACAGGCGCGCGCCCGCGGGCGTATCGTGCCCGCGGTTTCGGCGTCTCACACATCCGCCCGCGGGGCCTCGCCTCCCCGCGAGACTGACTTCACCACACCGCAGACAAAGGAAGGAGAAACCTCATGGCCGAAAAGTCAGACGACAGGCTGAGGGGCTACATCGTCACCTCGACGACGCTGGAGGGCGAAGACTACCGCGACTGCCAGGTGATCCCGTACGGCGACCCTTTCCCCGCCAACCGACGGCAGGTGTTCGGGCCGGCGAGCGAGAAGGAGTGCAGGCAGTGGGCCGCCAAGAACTGTAACAAGTCGGCGTCGAAGTAAACGGCGCGCGAGGCCCCGCCCGTGACGGCCGCGTCCCCGTAGAGCGGGTCGCGGCCGTCGCGCTTCCCGGCACCGAAACTTTCCGGCCGACGCGCCGCGCCCCGCGCTCACGGCCGGGCCTGCCGTTTGCGGACTCGCCGCCCCGCAAGCTAAAATTCGCTTCGCAGCTTCATACAACTTCCCCCGGAATTTACCCAGTGACATCCTGAGCGCCGGAGCGCCGCAGGCGTGCGTCTCGGCCGACCGCACGCCGCGCGCCCGGCCCACCGAAACGGAGGGAGACAGCGACATGCTTTGGAAACGCCTGCTGGCGGCGACGCTCGCCGCGATGCTCTCTGCGCCGGCGCTCCCGGCGCTCGCGCAGAGGAGGACGCAGCGCCGGGCGGGCGCGAGGGCTACGGCCGCGCGCGCCGCGGCGGGCCGCGTCCTTCCGCCGATCAAGTACGAGCAGTTCTTCCTGCCCAACGGCCTGCGCGTCATCCTCCACGAGGATCACTCGACGCCCATCGTCGCCGTCAACGTCTGGTATCACGTCGGCTCGAAGAACGAGGTGCCGGGCCGCACCGGCTTCGCCCACCTCTTCGAGCACATGATGTTCCAGGGGTCGAAGAACTACGACAACGACTTCTTCAAGCCGATGCAGGAGGCCGGGGCCGTCCTGAACGGCTCGACCAACCCCGACCGCACGAACTACTGGGAGGTGCTGCCGAAGAACTTCCTCGAACTCGCCCTCTTCATGGAGGCCGACCGGATGGGCGGCCTGCTCGAAGCGATGACCGAGGAGAAGCTCGCCAACCAGCGCGACGTGGTCAAGAACGAGAAGCGGCAGAACTACGACAACCGCCCCTACGGGCTGGTCACGGCCCGCATCGCCGAGGCCCTGTACCCGCCCTCGCACCCCTACCACTGGCTCACCATCGGCTCGCTCGAAGACCTTTCGGCCGCCTCGATGGAGGACGTGAAGGACTTCTTCCGCCGCTTCTACGTGCCGAACAACGCGAGCCTCGTCGTCGCCGGCGACTTCGACCCGCGCGAGGCCCGCCGCCTCGTCGAGAAGCACTTCGGCCCCGTCCCGAAGGGGCCGGCCGTCGCGCCCGTCAAGGCCCCGCCGCCGCGGCTCGACAAGGAAGTCCGTGTCGAGATGGAAGACCGCGTGCAGTTGCCGCGCGTCTACATGGTCTGGCACACGCCGGCGGCCTACTCGAAGGACGAGGCGGCGCTCGACACGCTGGCCGAAATCCTCGGCGGCGGCAAGTCCTCGCGCCTCTACAAGTCGCTCGTCTACGAGAAGCAGATCGCGCAGGCCGTCTCGGCCTTCAACGCGACGCGCGAGCTTTCCGGCCAGTTCCAGATCGTCGTCACGGGCAAGCCCGGCACGACGCCCGCGCAACTCGAAGAGGCTGTCAGGACAGAGCTGGCACGGCTTAAGACCGAGCCGCCCACGGCCGCAGAGCTTGAGCGCTCTTACAACTCGCGCGAGGCCGGCTTCGTCTACGGCCTGCAAACCGTCGGCGGCTTCGGCGGCAAGGACGACCAGCTCAACAGCTACGCCACCTTCCTCAAGAACCCGGGCTTCTTCGAGCAAGACCTCGCGCGCTACCGCTCCGTCCGCCTCGCGGACCTCACGCGCGTCGCCGACGCATACCTGACCGACAAGCGGCTCGTGCTCTCGGTCGTGCCGCGCTCGGGCGCCGGCGGGGCTGCGGGGCCGGCCGCGGCCGCGCCGCGCGAAGGCATCGCACCGCCCGCGGCGCAGACCGGCGGCCAGCCGCAGGCCGGAGCGTCTACGGCCGCCGCGCAGACGCC
>DASZKF010000107.1:0-7879 GCA_035947355.1 Pyrinomonadaceae bacterium | reverse complement strand
CACGCGCCCTCCCTCACGGTCGGGCTTCTGACTTTTTACCGGGTGTAGCCGCTCGGGTGGTAAATCTCGCCCTCGGAGATTTCGGCGACGACGCGGACGCGGTGGAAACCCTTTTCTGGGTGCGTCGAGAGGTAGGTGAGGGCGAACTGCCTTGAGAGCAGCGTGTTGATGTCTTCCAGGTAGTTGTCGAAGCTGGTCGGCGCGCCGAGGCCCTGGAAGAAGGCGCGGCCGCCCGTCTCGTTCGAGAGCCTGTTGAGCGACCCCTGGCCGTTGCCGGCCAGCAGCGCGCTGCTGCCCCAGACGGTCGGCGCGTAAATCGAGTAGACGGCGACGCCCCGGCGCTGCGCCTCGGCGATGGCCCGTTCGAGGTCGAGGCTGGTGCCCGGCGTCGAGCTGTCTATCCCGCGCGAGGTGTCCACGCCGTCGCTGATGAGCAGCACGGCGCGACGGCCGACGGGCTGCGCCTCGAAGCGGCGGAGCGCGTCGCGCGTCAGGATGAACGGGTTGTAGGGCGCGGCGGCCGTCGAGGAGGCCGGGATGCGCAGCGACTTGGTCGCCCGCTCCAGGTCGCCCGTGAACTTCTGCCGCACCTGGAGCGCGCCGCCGCGCAGGTAGGCGACCATCACGCGCGAGCCGGGCGGGAGGCCGCGGATGAACTTGGCGATGCTCTTGATCTCGTTGGCGACCGACGAGACGAGGTCGTCCTGGATGAGCACGGCGAGCGTCATCGGCGAGCGGGGCGCGCCGCGGGTCGCGAGAATCTCCTGCCGCTCGCCGTCCTCGAAGACCTCCAGGTTGCCGAGGTATTGCAGCTCGGCCTGCGCCGGCCGCTCCGGCAGGCGGAGCGTGACCGGGATGGTCACGCTCCGCACCTCGCGCCGCGCGCCGCCGCGCCCGTCCCCGGCCCCCTCCTGCGGCCGGGCCGCGCCCGCGCAGACGAGCGCGAGCGCCAGAGCCGCCGCCACCTTCCCACCGAGCAATCTCATCGCTTCCCCGAAGTCCTCCGACACGGAGATAAACTGCTCTGCTATTATAGCCCTTCGCGCGCCCCGCCCGCACGGGAGGGGATTTATTTTACAACAGTAGTCAGTAGACAGTAGACAGTAGACAGTAGAAAAGCGTTCGCTACGGAATCGTCCGCGTGTCAGCGTTAGCGTCAGTAATGCGGGGCCTACTGTCTACTGACTACTGTCTACTCTCTTTCCTATGTCCCAACGTCCGAACGGGAAGATGTCGGCCGGCGACCGGCTGGCGGCGAGGTTTCTGCGGTGGCTGCCGTGGTTGGCCTACGCGGTCTGCGCCCTGCCGCTGCCCGCCTACTTCCTGTATCAGTATTTCACGGCGGCCGAGAACGTCGGCGAGCAGATGCTTTTCGCGCTGACCTCGCTCGGCGTCGGCTCGCTCGTCGGGCTCCTGGCCGCGCTCTTCGTCGTCCTCTACCGCCGGGGCTGGGAGGGGCGTCTGCGCGAGAGGCTCGCGGCCGACGGCGTGACGGCCGACGAGCTGTCCTGGTTCGCGTCCGAGCTGACGCCCGCGCAGCGGCGCGCGCTGAAGGAGATGGAGGCTCAGAACCCTCTGCTGGCCGACGCCTACCGCGAGACCCTGGCCGCGCGCGTGACGGCCGTAAGGGTGCTCGCGGCCGCGCGCCGCGACTCGGAGGCCGTCGGCCGTCGGCTCGCCGAAGCCGCGCGCCTTCAATCAGCGGCGCGCGCGGCGCTCGAAGAGGACTTGCGGAAAGACCGCGCGCGCCTCGAACGCATCCTGCGCGAGACGACCGAGCACCACGCCGAGATCGAGACCCGCCTGCAAAGCATCGAGGCGTTAGCCGGCCGCCGCGCCAGCGAGGCCGAGACCGAAGTCGCCCTGCTCCGCCTCGGCTCCGCGCGCTCGCACACGCCGCTCGGCCTCGCCGACGCCCGCGCGGAATCGGAGGCGCGCGAAGAGGTCGAGGAGGAGTTGCGCCAGAAGCTCGCGCGCCACCAGCGAGACCTCGCCGCCATTGAGGAGGGCCTGCGCGAGTCGTCTTCGGCCGAGGGCGGGGCGCGCGGGCTGCCCCCGCCTCCCGACAAGGTTTAGGCCCGCCCTAAAGGCCGAGCCGACCCAGCCTCTCTTCCAAATCCGCCAGACGGTAAACTCCCTCGCCGACCCGCACGGCGAAGCCCTCCTTGACGAGCGCGCGGTTGCCCAGGCCGGCGTCGGGCCGCGACAGACCCGTGACGCGCGAAAGCTCGCCGCGCACCGTCAACCCCGCGCCTTCCAGGAACGCCCGCGCGATCTCGCGTAGACCTTCGGCGCGCGTGACGCGCACGGCCAGTTGCTCTGCGAAGCGGGCCTCGCTCAGCGTCCAGATGTAGGTGAACCACGGCTCGTAGAGCACCTCCTGCGGGATGACCTTCATCGTCCGCTGCAACTCGCCGAGGGCGCGAGTGAAGCGCGCGCGGTCGGCGATCTTCGCCTCCACGCGGAGGTCGCTGGTCGCCATCTCCCACTCGCGCCGCAAGACCTTGAGGACGGCGCGCGCCTCCTCCGAGAGCGCGTCGCGCTCGGCCCGCTTCGGGACACCCCAGACCGCCTTGAAGTGCGGGACGAGGCGGGGGGCGACGAAGAGCGCGCGGCCCTTCGCAACCTTCGCGTAATAGACCCGCCCGCGCCGCATCAACTCGTCCTTCAGGAGCCACGTCGCGCTGCTCTCCGGGTCTTTCTGGACGTTGCGCGGCATGTGCGCGTCGCGCCGCCCGCAGACGGCGACGTAGAGCGAGGGGCCGGGCCGCCGCGCGTCCGTCATCGCGGCGCAGAAGCCGACCTCTTCGATCATCCTCTCGGCCTCGACCGCGCCCTCGACGCGCGACTCCGGCTCGCGCCGCCACACGCGGTCGCGGTAAGCCTCGACCTCCTCCGGCAATGATTCCGTCATCAGCGCCCCCGGAAATATTCAAACTCGCTTTTCGGAACTCACCCCGCAGACTTCCAGAAAAACGCCAGTTTCCCGCCTGAAGCTAGAAAAGTACAGGGAAAATGCGTTCAACAACCTTGACAAACGCTTATTAAGCCTG
Source organism: Pyrinomonadaceae bacterium (assembly GCA_035947355.1). GTDB lineage: Bacteria > Acidobacteriota > Blastocatellia > Pyrinomonadales > Pyrinomonadaceae > QHXN01. The sequence goes on along the minus strand of DASZKF010000107.1, from coordinate 4,826 downwards.
TTTAATCCGAATAGCTGCTCCCGGCAGCGGGCCCGCGGATTCGAACTCGGTCAAAACAAACAAGACGCCCGACTCTCCTCGGGCGCATCCCGCCTGGGAAAGTGAAGTGACGAGCATGCGACGTTCTGACGAAAAGCCGACGGGGGTGACGCGGGCCGTCTGGGCCGCGCGGGCGAAGGGCGCTGCCGCGGCGCGGCTCGCCGGCCCGCGCGTCCGCGCCTGCGTCTCGCTGCTGCTCCTCGCGTGCCTGCTCGCCGGCCCGGCCGCGGCGCTCGCCCCGAAGGGCGAGAAGAATTACCGGCGCGGCCTCGAACACGAGGCGGCCGAGCGCTGGGAGAAGGCCGCGGAGGAGTTCGCGCTCGCCGCGGCGGCCGACCCGTCGAACGCCGAATACCAGCTCCACTACCGCCGGGCGGTCTTCAACGCCTCGCAGTTCTTCATGAAGCAGGGCGCGGGTCTCTTCGAGCGCGGCGACTTCCTCGGCGCGCATAACGCCTTCCGGCGCGCCTACGGCTACGACCCCGTCAACGACCTCGCGCGCTCGATGATGGAGAAGTCGCTCCGCCTGCAACTGGAGAAGGATAACCCCTCGGCCGGCGTCGCGGCCCGCGGCCGCGTCGAGGCGCGGCGGCCCGAAGGATTCGACCTCGTCAAGGTCAGCGACCCGTCGGCCGCGCCCCCGGACGAGGCGCCCCCCCCGCCGCGCGCCGAGCAGTTGCGCGTCATCACCTACAGCGGCGACCTCGAAGACTTCGTCAAGTACCTCGCCCGCGAGATCAAGCTCAACGTCATGTTCGACCGCGACTTCCCGAAGCGGGTCATCGAGGTTGACTTGCAGGAGGTGACGGCGGCGCAGGCGCTCGACTACGTCTTCCTCACCCAAGGGCTCTTCTTCCAGAAGCTCAGCAACAGGACGATCCTCGTCGCCGACCAGGTCAAGCGCCCGCAGTACCAGCAGCTGGTGCTCCGCACCTTCTACCTCTACAACGTTGACCCGAACGACGCGCGCCAGCTCATACAGGCTTCCATCCCGCCGCAGGCCGGCCGCCAGCCCGTCATCACCGCGAACAAGTCAACGAACAGCATCACCGTGCGCGACACGCCGGAGAACATCCGCCTCGTCGGCGAAATCCTGCGCAACGTAGACAAGGAGCGCGCCGAGGTGGTGATGGACGTGAAGATTTACGAGGTCTCGCGCACAGACCTGATGCAGCTCGGCAACCAGTTCGGGTCAGGCGACTCGCTCCAGAACCTCGGCGGCATCCAGAAGGGGTTGAGCATCCTCGGCGGCAGCCGCGAGGTCGTCACGCAGGCCGTCACCGCCCCGACCGCGCTCGGCGCGGCGCTGCTCATCCCGGCCACGACCCTCTCCGCGCTCCAGCGCAAGGACACGACCCGTCTCGTCGCCTCCACGCAGGTTCACGCCTTCGACGGCGAGAAGTCCACGGCCCACATCGGCCAGCGCGTCCCCGTGCAGACGGCGACCGTCACGCCCTACGGCGCGGTCTCGACCGGCGAAGGGAAAGACCCGGCCGCGGCCGTCACGCAGGGGTTGTTCGGAGGCAACGGCTACCCGGTCATCCAGTACGAGAAGACGGGGCTGACCCTGGAGTTCACGCCGCAGGTCTTCCCCAACCTCGACGTGCAGGTGAAGATGAGCATCAAGTCGAACGACGTGGCGGGCGCGACCGGGGGCGCCGCGCTGACGCCGACCTTCACCGAGCGCAACATCGAGGGCACGGCCCGCATCCAGAACAACCGCACGATGATGATCGCCAGCGTCGCGCAGAACCAGCAGACGCGCGGCCGCCAGGGCCTGCCCGTCCTGGGCCTCGTCCCCGTGCTCGGCCGCCTCTTCACCGCGCCGCGCCGCAACGACCAGCAGACCGACATCATCATCGCCGTCACGCCGCAAGTCCTGCGCGCGCCCTCGGTCAACCCGCGCGACGAGGAGATGTACCCGTCGGGGACGCTGCAAACGCCGACGAGCGAGTCGCTCGAAGCCATGCTGGAGACGGTCAGGCGCGAGGAGCAACTGGCCTACGCCCGCCGACTCCCCCGGCAACGCGTTATCGAACTGCCCGACGCCGAGCCGGCCGCTGGAACCGACGCCTTCGTCCCCGCGCCCAAAGCCCTCCTGGACACCGCCGCGCCCGCGGCTGCCCCGACACCGAACGAACTCACCCGCCCGGCTCAGCCGGCCCTGCCCGCGTCCGTCTTGTCGGCCGAAGAGATTTCGGCCGACCGGGACGCCGACCTGCGCCCGACTCCGGCCGTCCTCTCGCGCGAGCGGCGCGTCTCGCCTGTCCCCGCGTCAAGACAAACGGCCGCCTCGGCCACGGACGCGGCACCCACTTACGCCGGGGCCGGCGAAACCAGGCCCGCCGCCAACCCCGGCGCCCCGGCGCGGAGCGCGGCGGCGCTGCGGCTCGTGGCCGAGGCGGGTTCGGTGCGCGTCGGCGAGCGCCGGCGCTTGAAGCTCCTGCTCAAGACCGACGCGCAGCTCGGGCTGCTCGCCGTCTCGCTGCGGTTCGACCCCGAGCGGATGGCGGTGCGCGCCGTCACCCGCGGCGACCTCGTCGGCCCGGCCGACGCGACCTTCGCGCACCGCGCCACTCCGGACGGGCACCTGCTCGTCTCCGTCTCGCCCGCCGCCTCGGGCGCGGCGATCACGGGGGTCGGCGTCCTCTTCGTCGTCGAGGTCGAGGCGCTGGCCGGCGGCGCGACGCCTTACGCGCTGACGGCCGATGACGTGCACGTCGTCGCCGCCGACGGGCGGAAGGTCTCGCTCCGTGTCGTGTCCGACGAGCTGAGGGTGGTTCAGTAGGGATGCGTTGGGGAGTGCGCCCGGCGTCGGTGCCGGGCGCGTGGACGCGGCCTCGGCTGAAGCTATGAACCGTCAGAGACTGTTTCGGCCTTACGTCTGGAGTGTCATCGCCGCCGGCGGGCTCGTCGCCGCGCACGCGGCGTTGAGCTTCCCCGCGGCCTCGGTAGACTTCCGCTTCGTCCTGCTGACGGCCGTCACGCTCTGCATCACCTCGCGCATCTCCATCGCGATCCCGCGCTTCCGCTCGACGATCTCCGTCTCCGACACCTTCATCTTCCTGGCGCTCCTGCTCTACGGCGGCGAGGCCGCGATCCTTCTGACGGCGGCCGAGGGCGTCACGTCCTCGGCCCGCTTCTGCAGGAAGAAGCTCACCGTGGCCTTCAACGGCGCGGCGCTGGCGCTGGCGATGTGGGCCACCGTCCAGACGCTGCGCCTCTGCTTCGGCCGCACGAGTTTCCTCCTCCAGGGGTTCGACGGCGGCGCGATCACGGCCGTCTGCGTGATGGCGCTCACGCAGTACGCCGCGAACTCGGGCGGCGTCGCCCTCGCCGCCTCGCTCCAGAGCGGCGAGCCGTTCTGGGCCGCCTGGAAGAAGCACTACCTCTGGACTTCGATCACCTACTTCGCGGGGGCCTCGGCCGCCGCGGTCCTCGCCGTCCTGGTGCGGCTCGTCGGCACCTCGGCCCTGCTCATCGCCACCCCCATCATCTTCATCGTCTACTTCACCTACCGGACGTACATGAAGAACGTCGAGACCTCGGCGCAGCAGGCCGAGCAGGCGCGGCGCCACGTCGAGGAGCTGTCGCACTACATCGCGGAGCAGGAGCGGATCCGCGAGCAGTACGCGCAGATCGAGAAGCTCTCGGCGCTGGGCGAGCTGGCGTCGGGCGTGGCCCACGACTTCAACAACACGCTCGCCGGCATCCTCGGCCGCGCCCAGCTCCTGATGCGGACGGGCGACATCGAGAAGATCAGGCGCGGGCTGGAGATCATCATCCGCTCGGCCGAGGACGGCGCGAAGACCGTCAAGCGCATCCAGGACTTCGCCCGCCAGCGCCGCGACCACGACCTCGAACCCGTCGCCGTGGATCAGCTCCTCATGGACGTGAGCGAGATCACGCGGCCCCGCTGGAAGGACCGCGCCGAGGCCGCGGGCGTCCGCATCAAACTCGAACTCCAGCTCCGCTCGAACGGCACCGTGCTCGGCGACGGCTCGGAGCTGCGCGAGGTCCTGGTCAACATGGTCTTCAACGCGGTGGACGCGATGCCGGAGGGCGGGACGCTGACGCTCACGGCCGACGAGTCCGACGGCTTCATCGAGCTGTCGGTGCGCGACACCGGCATGGGGATGACGCCGGAGGTTCGCTCCCGCATCTTCGACCCGTTCTTCACCACCAAGGGCAAGGCCGGGATGGGCCTCGGCCTCGCCGTCAGCTACGGCATCATCAGCCGCCACGAGGGCAGCATCGAGGTCGAGTCGGAGGTCGGCGCGGGCTCGGCCTTCCGCATCCGCCTGCCGGCGGCGAAGTCGCGGCTGCGGCCCCGCGCGCGCGAGGAGGCGGCGGAGGCCGCCCCGCCTTCGCGCCCCGACCGGCTCCGCCTGCTCGTCGTTGACGACGAGCAGGCCGTGCGCGAGCTTCTGTGCGAGATCCTGGAGTCGGAAGGGCACGGCGTGCGCGCCGCGTCGAGCGGGCCGGAGGCGCTGCGCCTCTTCCGCGAGGGCAGTTTCGACGCCGTCTTCACGGACATAGGGATGCCGGGGATGAGCGGCTGGGAGCTGGCGCACGCCGTCCGCGAGATAGACTCGCGCGTCCCGCTCGCCGTCATCACCGGCTGGGGCGAGGCCGTCGGCTCGGCCGAGCAGCAGGCCGCGCAGGTGGACTGGGTCGTCACCAAGCCCTTCACCACCGACCGCATCACCCAGCTCGCCGCCGAGATTTCCGCCCACGCCCGCCGCGAACCGGCTTTCGCAGCCTAACCACACAGTCAGAAGCCCGAC
>DASZKF010000106.1:0-4881 GCA_035947355.1 Pyrinomonadaceae bacterium | reverse complement strand
GAGAAGACAATCTCTTCTCTGTGCCCTCCGTGAACTCTGTGTTTAATCCAACCTCGCCCTTCGCTCAAGTCACCTTTAGTGCTCCCGCCCGCCTCCTCCAAATGTTGAAACAGTTCGCGTTGCCCTTACCCTCGCGGCCCTCAAGGATTCCTCAAGCACGGCCCGTTATCTTCCTTTGCGAAAGCTAGGACGGTTCAAGTTCGGCTCAACCCGCGGGCGTTATGTTGCGGCCGAACACGGACGAGGCGGGAGCGGGCAACCCGACACCGCCGAAGAGGCCGCAGAGATTTCAAAATTCTAAAAGGAGATTCCGACACACATGCCCCAAACGTTCCCTGCCGCGCGCCGCTGCTGGAGGAAATACAGCACCATCCTTTTCTTCTTCGTCGCGCTCGGCGCGATTCTGGCGCTCGGCCTCGCCGTCAGCGAGGCCGCCCCCGTCGCCTCGCCCCCGGTCGTCCTCCACTTCCAGGGCAACGTCGGCGACACCGGCGCGGACGGCTCGCAGTGCGCGGGCGTGGGCGCGGCCGACATCATCAACTGCGACGGGCCGTTCCTGCGCACGGACGCCGCGCTCGACTCGGGGCCGGCCGGCCACTGGGACGTCGCCAGCCCCGCGCTCGACGGCACCAACGGCCGCACCATCTACGACCCGAGCTGGGTCTGGAGTTCGGGGCCGACGCGGCTCGGCGGCACGATGAGCCTGGAGTGGTGGGCGTCGAGCGGCGCGAGCGGCGCCGGCGTCTTCAGCGCCAACTGGACGATCCGCCTCTGGGCCGACGGCGCGAAGGTCTTCGAGGAGGTCGTCACCGCCTCGCCCGAACTGCCCGGCACCGCCTCGAAGCTCACCGCCTCCGTCTTCCTGCCTGAGATAAAAGCTTCGAGCAACATCGTCCTCCACATTGACCCCGTCTTTATAGACACGCAGAACAAGACGCACATCTATTACGACTCGCAACTGCCCTGCCCCGGCGCCGCCGGCACCGAGCCGTGCGACTCGAAGGTCTCGATGCCGGTGCTCGCGCCGGGCGAGCCCGCCCCGACGCCCGACCAGGGGCCGACGCCCGACCCGGACGCGACGCCCGACCCGGACGCCGCGCGCTTCCACACCTTCCTGACGCCGGCCGACACCGCCAACGACTTCGGCGAGCCGTCCATCGGCGCGAACTGGAAGACGGGCAACATCATGTTCTACGGCGGCTTCTCGACCGACGCGCTGCGCGTCCGCTTCGACGACTCCTCGTCGCCGGCGCGCGTCACCTGGACGAAGACGCCGCTCCTGACGGCCGCGCTCACGCGCCCGCTCGGCGACCCGATCCTCTACACGGACAAGGAGACCGGCCGCACGCTCGTCTCGCAACTCCTCGGCGGCACCAAGCAGTCCACGACCGACTACACCGAGGACGACGGCGCGACCTACAAGCCGACGCAGGGCGCGGGCATCAACGCCGGCGTTGACCACCAGACCCTGGGCGGCGGCCCGTTCGCCGAGGGCGCGCCGCAGCACTCCTACCCGAACGCCGTCTACTACTGCGCGCAGGACGTGGCCGACGCCAACTGCGCGCTCTCTCTGGACGGCGGCATCACCTTCGGCCCGGCCGTCCCCATCTACAACATCACGCAGTGCGGCGGGCTGCACGGCCACGTCAAGGTCGCGCCCGACGGCACGGCCTACGTCCCGAACAAGAACTGCGGCGGCCAGCAGGGCCTGGCCGTCTCGAGCGACAACGGCCTGACGTGGGCGGTGCGGCGCGTGCCGGGCACGAGCGGGAGCGGCGAAGACCCCTCGCTCGGCATCGCCACCGACGGCACGCTCTACCTCGGCTACGTGGACGGCAACGGCCACCCGAAGGCGGCCGTCTCGCGCGACAAGGGCGTGACCTGGACCGACCTGACCGACATCGGCGCGGCCTTCAACATCCAGCACGCCGTCTTCCCCGTCGCCGTCGCCGGCGACCCGGACCGCGCGGCCGTCGGCTTCATCGGAACGCCCGCCGCGGGCGACCCCGACGACATAGACACCTTCCGCGGCGTCTGGCACCTCTACATCGCCACGACCTACGACGGCGGCAAGACCTGGAAGACCGTTGACGCCACGCCCGACGACCCCGTCCAGCTCGGCTCGCTCTGCCGCGCCGGCACGCTCTGCGGCGAGGACCGCAACCTGCTCGACTTCAACGACGCGACCATAGACAAGGAGGGGCGCGTCCACATCGGCTACGCCGACGGCTGCGTGGCCCCGGTCTGCACCACGGCCGACGCCGAGAAGGCGCCGCCCTACACGATGTCGCGCGGCTCGAAGGGCGTCATCACGCGCCAGTCCGGCGGCAAGCGGATGTTCGCCGCCTTCGACCCGCCGGCCGGCCCGACCAAGCCCGCGGCCCCGCGCCTCGACCAGGTCGGCCTCGGCACGGGCGTCGTTAACCTGAAGTGGTCGGCGCCCGACGACGGCGGCTCGCCCGTCACCGGCTACAACGTCTACCGCCGCACGTCAACAGGCTCCTACGGCGCGCCGCTCAACTCCGCGCCCGTCGCCGCGCTCGGCTTCGAAGACCGGACGGTCAGCGCGGGCGCGAGCTACTTCTACAAGGTGACGGCCGTCAACGCCGTCGGCGAAGGCCCCGCGAGCGGCGAGTTCGCGCCGGCTGAAGTGCCCATCGTCAACGTCTGCGACGCGCCGGGGGCGGCGGTCGTTGACGACACCGGCCCGAACGCCGACGGCGGGCAGAACACGCCGCCCGACCCGCGCGTTGACATCAGGGAGGTCTTCGTCGGCGAGCCCTACTTCGAAGACAATTCGAGCAAGCTGGTCTTCACCGTCCAGACCGCGCCGTCGCCGACGCTCGCGACCGCACCGCCCCTGAGCGAGTGGTACGTCATCTGGAACCGGCGCGCGAAGGCGGCCGACGGCAGCGACCGGATGTACGTCGCGATGAGGACTGACGCGTCGGGCGCGGTCTCCTACGAGTACGGCAACTTCGGGCCGCCGCTGCCGCTCGACGGCAGCATCCCGCCCCCGAACGCCAACGCGCCGACGCGCCTCGGCGCGGCCGACGCCGGCACCTACGACGCGGCGAAGGGCGTCATCACCGTCACCGTCTCGACCTCGAAGATCGAGAACGTCCGGGCGGGGCAGGCTCTGAGCGCCGTCAACGCGCGCACCTTCTTCGCGCGCCCCTCGGCGGGGCCGCGCTCGCAGAACATTTCGAGCGACATCACCGCCGAGGGCATCTACCTGCTCGCGGGCAACCTCTCGTGCAAGCCGAACGCCGAGCCGGTGGCGATCCTCGCCGCCAACCGCCTGACGGGCAGCGCCCCGCTCACGGTCAACTTCGACGCCTCCGGCTCGCAGGACTCCGACGCGGGCGACGGCGTCGCCGAGTACACCTTCAACTTCGGCGACGGCTCGGCACCCGTCACGCAGAGCTCGCCCCACGCCTCGCACACCTACCAGCAGCCGGGCGACTACTTCGCGCGGCTGACGGTCAGGGACACGCGCGGCCTGGCGAGCACCAACAACGCGCAGCTGGTCATCACGGCCGTTGACCCGTCGCTCCCGGTCAACTACGCGCTCGGCGCGAACGGCGCGACCGCCCTCGCCTCTTCGGTCTACCCGAACTGGGACTTCAACCCGCTCTCGGCCATAGACGGCGACCGCACCGGCAAGGACTGGGGCGCGGGCGGCGGGTGGAACGACGGCACCCGCGCCGCCTACCCCGACTGGCTCGAAGTCACGTTCGCGGCGGCACGCTCCATCAGCGAGGTGCGCGTCTACACCCTGCAGGACGGCCACGGCGGCGGCGCGGAACCGACAGCGCAGACGACCGCCAGCGAGAACGGGATCATAGACTTCGACATCCAGGCGTGGGACGGGTCGGCCTGGGTGACGGTGCCGGGCGGGGCCGTCCGCGGCAACTCGCTGGCGCTGCGCTCGGTGCAGTTCCCGGCCGTGACGACGGCGAAGCTGCGGGTGCTGGTGCTGAACTCGCGGCTCAACTACTCGCGCGTCGTCGAGGTCGAAGCCTTCGGCCCGTCCGGGCAGTAAGGTCAAATGATGAATGCGGAATGATGAATGATGAATGCGGGGCGGCTTGAGCGGCACAGGTCAACGCGCCCCGTATTCATCATTCATCATTCCGCATTCATCACTTCTCTTTGAGGTCGTCATGTTCAGCAAACTCGGAGCGGCCGCGCTCTGCCTGTTTCTTTACTCGGCCGAGGGATGCGGCTCGCGGGCGCCGGGCGCAGAGGGTCAGCCGACGGCCAGCCCACCCGCGGCGTCGGCCACGCCGGGCGGCGTCGCGGCCGGCGCGGGGGGCGCTCAGCCCTCTGCCGGCGCCGACGCCGCCCAGGCGTCGAAGTCTGACGCCGATGTCTGCGGGCTTCTACAGAACTCGGAGGTCGAGGCCGTGCAGGGCGGGAAGGTTTCGGCGGCGCGGCCCGTCAGCCTGACCCGCGGCCCGCTCGCCGTCGCGCAGTGTCACTACACCGTCACCGCGCCCGAGAGGCCGGGGCAGAACCTCGGCGTGCTCCTGGAGGTGCGGCGGCCGGCGGCCGGGGACGCGAAGGCGCTCGGCGAGGAGTGGCAGAAGCTCCGCGACAAGAAGGAGAACAAGCGCTCGGAGCGGCCGCGCGCGGTCGAGGGCCTGGGCGGAGAGGCTTTCTGGGTCGGGAGCGAGAAGCTCGGCGCGCTCTACGTGCTGGCGCACGACCGCCTCATCTACGTCAGCGTCGGCGGCCCGCCCGACTCCGTCCCCAAGCTCGAAAGGTCGAAGCAGCTCGCACTCAAGGCGCTCGCGCGCCTGTAAGTTTCGAGTTACGGGTTTCGAGTTTCGAGTTCGGGCGGCGCAAGTTGAGCCACTCGACTCACGCCGAACAAAC
>DASZKF010000105.1:0-9776 GCA_035947355.1 Pyrinomonadaceae bacterium | reverse complement strand
CGCGCGGCGGCCGCCTACCTCGAACTCCCGCTCTACCGCTACCTCGGCGGGGCGAACGCGCGCACGCTCCCCGTCCCGATGATGAACATCCTCAACGGCGGCGCGCACGCCGACAACAACGTGGACTTCCAGGAGTTCATGGTGATGCCGGTCGCGGCCGAGAGCTTCGCCGAGGCGCTGCGCGTCGGGGCCGAGATTTTCCACTCGCTGAAGAACGTCCTGAAGAGGCGCGGCTACGCCACCGGCGTCGGCGACGAGGGCGGCTTCGCGCCCAACCTGCGCTCGAACGAGGAGGCCGTCGAGACCATCCTCGAAGCCGTCACCGCGGCCGGCTACAACGCCGGCACGGGCGTCCTCCTGGCCTTAGACCCCGCGGCCAGCGAGTTCTACGACGGCGCGGGCTACGTCTTCAAAAAGTCCGACGGCCGCCGCCTTTCGAGCGAGGAGATGGTCGCCTACTGGAAGCACTGGGTTGAAAGGTACCCGATCATCTCCATCGAGGACGGGATGGCCGAGGGCGACTGGGACGGCTGGAAGCTGATGACGGACGAGATGGGCGACCGCGTGCAGCTCGTCGGCGACGACCTCTTCGTCACCAACACGGAGTTCCTGCGCCGCGGCATCGAGCGCGGCGTCGCCAACTCGATACTGATTAAGGTCAACCAGATCGGCACGCTCACCGAGACGCTCGACGCCATCGAGCTCGCGCGCACGCACCGCCGCACGGCCGTCATCTCGCACCGCTCGGGCGAGACCGAGGACACCTTCATCGCCGACCTCGCCGTCGCCACCAACGCCGGGCAGATCAAGACCGGGTCGCTCTCGCGCACCGACCGCATCGCCAAGTACAACCAGCTCCTCCGCATCGAGGAAGACCTGCGCGGCGCGGCCCGCTACCCCGGCCTCTCGGCCTTCTACCAGCTCGGGCAGACGCCGCCCGCCCGCCCCGCCGTGCAGTCCGCCCCGTCGGCCGCCGCGAAGCCGGCCAAGGCGGAGAAGGGCGACAAAGGGCAGAAGAAGAAGAAGGCGAAAGCTAAAGCGGCGAGGCGTTAGAGAGGCGGACGGCACCAGGTAATTTTAGAATTTTTGATTTTGATTTCTCTGTGCCCTCCGTGTCCTCTGTGAACTCTGTGTTGAGTGAGCCGTGCGGCGGATCTCAACACAGAGGGCACAGAGGACGCGCAGGACATAGAGAAATCTAAAATCGCAAATCCTTTCCAGGGGGAACAGCTTTGAATAACGGACGCGGCCCGCTCGCGCTCATCATCCTCGACGGCTGGGGCTACACCGCGGAGCGCGAGGCCAACGCCATCGCGCTCGCCGAGACGCCCTTCTACGACGAGTTCCTGGAGAAGTACCCGCACACGCTCATCGAGGCTTCGGGCACCTGCGTCGGCCTGCCCGACCGCATCATGGGCAACTCCGAGGTCGGCCACCTCAACCTCGGGTCGGGGCGCGTCATCATGACGGACGTGCGCCGCATTGACTACTCCGTCGAGACCGGCGAGTTCTTCTCCAACGAGCCGGTCGCCGCGGCGATGGACGCGGCCCGCGCCCGCGGCGGCGCGCTCCACCTGATGGGCCTGCTCTCCGACGGGCTCGTCCACTCCTCGCAGGAGCACCTCTACGCGCTGCTCCGCATGGCGAAGCGGCGCGGCCTCCCGCGCGTCTACGCCCACTGCTTCCTCGACGGGCGCGACACGCCGCCGTCTTCGGCGCTCACCTACGTGCGCCGGCTGCAGGAGAAGATTAAAGAGATCGGCTGCGGCGAGATCGCCACCGTCTGCGGGCGCTACTACGCGATGGATCGCGACCGCCGCTGGGAGCGCACCGAGCGAGCCTACCGTTGTCTCGTCCGCGCCGAGGGCGTGCGCGCCTCCGACCCGCTCGCGGCCATCCGAAGCTCCTACGAGCGCGGCGTGACGGACGAGTTCGTCGAGCCCGTCGTCGTCACGCGCGCCGACGGCTCGCCGGTGGCGACGATCCGCGAAGGCGACGCGGTCGTCTTCTACAACTTCCGCGCCGACCGCGCGCGCCAGATCACGCGCGCCCTCGCCGTCGAAGGCTTCGACGCCTTCCCCACGCCGGCCCGGCCCCGCGTGGACTTCGTCTGCTTCACCGTCTACGACAAGACCTTCAACCTGCCCGTCGCCTTCCCGCAGCTCCAGCACAAGAACATCCTCGCCGAGGTCTTCGCCTCCTTGGGCGTCCGCAACTACCGCCTGGCCGAGACCGAGAAGTACGCGCACGTCACATACTTCTTCAACGGCGGCACGGAGGTAGAGTTCCCCTCCGAGCGCCGCCTCCTCGTCCCCTCGCCGAAGGTCGCCACCTACGACCTCATGCCCGAGATGTCCGCCTTCAAAGTCACCGACAAAGTCTTGCGCGCCATTGACGAGGGCGAGACGGACGTCTTCATCGTCAACTTCGCCAACCCCGACATGGTCGGCCACACCGGCAACCTCCCCAAGACCATCGAGGCCGTCCAGTACGTAGATACCTGCCTCGGCTGGATCACCAAAGCCCTCAAGACCGCCCGCGGCACCTGCCTAATCACCGCCGACCACGGCAACTGCGAACAGATGCTCGACTTCAACACCGGCCAACCCCACACCGCCCACACCAACAACCCCGTCCCCTTCCATTTGATTGACGACGACCTCCGCGGCGTGAAGTTGCGCCCCGACTCCGGCTCCCTCCAAGACGTCGCCCCCACCATCCTCGGCCTCTTAGGCATCCCCCAGCCCCCCGACATGACCGGCTGCGACCTCCGCGAGTCCTGACGCACCCCGGCTTAAACCTACCGTCTCCACTGCCTTTCCCCTCCATGTGCGGCGCGTATCCCGTGCCGCGCGTATGACCTTTTGCTTGGCGCGGCCAAGGTTGCGCGCCCCCTGTCGAGTCTCACGACGTGCGCGCCTCGTCTCACGCGCCGCGGGTCGAGTTTTACGCGTTGCGTGTCGAACCTTATGCGGTGCGTTCCGAGTCTCGCGTATCGCGCTTCTCGATTTTCAGCCCCGCCCCGGCTTCTTTACACACGCACTGCCGACCTGTACACGTGCGGGCGACGTTTTCCGCCGTGCGCGCGCCAACTCTCGCGTCGCACGCCGCGGGACTCTTCACCCGGCCGAATTGTTGTATCATCCACCTGCGCCACACCACGCCCACAGGATGCAGTAAGGGAGCCCTCGTCATGCCTCATAAAGCCAAGCCCGGCCGAATCCCCCCCGGCTTCAAGCTCCGGCACAAGCTCTGGAAACATATGGGCATCATTACTGAGCTTGCATGGTCGCCGGACGGGCGCATGCTTGCCGCAGGAAGTATCGGCGGTGCCGTCCAGTTGTGGGACGCCGTGACGGGCCGGTTGCACTCCGAATTCAGCTTTAGCAAATGGGGGGTTGACTGTTTAGCGTGGTCGCCGGACGGGCAGACGTTGGCCGTCGGGGGCTCCGGCGGTGCCATCGATCTATGGGACTTCCTAACAAGCCGGTTACGCCTTACGCTCAAACGGCATTCCAACCAAGTCAAAAGTTTAGCGTGGTCGCCGGACGGCCGGATGCTCGCCTCTGGAAGTTTCGATGAGACCGTTCGGCTGTGGGACGCTAAGGCGGGGCGTTTGCTCCTCACGCTCCAAGGTCACAAGGGTCTGGTTTACAGCACGAAGTGGTCGCCAGACGGTAGGGTGCTTGCCTCGGCAGGTGAAGACGGAATTATCCAGATGTGGGACGCCCCGACGTACCAGACGGCCGTTACGCTGAAAGGACACTCCGACCAAGTTCACGGGTTGGCGTGGTCGCCCGATGGCCGGACACTCGCGTCGGGGAGCTATGACAAGTCCGTTCGTCTGTGGGATGTTGAAGGGGGGCAACTCAAAACAACCCTTGAGGGGCACACCGACATTATCAAGAGTATCGACTTTTCTTTTGACGGCTCCCTACTCGCCGCAAAACTCCGCGACGGAACCATTTGGCTTTGGCGCTCTGACAAGTGGGAGAACGTCGAGGTCTTTGAAGAGACAGCCTCCGGATATTGGCCGCCCGGTCTGGCCTTCCATCCGAAGACGCTCACCCTAGCCGCACTCGCCGAGCAGGACATGGCTATCTGCGTCTGGGACTTAGATTTTGAAGCCCTCTCAGAATCGGCGGCGAGGCGGAAGAACGCCTCCTACACGACGGCGAGGGTCGCCCTCGTGGGCGATAGCGGTGCGGGTAAGACGGGGTTGGGTTGGCGGCTAGCGCACGGGAAGTTTAAGGAGCACCCCTCGACGCACGGGCAGCAGTTCTGGGTGGTAGATGAACTAGGCGAGACGCGAGAGGACGGGACGCGGTGCGAGGCGGTGTTGTGGGATTTGGCGGGGCAGCCGGATTATCGTTTGGTGCACGCGCTGTTTCTGGATGATGTGGACGTGGCGCTGGTGCTGTTCGACCCGACGAACAGGCAGGAGCCTTTGAAGGGGGTGGAGTATTGGCTGAAGCAGCTTTCGCGGGCGCGGCGGGACGGGCGGGGGCGGCGTGTGATTCTGGTGGGGGCGCGGGCCGACAGGGGCGTGCCGACGCTGACGCGGGAGGAGTTGGAGGAGTTTTGCAGGCAGCACGGCGTGGAGGCTTACGTCGGGACGAGCGCGTTGACGGGCGAGGGGCTAAAGGAGTTGTTGGAGCGTGTGAGGGCGTCAATCGTGTGGGAGGAGATGCCTGCGACGGTGACGACGAGGACTTTTAAGCGCATCAAGGAGTTCGTGCTGGGGTTGAAGGAGGAGGGCACGAGCAAGGGCGTGCTGGTTAGCCCCGAGGAGTTGCGCGCGCGGCTGGAAGAGACCGATGCGGATTGGGAGTTTACGGACGCGGAGATGATGACGGCGGTGCGACACCTGTCGAATCACGGGTACGTGTCGGTGCTGCGCGGGTCGTCGGGCGAAGAGACTATTTTGCTCGCGCCGGACTTGCTGGCGAATCTGGCGGCGTCGTTCGTGCTGGAGGCGCGGCGCAACCCGCGGGGCTTGGGCGCGCTCGACGAGGCGCGTGTGCTGCAAGGTGGTTATGAGTTTCCAGAGTTTGCTGCTTTAGACGAGCGCGACGTGCTGCTCGACGCGGCGGTGTCGCTCTTCATCGAGCACAACCTTTGCTTCCGCGAGACGCTGGGCGCGCAGACCTTCCTCATCTTCCCGGCGCTGATTAACCAGAAGCGGCCTCAGTTGGCGGAGGTCGAGACGGCGGACGATTTTTCTTACCTCGTGAGCGGAGCGGTCGAGAACGTCTACGCCGCGCTCGTCGTGCAGTTAGGCTACACGAACACTTTCACGCGCACGAACCAGTGGCACAACCAGGCCGAGTACGAGACGGCGAAGGGCGACGTGTGCGGCTTCAGGCAGGTGGACGAGCGCGAGGGCGAGATAGAGCTGGTGCTTTATTACGCGAAGGAGAGGGCCGGGGCGCGCCTTCTGTTTCAAGGTCTCTTCGAGGAGTTCCTGCGGGGCCGAGACGTGACAGTCACGAAGTTCCCGCCGGTCGGCTGCCCGAAGTGCGGCTACCGGCAGCAGCGCGGCGAGGTCGTCAAGCGCATCACGGAGGGCAAGGGCTTCCTCTTCTGTGGCGAGTGCGGCAAGAAGATTGTGCTGCCGAAGGCGGGCGAGGAGGTCGCGCTCTCGCGCCCCGAGCGGGAGCGGGTCAACCAGGAGCAGGAGCGCACGCGGCGGCGTACCGAGTTCGAGTCGGCGCTCGTGCGCGTCAAGGCCGTCGTGCGTGACGAGAAGCTGAACGCGCCGAGTTGCTTCGTCAGCTACGCGTGGGGCGACGAGGGGCAGGAGCGCTGGGTGCGCGGGCTGGCGAGGGATTTGGAGAACGCGGGCGTCGTGGTCTTCCTCGACCGGAAGGACAACCCGCAGGTCGGCGCGAACGTCGCGCGCTTCATCAGCCGTATCGAGGCGAGCGACTTCGTCGCCGCCGTCGGGACGCCTCTGTACCGGCGGAAGTACGAGAACAGAGTCTCGGGCGCGGGGAGCGTCGTCGCCGCGGAGGTCAACCTGATTAACCTGCGGCTGACGCGAACGAATGAAGAGGCGGAGACGGTGCTGCCGCTGCTGCTCGAAGGTGACGACAGGTCGTCGCTCCCGCCGCTCATGCAGGGGAAGGTGTACGGAAATTTTTTGGACGAGAAGCTTTATTTCGCCTCCCTCTTCGACCTCATCCTCACGCTCTACCGCATCCCGTTCGCGCACCCGGCCGTGAGCGACCTGCGCGACTCGCTGCGCGCGGGGGCGGAACGCTGGAGGTGAGAGCGCGCGAAGCTTATCTCTTTCGGGGTGCTTTCGCGGAAAGCGCCCGCCGTCGAAACTCGCTCTCACGCCCCCCGTGCGAAACATGAATGCGTGTTGTATCGTTTACCCGAACGATGAACCCTGACCCGCGCAACATCCTCGTCATTGATTTCGGCCAGTTGGGCGACGTGGTTTTGAGTCTGCCGGCGTTGGCGGCGATTCGGCATAGGTTCCCGCGGGCGCGGGTGACGGTGGCGGCGGGGAGGGCGGCGGCGGCCGTGGTGGAGCTGGCGGGGGTGGCCGACGAGGTGCTGGCCGTAGACCGCGTGGGGCTGCGCGACGGGCCGAAGGTTCTGTCGGTCTTCCGCATCGGGAAGTTCGTGCGCGACGTGCGGCGGCGCGGGTTCGACTTCGTGATAGACCTGCACAGCCTCTCGGAGACGAACCTGCTCGGGTTCCTCTCGGGCGCGCCGCGGAGGCTGTACGCGCGCAGGCCCGGCCGCTCGCTCGACTACCTCTCGAACTTCCGCCCGCAGCCGCCGGTCGAGGATCGCTCGAAGCACGCCATAGACCGTTACCTCGACGTGCTCGCGCCGCTCAAGGTCGGCGAGGTCTCGCGCGTGCCGCGCCTGCCCGCGCGCGAATCGGAGGGGCGCGCCGTCGAGGAGCTTCTGCGTAAGGCCGGGGCCGGGCGCGGCGAGCCGCTCGTCGGCATGTTCCCGGGCGCGGGCCACCCCTCCCGGCGCTGGCCGGTCGAGCGCTTCGCCGAGCTGGCCTGGGCGCTGGAGCGCAACGACGCCGTCCGCGTCGCGCTCTTCGCGGGGCCGGAGGAGCGCGCGCTGGTGCGCGAGGCGCGCAAGGGCTTCCCGCCCTCGGCCGTCGTCCTCGACCGCCTCACCATCCCGCAACTGGCCGCCGCCGCCGCGCGCCTCTCCGTCTTCGTCTCGAACGACACCGGGCCGATGCACATCGCGGCCGCCGTCGGCACGCCCGTCGTCATCCTCATGCAGCACCACCCGATGTTCGACTGCTACATCCCGCCCGGCGAACGCCACCGCGTCGTCTCGGCCCGGCAGATTGCGGAGATCACCGTCGGCCAAGCCTACGAGGCCGCCCGCGCCGCCTTCACGACCGAGCGCATGACCTCGCTCTTCTCAAGCTGACCCGCCACACGCCGAAACCGCCGTTCCAACCGTTTATTTGGCCGACGTTTGCTATGGACAAACGATGTTTGCTGTGTATAATAATGGTGCTGCCGCGGCAGACGCCGGCAGCCGAGCTTCGACGGGCGGACTGATGAAGGGATCAGTCGCACCCGTGCCGAGCTTAAGCCTTTGCAACCTTAACGTTTAGGCTCTGCCGGACGCGCCCCCGAGCCGTCGTCCCGGAAAGGCCCCGGCCCCGCCTTCCGCCGACAGAAGAGCGCCCTGCTCTCGGCTCGCCCTCCCGACAGACAGACGGCCTTCCAAGCCAGCCCCACCGAAGGCTTGAGCCGGCCGCGCCCGACCCTGACGCTCACGCCTGCCCTTCGAACGTTCGCCGCAAGCCGCCTCACGAACTTTTTCAGGAGCCGAAAACCATGCCTAGACGCATCATCCCGACGCTGCTGTTCGTCCTCTTCCTGGCCTCGTCCGCGACCGCCGCGCCCCGCGGCCTCCCGCGCTTCCCGTCTCTCGCCCCCGCCTTCGCCACGAACGACCGCGAGCAGGACGGGCTCGTCGGCCCCGTGCGCCGCGTGAAGACCGAGACGGCGAAGGTCACGGTCAAGGGCGGCAAGCCGTCCGAAGGTCCGCGCGTGCTTCTGGAGGCGACGACCTACGACATGAAGGGGGATCGCGTCGACAACGCCTACTACCTCGCCGCCGGCGGGACGCTCACGGGCAAGGAGGTCTACAAGTACGACGAGCGCGGCAACATGGTCGAGATGACTCTGCACAACGCCGACGGCTCGCTCCTGAGCAAAGAGACTTACGCCTACGAGTTCGACGCGGTCGGCAACTGGGTGAAGATGACGACCTCGGTGGCCGTCATCGAGGCCGGCCGCGTCACCTTCGAGCCTTCGGAGGTGACTTACCGCACCATCGCCTACTACCTCGACGAGGGGATGCTGGCGAAGATGTCGCCGCCGTCCGCCGGCGCGAGCGCCGCGCCCGCGGCATCAGCGACGCAGCCCTCCGCGGCGACGACGCAGCCCTCCGCAGCCAAGCCCGCGACACAGCCTTTGAATAAGCCCGCGTCGCCGCCCGCGGGCAAGTCCGCCGGCACTCCGCCCGCGCCGGTCGTCCTCGCCTCCCTGGACAAGGCGGCCCTGGCCGCGCCGCCGCCGGCGCTCTCTTCTTCCGCCTCCGCCGCGGCCGCCGCCCCGGTCGTGAAGCTCGACGGAGAGGCCCCGTCCCAGCCGGCCCGGCCCGTGACGCGCGGGCCGCTCAAGCCCGTCTCGGGCGGCATCCTCAACGGCAAGGCCCTGAGCCTGCCCGCGCCGAGCTACCCGGAGGTCGCCAAGCGCTCGCGGGCGGCCGGCACGGTCGAGGTCGAGGTCGTCATAGACCTCTCCGGCAAGGTGATTTCGGCGAAGGCCGTCAAGGGGCCGATGATGTTGCAGAACGCCGCCGAGGAGGCCGCGCGCCGCGCCAAGTTCTCGCCGACGCTGCTCTCCGGCCAGCCCGTCCGCGTCTCCGGCGTCATCACCTACAACTTCAGCCTCCAGTAACGCCGCCGCCCGCCCGCAACCCCCTACCGGCGGAACCCGAAGCCCGCACCGAGAGGAACAGTTTATGGCACTGACCGGACAGTTGAGCGACATGTCGCTCGCCGAGTTGATCGAGTTCTTCTGCAACCAGCGCAAGACGGGTCGGCTCAAGATTGATTACCCGCGCGGCCACAGCGTCTTCTTCATCAAGGACGGCGAGCTGGTGGACGCGAAGGTCGGCGCGCTGAGCGGCGCCGAGGCCGTCTACTTCTCGCTGACGCTGCCGAACGCGGCCTTCGACTTCAGCCCCGACGTGCACCCGAACCGCCGCACCATCAGCGAGCCGTGGACGCAGGTCGTCCTCGAAGGCCTGCGCCGCCTCGACGAGGGGCGCTCGCCGACCGAGGCCGACGCCTTCGGAAGCTGGTCGCCGACCGAGGCCGACATGTTCGTCATGCTCGACCAGGTCGAGCGCCTCGGCGCGCCCGCCCCGCAGAAGGCCGCGGCCGGGCCGACGGCCGAGCCGCCGCCGGCCGCCGAGCCGGCGCACGAGGCCGAGCCGTCGCCGCTCTCGATGACCGTCGAGAGCGCGAACGGCGGGGGCGGCCGTAAGAAGTGGATGGTGCTGGGCGTCGCCGCGAGCGTGGTGCTCGTCTGCGCCGTCGCCGCCATCCCGCTCTCGGGCGCGTTCGGCCGGAAGTCTTCGGACGCGGCGGACGCGCCGCTCTCCTACATGGTTGACAGCGCCGCCGCCGGTGGCGGGCGCAAGAAGTGGGTGGTGATGGGCGTCGCCGCGAGCGTCGTGCTGGCCTGCGCGGTCGCCGCCGTGCCGCT
>DASZKF010000104.1:0-10729 GCA_035947355.1 Pyrinomonadaceae bacterium | reverse complement strand
CGGGCGGCGCATGTCAGGTGCGCCGCCCGCCCCTTTCTGCGCCGCGGTTGGTGCCGGAAGAGTTTCTTGATTAAACTGCACGCACACGGCCACACGAGAGGAGGGGGATGAGGGAGAAGGTTCGCATCGCCAGCGGGCAGGGCTTCTGGGGCGACATGCTCGACGCGCCGGTCAGGCAGGTCGAGGGCGGCCCCGTAGACTACCTCATGCTCGACTACCTCGCCGAGGTGACGATGTCAATCATGCAGAAGCAGCGCGCCCGCGACCCGCGCGCCGGCTACGCGCGCGACTTCGTCCCGCTGATGCGCGAGATTCTGCCGGCCTGCGTCGGGCGCGACATCCGCGTGACGGCCAACGCCGGCGGCGTCAACCCCTCGGGGTGCGCCGAGGCCGTCCGCGACGTGGCGCGCGAGCTGGGCCTGGGCGGCAAGCTCCGCCTCGGCGTCGTCACCGGCGACGACATCATGGGGCGGCTCGACGAGCTCCTGGGGCGCGGCGTCGAGCTGCGCAACATGGACACGGGCGAGCCGCTCTCTGCGGTGCGCGAACGCATCCAGAGCGCCAACGCCTACCTCGGCGCGTGGCCGATGGTCGAGGCCCTGCGGCGCGGCGCGCGGGTCGTCATCACGGGCCGCGCGACCGACACGGGCCTCACGCTCGCGCCGCTCATCCACGAGTTCGGCTGGGCCGCCGACGACTGGGACCGACTCTCGGCCGGCACCATCGCCGGCCACATCATCGAGTGCGGCGCGCAGTGCTCGGGCGGCAACTGCCAGTACGAGTGGCAGCGGGTCCCCGACCTCGCCGACGTCGGCTTCCCCATCGTCGAGGCCGCGCCCGACGGCACTTTCGTCGTCACCAAGCACGAGGGCACGGGCGGGTGGGTGAACGTCCCCTCGGTCAAGGAGCAGCTCGTCTACGAGATGGGCGACCCGGCCAGCTACATCACGCCCGACTGCGTCGCGGATTTCACGACCATCCGGCTCGAAGACGCGGGGCCGGACCGCGTGCGCGTCCACGGCGTCAGGGGCCGGCCCGCGACCGACTCGCTGAAGGTCTCGATCAGCTACTCGGCCGGCTACAAGGCCGTCGGCACGCTCGTCTACGCCTGGCCCGACGCCTACGCGAAGGCGCGGGCCGCCGACCGAATCTTGCGCGCGCGCCTCGAACGGCTCGGCCTTCGGTTCGAGCACGTCCTGACCGAGTTCGTCGGCGCGAACGCCACGCACGGGCCGCTCGCCGGCGAGCCCTCGGCCGACATCCCCGAGGTGCAGTTGAGGGTCGGCGTGCGCGGGCAGGACAGGGCCTCGGTCGAGCGCTTCACGAAGGAGATTGCGCCGCTCATCCTGACGGGGCCGCCCGCCGTGACCGGCTTCGCCGGCGGCCGCCCGAAGGTCGAGGAGATCGTCGCCTACTGGCCCGCCCTCATCCCGAAGGCCGAGATTCACCCGCGCGTGGAGGTGACCGAGGTTTGAGCGGCGCTGGGAGCGGAGCAGGGAAGCCGGACGCCGGGGGCCGCGCGCCCGCCGCGTGGGAGCGCGAAAGCTCGGAGCGGGTCGCAGACTGTCGCGTCTTCAAAGTCAGGCGGGATTTAAGCAAAGACCCACGCACCGGGCGCACTCACGACTTCTACGTCATCGAGGCCCCGGACTGGATCAACGTCGTCCCCCTGACGGCGCGCGACGAGGTCGTGCTCATCGAGCAGTACCGTCACGGCACGACGGAGCTGTCGCTCGAAATTCCGGGCGGGATGGTGGACGGAGACGAGAGCCCTCTGGACGCCGCCGCGCGCGAGCTGGTTGAGGAGACCGGCTACGCGGCGCGCGAGCTGATCCCGCTCGGGCGGACGCGGCCGAACCCGGCCCTTCAGGACAACTGGCTCCACACCTTCCTCGCGCGCGGCGCCGAGTACCGGCACGAGCCGGTCTGCGCCGGGACGGAGCAGACGGCCGTCCGCCTCGTCCCCGTCGCGGAGATTCCGCGGCTCATCGCAGGCGGCGCGATCACGCACTCGCTCGTCGTCGCCGGCTTCCACCTGCTCTGGCTCTACCAGGGGGCCGCCGGCCGGGACGTTTAAGGTATGCGAATCAAACTGGTCAGGCTGGCGCACGCGCGCTCGGGCGACAAGGGCGACACGGCCAACGTCGGCCTCATCGCGCTGCGCGAGGAGTTCTACCCGCTGCTCGCGCGCGAGGTGACGGCCGAGCGGGTGAGGGAGCACTTCCGGGGCATCTGCCGCGGCGGCGTCGAGCGCTTCGAGCTGCCGAACCTCGGCGCGCTCAACTTCCTGCTGCACGAATCGCTCGGCGGCGGCGGCACGCTCTCGCTGATGACCGACGCGCAGGGCAAGACCTTCTCGACCGCCCTGCTCAGGATGGAGATAGACGTGCCCGACGAAGAGGCGCGCGCCCTCGGACTAGAATAGATGAGTGAGAACCTTTCGAGCATTGATTCGTCAATCCGCCACGGCTACGCGCAGGTCGGCGACGTGCGGCTGCACTACGCCGAGTGCGGCGAGGGCGAGCGGCTCGTCGTGCTGCTGCACGGCTTCCCCGAATGCTGGTACTCGTGGCGCCACCAGTTGCGCGCCCTCGGCGCCCGCTTCCGCGTCGTCGCGCCCGACCTGCGCGGCTACAACCTGAGCGACAAGCCCGCGCGGGTCGAGGACTACCGCCTGAGCCGCCTGGTGGACGACGTGACGGGCCTCGTCCGACACCTCGGCGCGCGCGAGGCGGCCGTCGTCGGCCACGACTGGGGCGCGGCCGTGGCCTGGGCCGTCGCGCAGCACTACCCCGACTACGTCTCGAAGCTCGCGGCCCTCCAGGTGCCGCCGCCCGCCGTGTGGGCGAAGAACCTGACGCTCCGGCAACTGCTGCGGAGCTGGTACATGTTCTTCTTCCAGCTCCCGCGCATCCCGGAGTGGCTGATCGCGCGCGACGACTTCGCCGGCCTCGGCCCGATGCTGCGCAAGACCTCGCGCCCCGGCACCTTCGACGACGCCGACATCGCCGTCTACAAGGCCGCGCTCCGCCAGCCGGGCGCGCTGACGGCCGCCGTCAACTACTACCGCGCCAACCTCGGCGCGCTCCTCAGCCGCCGCCTCAGCTCGGACGGCTACGCGAGGCAGGAGCGCATCCGCGTCCCGGCGCTCTTCGTCTACGGCGAGCGCGACTTCGCCATCATCCCCGAGACCGTGCGCGGCGTCGCCGACTACGTTGACGCGCCCTTCCGCGAGGTGCGGCTCGCCCGCGCCAACCACTGGGTGCACCAGGAGTACCCCGCCGAGGTCAACGCCGCGCTGTCGAGCTTCTTAGAAGAGTAGACAGTAGACAGTAGTCAGTAGACAGTAGGCTCCGCATGAAGGATGCTGACGCTAACACACTGCCGACTCGTTAGCGACTGTCTTTCTACTGGCTACCGACTACTGTCTACTTGAGTTTTATGGAACAGAGTCCCGTCATCTACGCGGTCGAAGGGGCCGTGGCGCTGGTCACGCTGAACCGGCCGGAGAAGCGTAACGCGCTGAACGACGAACTGGTCGCGGCGCTGAAGGCGGCGCTGCGCGACGCGGACGCGCGGGCGGACGTGCGCGCCGTCGTGCTGACGGGCGCGGGCGCTGACTTCTGCTCCGGCGCGGACCTCTCGGCGCTCAGGAAAATCTCGGAGAGTTCGATCACGGAGAACCTGGAGGACGCGCAGTCGCTGATGGAGCTGTTGGCGCTCGTCCGCCGCGTGCGCGTCCCCGTGGTGGCGGCCGTGAGGGGCCGCGCGCTGGCCGGCGGGTGCGGGCTGGCGACGGCCTGCGACATCGTGCTCGCGGCCTCGTCGGCTCGCTTCGGCTACCCGGAGGTGAAGATCGGCTTCGTGCCGGCGATGGTGATGGCGATCCTGCGCCGCAACGTCTCGGAGAAGCGCGCCTTCGAACTCGTCTCCCGCGGCGCGGAACTCTCGGCCGCAGAGGCCGAGCGCTTCGGCCTCGTCAACCACGTCTTCGCCGACGACTCGTTCGAGGCCGAGGTCGAGCGCTACGTCGCCGGCTTCGAGAAGGTCTCGCGCTCGGCCGTCATGCTCACCAAGCGCCTGCTCTACCACATGGACGGCATGACCTTCGACGCCGCGCTCCAGGCCGGGGCCGACGTAAACACCGTCGCCCGAATGACCGAGGACTGCCGGAAGGGCATCGAGCGTTTCCTCGAAAAAGGCTGATGCCGCCCGCGCGGCCGGCCCGCATCCCGGCGGGCCTCCCATCCAAAAACCTGAATTCTAGTTTAGCGATTTGGATGAAGGCCGCTGGGCCGCGGCCCCGGCGCGCGCAATCCGCCCGAAAAATCAGGGTCGGCGGGCCCGCCCGCGCGGCGGAATACTTTTTGCCAGGGTTCGATTTCCAACCTCCCGACTATCCAAGGGGTCGCCCGCTCAGGCAGTTCAACCACCAGGTCTTCACGAAGGAGGCATCGCTGTGAACTTGAAAATGCAGGATGTGATTAGAAGCATCGTCACCCTCATTGCCCTCTGCTTCTCACTCAGCGCTCCGGCCCTGGCGCAGGTCACGACGGCCGACCTCACGGGCCATGTGCTCGACCAGAACGGGGCGGCCGTCCCCGGGGCCACCGTCACCGCCCGCCACACCGGCACCGGCCTCAGCCGCACCACCGAGTCGAACGAGGACGGCGAATACACGGTCACGCAACTGCCCCCGGGCAATTACGAAGTCTCGGTCGAGAAGCAGGGGTTCAGCCGCGCCTTGGTCAGGTCGCTGGAGCTGAACGTCGGCACCCGGAGCACGCTCAACTTCGAGCTCCGGCCGGGTGAGCTGACCGAGTCGGTCGAGGTCTCGGGCGGCGGCGTCCTCGTCGAGACGACGAGGTCGGACCTGGGCGACGTGGTCACGCCGATCCAGGTGCAGACGCTCCCGCTGCTCAACCGCACCTTCGCCAACCTCACGTTCATCGCCCCCGAGGCGCGCCCCACGGGCAACTTCGACCCGACCAAGACGCGCGTCGGCAACGTCGCCTTCAGCGGCGGCGACGGCCGGCAGGTGGACGTCAACGTTGACGGCGGCGACAACAAGGACAACGTGGTCGGGAGCCTCATCCAGAACTTCGCCTACGAGTCCATCCAAGAGTTCCAGGTCTTGCAGCACCGCTGGACGGCCGAGTCGGGCCGCTCTGTGGGCGGCATCGTCAACGTCGTGACGAAGTCGGGCACGAACGAGTTCCACGGCTCGGGCTTCGCCAACTTCCGCGACGAGAAGCTGCGCGCGCTCGACTTCTTCGAGAAACAGACCCAGAGCCGCAGCCCCAACTTCGAGAAGCCGGAGTTCAGCCGGCAGGAGTTCGGCGGCAGCTTCGGCGGCCCCATCCGCCGCGACAAGCTCTTCTTCTTCGGCAGCTACGAGCGCTTCCGCGAGCGGCAGAATAACCTCGTCACGGCCTCCGCCCTCCCGCAGCTCCAGGCCATCCCCGGCGCCGACCCCGAGAGCGTCATCCCCACGCCGTACGACGACCACCTCCTGACCGTGAAGGTCGACCACCGGGTCAACGCCGACCAGACGATGTTCTACCGCTACTCGCACCAGCGGAACACCTCGCCGAACGACCAGATCCCCGTCCCGGCCACGGCCGACCTGACCTTCGGCAACACGACCACCAACGAGGTCGACAGCTTCGTCGTCAACCAGACCTGGACCGTCAGCCCGACGAAGCTCAACCAGTGGGTCTTCCATTACCAGAACTTCGCCAACGAAATCCTCGGCGTGACCGACCGTCCCGGGATGCTCTTCCCGTCCGTCTCCACGGGCCGCAACCCGAACACGCCGCAGGCGACCCTGGAGAAGAAGTTCCAGCTCCGCGACGACTTCTCGCTCGTCGAGGGCAACCACAATCTCAAGATCGGCGGCAACTACATCTACACGAGGCTCGACGGCTTCTTCTTCTTCGGCGCGCAGGGCTACGTCTTCAGCTTCTTCGACGACCCGCTGGTCATCGCCAACAACACCAACGGCCGCTACCCGCAGGGCTTCGACACGCCCGGCGCCGTCCGCAACGTCACCTTCTCGGACGGCGAGGCCTCGCACAAGCAGACGATCCACCAGGTGGCCTTCTACATCCAGGACGACTGGAAGGCCAGCCGCCGCCTGACCTTCAACCTCGGCCTGCGCTGGGACGCCAACATCGGCAACCTCATCAACCAGGACAACAACCGCACCATCGAAATCCTCCGCCAGCTCGACCACCCGCTGGCGCGGGCCATCACCTCCGACCGCGACAAGCTGACCCGCACGACGCCGAGCTGGACCGAGTTCCAGCCGCGGGTCGGCTTCGCCTTCGACCCGACGGGCTCGGGCCGGACGGTGATCCGCGGCGGCTACGGTATCTTCTACGACCAGCTCTTCCAGAACCTCACGCTGTTCTCGCTCTCGCAGACCGGCCAGGAGCTGTTCCAGACCATCCTCAGCCTGACGAACACCGCGGTCGGCGTCGGCCAGCTCGCCAACTACCGCTTCCTGACCGACGCGCCGCCGCCGCTCCCGCCCGGCTTCTCGATCAGCGAGCTCTCGTTCGGCGGCTTCGGCCGCATCAACGACCCGGACGCCTCCGAGCCCTACGTGCAGAAGTTCTCGCTCGGGTTCGAGACCTCGCTCGGGCAGCACACGACGCTGTCGAGCGACTACGTCCACACGCTCGGGGTCAACGAGCCGCGCGTGCAGGTCATTAACCCGCGCATCGGCAACATCTGCAACCCGGCCTTCCCCGGCTCGAACCCGGCCTCCCCGCTGTGCGTGCGCGGCGTCAGCTCCCGCCTGCTCGACCGCGCCTTCGTCGACGCCGGCTTCCCCATCGTCAACAACGTCGCGCGCATCGAGCAGATCAACATGATCGGCACGACCAACCGCTCGCTCTTCGACAGCTGGGCGACGACGCTGCGCCGCCGCACGAGCCGGATGCTGCTCTCGGCCAGCTACGTGCTGTCGAGCGCCCGCTCGTGGGGCGGCCAGCCGCTCGCCTCCTACAGCGGCAACGGCATCGCCACCACGCCCGACAACCAGTTCAAGGAGGAGGAGTTCGGCCCGTCCCGCATCGACGAACGCCACCGCATCGTCGCCAGCGGCGTCTTCGAGCTGCCGGGCGACTTCCAGGTCGCCCCGCTCCTGCAGATCGCCAGCGCGCGGCCCTACTCGCTCAACGCCGGCATCGACCTCGACGGCGACGGCCTCGTCGCCAACGACCGCATCTGCGAGGGCACGGACCCGCTGGCCGTCTTCGCCGCGCGCGGCAACTCGGCCGCCATCCAAGCGCTGAACCCGCTCGGCTGCCGGCAGGTGCAGGTCAACAGCCAGCGCACGGGCTTCATCACGGACGCCGCCGGCAACATCGTCGGGGAGCGCAGCGGCCGCTACATCAACCTCGACCTCCGCTTGCAGAAGACGTTCAGCTTCGGCGAGAACCTCGGCCTCAAGGGCTACGTCGACTTCTTCAACCTCTTCAACGTCGAGAACCTCTCGTTCTCGAACCGCCTCGGCAACACGCCCGCGACCTCGCGCGGCAACTTCATGCAGCCCAACGCGCTCTACGGGCCGGGCTTCGGGCCGCCCATCGGCCGCCCGTTCACCATGCAGCTCGGAGTCCGCGTGGACTTCTAGGGCGGCGAACAACCGCGGGGCAGGGGCGATCCCTGCCCCGCACCTGTCCCGAGAGGCGCCGGGTTGATTGCCCGACGCCTTTTTTGTTCATCGGGCCGCGAGGGCGAGCTCGCGGGCGCGTTCGAGGGGCTGCTCCGAGAGGTGGTGGACGAGTCCGGCGGCGAAGGCTTCCGACCCGCTCAGACGCCGGCCGGCGAGGAGCATCTCGAAGGCGAGGGCGTCGCCGACGAAGCGCGGGAGGCGCTGCGTGCCGCCCCAGCCGGTGATGATGCCGAGGCGCGCGCCGGGGTGCGCGAAGACCGCGCCGGGTGCCGCCACGCGCAGGCGGCACGCGAGCGCGAGGTCGAGGCCGCCGCCCATGCAGAAGCCGTTGACGGCGGCCACTGTGAGCGGCCTCGCCTCTTCGATTTGCCGGAAAAGCCGCTGGCCGCGCTCGGCGAAGGCGCGTGCCGACTCGGCCGAGAGCGCGCTCAGTTCGCGGATGTCAGCGCCGGAGGCGAAAACGTCGGCCGCGCCGGTGATGATGACGGCGTGAACCTCTGCGCGGGCCGCGAGGGAAGAGAAGAGGCGTTCGAGCGCGTCGAGCGTGGAGACCGAGAGCGGGTTGCGCTCGGCCGGTCGGTTGAGGCGGAGGACGGCAAACGGGCCGCGCTCTTCGACGACGACGGCGCGGCCGCTCTCGTCGTGCGCGCCCGCGTTCATGCGCGAGGACGGACTCGCTCGCGGAGGAAGTGGACGATGTCTTCGGTGGAGGTGCCGGGGAGGAAGACTTCGGCGACGCCCTGCTCCTTGAGCCGCCCGACATCCTCCTGCGGGATGATGCCGCCGACGAGGACGAGGCAGTCTTCACGGCCGCGCTCGCGCAGAAGCTGCACGATGCGCGGGCAGAGCGTGTTGTGCGCGCCCGAGAGAATCGAGACGCCGACCGCGTCAACGTCCTCCTGCAAGGCGGCGGCCGCGATCATCTCCGGCGTCTGCCGCAGGCCCGTGTAGATGACCTCCATCCCCGCGTCGCGCAGCGCGCGCGCGATCACCTTCGCCCCGCGGTCGTGACCGTCGAGGCCGGGCTTGGCGACGAGAACGCGGATTTTGTTTTCCATAAAAAGCAGTAGACAGTAGCCAGTAGTCAGTAGTCAGTAGAAATGCAGTCGCTATCGAATCTTCAGCGTGTCGGCGTCAGCGCCCTCTAAAGAGCCTACTGTCTACTGACTACTGGCTACTGTCTACTCCCTTAAAATGCCGGCTCCTCGTAGAGGCCGTACACGTCGCGCAGGGCGTCGCAGATTTCGCCGAGCGTGGCGTAGGCGCGGACGGCCTCGATGGTCGCGGGCATGGTGTTGTCGCCCGCGGCGGCGGCGCGCTTCAGATTTTCGAGGGCGCCTGCGACGGCCCCGCGGTCGCGGCGCGCCTTCGTCTGTTCGAGCCGCTGGAGCTGCTTCTCGCGCACGGCCTCGTTGATGACGAGGATGTCAACCCGGCCTGGCTCCTCCTCCATCACGTACTTGTTGACGCCGACGATCGCCTGGTCGCCGCGCTCGACGGCCTTCTGGTACTGGTAGGCCGACTCCTGAATCTCGCGCTGCGGGAAGCCCTTCTCGACGGCCTCGACCATCCCGCCCATCGCGTCAATCTTGGCGAAGTAATCGAGCGCGCCATCCTCCATCTTCTTCGTCAGGGCCTCGACGAAGTAGGAGCCGCCGAGCGGGTCAACCGTGTTCGCCACGCCCGTCTCCTCGGCGATGATCTGCTGCGTGCGCAGGGCGATGAGCGCGGCCTGGTCGGTCGGGAGCGCCAGCGCCTCGTCGTAAGCGTCCGTGTGCAGGCTCTGCGTGCCGCCCAGCACCCCGGCGAGCGCCTGGATGGCGACGCGGACGATGTTGTTCAAGGGCTGCTGCACGGTCAGAGAGACGCCGGCCGTCTGCGTGTGGAAGCGGAGCTGGAGCGTGCGCGGGTCGCGCGCGCCATAGCGCTCGCGCATGACGCGCGACCAGATGCGGCGCGCCGCGCGGTACTTGGCGATCTCCTCGAAGAAGTCGTTGTGCGCGTTGAAGAAGAAGCTGATGCGCGGGACGAAGGCGTCCACGTCGAGGCCCGCGCGCGCGCCCCACTCGACGTACTCGATGCCGTCGCGCAGGGTGAAGGCCAGCTCCTGCAAGGCGGTCGCGCCGGCCTCGCGGATGTGGTAGCCGCTCACAGAGATCGGGTTGTACTTCGGGATGTGGCGCGTGCAGAACTCGAAGGTGTCTACGACGAGCTTCATCGCCGGGCGGATCGGGTAAATCCACTCCTTCTGCGCGATGTACTCCTTGAGGATGTCGTTCTGGAGCGTGCCGGAAATCTTCCGGAAGTCCGCGCCCTGCTTCTCGGCCACGACCAGGTACATCGCGAGCAGGACGGAGGCCGGCGCGTTGATCGTCTGCGAGACCGTCACCTCTTCGAGAGGGATGCCGTCGAAGAGCACCTCCATGTCGGCTAAGCTGGAGACGGCGACGCCACACTTGCCGACCTCGCCCTCGGAGAGCGGCGAGTCGGCGTCGTAGCCCATCAGCGTCGGCAGGTCATAGGCGACCGAGAGGCCGGTCTGCCCCTGCTCCATCAGGTACTTAAAGCGCGCGTTGGTCTCCTCGGGCGTGCCGAAGCCGGCGAACTGGCGCATCGTCCAGAGCTTGCCGCGGTAGCCGGTCGGGTGTATGCCGCGCGTGTATGGGAACTCGCCGGGGTAGGCCGTGTCGCGCTCGAAGTCCACGTCGGCCGTGTCGGCCGGAGTGTAGAGGCGGTTGACCTCCTCGAGCGAGACGGTCTCGAAGCGCCGTTTGCGCTCGGGGCGCTTGCGCAGCGCCGGCCCCAGAGTCTCCTGCTCCCAGCGCTCGACCGAAGCCTCCGCCGGCGAAGTTACTTCTTTCGTCTCAGGCATGACCCTCTCCCGAACCTACGGCGCGCGGCGCGCGGCAAAGTCGTTGAATTTAGAAGAAATATTCGAGAAAACGATATTAGTTGAGGCCCGCGGGGGTGTCAACCGCGTCCCATTAGCCGAAGAGACGTGTGAGAAAAAGGCGGCGCGGCCGCCCGATGCGATCGGGCGGCCGC
>DASZKF010000103.1:0-31203 GCA_035947355.1 Pyrinomonadaceae bacterium | reverse complement strand
CGTTGACAGGGGCGAGACCAATCCGAACTGTAAGAGCGGGGAGCTTGACCTCATCAGCTTGCTGGATTTCATCAACACGTTCACCGCCAGCCCTAACGAGGAGCAGGCCCCCGGCCGGCGGTCACTGCTCCTCGTTAGGGCTGGCGGTGAACGTGTTGATGAAATCCAGCAAGCTGATGAGGTCAAGCTCCCCGCTCTTACAGTTCGGATTGGTCTCGCCCCTGTCAACGTTGAAGGTGAAGGAGCTGCCACTCAGGTCGCTCGCCTTGACGCTGACCTCGCGCTCCAGGTAGCGGTTCAACCGCCGGTCGAGGGCGTCGGGCCGGCGCGGCTGGGTGTAATAGATCACCGTGTAGTCGGTGGAAGTAGGGTGGTGGCGGCTGACCCTCAGAATCCTGCTAAACGGGATCGACAACGGCTCGCCCGGTTTTCTGATTTGCAGCGCGCGCCGGAGTGACATCGGGGGAATCGAGCCCCGACACAATCCCTGCCTGGTGGGGAGTTCGATGACGACATTTTTCGTGTCGAGCAGGGCGCGCTTGATGTTCAGTTCCCCGGCGAAGACCTTGTCGCTCACCGTGTTTCGACTCGTCCACAGGTCGGCCGTCGCGACGAGCCGGAACTTGACCTGCCACGCCGCCCAGTTCGGCTCGATCACCATGAGGGCTGCCGCGGCGCTGGTCACGAAGGCCGCCGCGGGGGAGGTGCCGTCCCCGGTGCCGTACCGCCCGTCCGGGTAGAGGGCGCCCCTGATGGCCTGGCCGGGTGCCACGAGGCTGACGTATCTGTCGTGGTAGTTCGAGCCTTTATTCCTGCCTAACTCAAGGAGACCGGGCTGCGGGCGCGACTTCGTGGAGGGGTCGAGGGGCGGCACGTTGGTCGCCCCGACCACGAGGACGTTGTCGAGATACCCGAGGCTGGCGAGGCTCCCTTTCCGCACCGGCTCGAGTTCGTTGCCCGCCGAGATAACGAACAACTTGCGGAACCGGGTGGCGACCACATCCATCAACTGCTCCGTCCCGCTGAACTTCCCGCCGGTGGCCGGCTCCTCGCCCAGGCTGACGTTGAAGAGGCGGAGGGCGTCCCACTTCTCGTCCCTGAGAGCCGAGTTGAGGTGGGCGACAGTCACCCCGTACAAGTCCGACTCCGGCAACAGCCCGACCATCCTCTCCTCGCGCTGGCGCGCGCCGATGATGGCCGCGATGTAGGTGCCGTGGTCAACCTCCTCCTTGAAGGAGGTGCGGTCTGCCCCCCCCAGGTCGAGGGGTTCCGGTGGGCCCGCGCTGGGGCCGCCCGGATTGTCCGGGTCGGGCGGGGGCGTGTAAACCTGTAAGGCGGAGCGCCCCGACTCGGCCGACCACCCGAAGGCGCGGTGCTTCGCGTTGAATACGTTGTCAATGATGCCGACCGTCGGCACCCCGTGCAACAGGCCGGCCCCGGGCTGGCAGTGCTTGACGAGTTCCAACGCCGGCCCCAGCATGTCGGACGCGAGCGGCTCGCACGGCTCGGCCGCGAACCGGAAGGGCGGCGGGGAGACGGCGGCGACGGCCATCGGCTTGAGGCCGAGCGAGGGGGCCAGCCCCATCACGAACTTTTTCCCGGCCAGCAGGCTGAGGAACGAGCCGTTGCTCAGCAGGTCGGCGCGGGGGACGACGGCGCGCACCTGGCCGGCCCTGATCGGGATGCTGAAAGAGCCTTCCGTCTCGGCCAGGAGGTCCGGCCCGGCGTAATCAGGGTTGAACTTGCGGAGCATCTTGGCGAGGTCTTCCCCCTGGAGCTGCCTCGGGGCCAGCTCGGCGGCGATGACCCCGAGCGGGCGCCGGTAGAGGTCGCCGAAGTATTCGCGCTTATAGAGTTCGCGGTCGAGCGGCAGCGTGATGTTACGCCGCTCCGTGTAAGTGCTGACGTGGAGGTCGGGCACGACGACGGACTGCCCGGCCTCGAGCCGCACCGCGTAGCCCGCGGGGGGAGGCACGTTCTCGGGCAGGGGCTGGCCCTGCCTCGCCGTGCAGCGGGAGGGGTTGAGCCGGCAGAAGAGCACCTGGAAATTTTCGATGTAGCCCGTCGGCATAATCCCCTGTTCCCTGATGAAGGCTTCGAGCGTAGTCGGCCTCGCCACCTCGGCAACCTTCGTGGGCAGCAGCCCCCTGACGCGCAGGTATTCGTAGAACGCGACCACGTCTTCGGCCGTCCAGTCGCCCACAAAATTAAGGATGACGGGCGTGAGGGCCGGGAGGCGCCGGAACCGGGCCGCCCCGCCGTCGGCGACGTAGAGGGACTCCTCGGTGGCGGCGATGGCGGAGACGCCTTCGGCGAGCAGGCGGGCCGGGATGGAGACAAGTTCCCCCCCGCCCTGAGGCATGAGCACCGCGCGCGCGTGATCCAGGTCGAGCAGGTAGAGGATGCCGTTGGCGGCCGTCACCTCCATCACCTCGTCAATGACGTTGTCCAAGTTGATCCGCACGCCCCGGCCGAAGGTGGCGTGCCCCTTGTGCTCGGCCAGCCGCCAGTCGGCCCCCGCCGCCTCGCCCGGGGTGTGCTCGCTGCGGTCGAGGATGAAGCGCAGGAGCGCCTTCGAATTCGTGTCGATCGCGATCAAATCATCCCCGGAGACGAGCAGATGATCCAGGCTCCCCTGGGCGAAGCTGTACTCCTCGACGACCTCCTTCTGTTTCAGGTGGAAGGCTAAGATTTTGCGCGCGGCGTTGTCGGCGACGTAGAGCCTGTCGTCTCCGACGGCGGCGATTGACGCCGGCTCGCGGAGCAGGGGGCCGGCGTAGACCACCTGCGGCGCGCTGCCCGGCGCGGCGACGCTGAGGATGGCGCCAGACTCCCCGTCCGTGACGTAGACGACTCCCTTACTGTCGAGCGTGAAGCCGGCCGGGTCCTGCGACGGCCCGCCAGACCAGACCACCTCCCGCCCGCCCGTCTGCGGTGGCGTGTTCGCGGCCGGTCTCTTCACCCGGTAGACGGTCCGGGCGGGGCGATCCAGCCAATAGAGATATTCCCCGTGCGCCTGCAACTGACTCACGGCC
Organism: Pyrinomonadaceae bacterium; assembly: GCA_035947355.1. Lineage (GTDB taxonomy): Bacteria > Acidobacteriota > Blastocatellia > Pyrinomonadales > Pyrinomonadaceae > QHXN01. The sequence continues at coordinate 28,168 of DASZKF010000103.1, read as the reverse complement.
GCCGGCGTCGCCTCCTGAGTGACAGTCCCGGGCGTCGGCGTGAGCGCGGGCGCGGGCGTGGCCTCCGGGGTCGGCGTCGGCGTGAGGTCTTGGCCGGGTCGGGCGCCGTGCGACGGGGCCTCGGGCCGGGCCGCCAGCGTTCGGGCCGTCGCCACGCACGCGCACGCGAGCGCCGCGGCGAGCGCGCATATAAGGAACGTACGCGATGACCGCGGCCGGGCCGCCGCGGCCGCCTCAGGGCTTCGATGATGGCTCATTGTCTTTCCTCCGCTCCTCTTCGCGGTTGAGGCCGGGGCGCGCCGGCTACTGCGTATACTTTTGTATGTAGTTATAGAGTGACTCGTCGCAGGACCTGATCTTCTGCATGATGGGGCCGATCTTGACCGCCAGGTTGACGCCGTCTTTGAAGGGGCCTTCGATGCCCAGGTGGTGCAGCCCGACCACCCTGCCGGTGACCTCGTCGAACACCGGGGCGCCGGAGCTGCCGCCCTCGCAATCGCACAGGTGGTAGAAGTCGTCCGGGTTCTGGGGCCGGTCTGTCACGGCCTCCGAACGGATGACGCAATCTTCCAGCGAAAGCACCTTGCGCCGCTCGCTGGGGTGCTGGATGAGGACGAGTTGTTGCCTCTCCTTGACCTGGGCGGCGGTGGCGAGTTTAACCGGCGTCCAGTTGCCGGCGACGGGCTGCGCCAGACGCAGGACGGCGAAGTCGAGCGACTCGTCCTTAACCTCGATCTTCGTCAGCCCGACCGAATCCTCCCGGAGCGGCTGCGACTCGTAGCCGAAGACCGCCTTGGCCGTGTCCAACTGTTCGGGCTCCGAAATGCAATGGTAGTTCGTCATGAGCAGGTCGGGCGCGAGGAGGAACCCGGTGCAGTTCGTCTCGGTGCCGTCGCCCGCCATTTGGAGGGGGACGAACGCGATGCTGCGGCCGTACCCGTAGTAGCGGTGCCGGCGGTCTCGGACAGCCTCCATCAAGTCGCGCATGTCGTCGCTGCCGGTGGTGATGACCTTTGTGCCCGGCCGGAAGAACGAGTGGTTCAAGCGGTCGATGCGGAGCCGGAGGGCGCGCGGCCGGGCCTGGGCGTGCAGCTCGACCAACACCTTCCGGCCGGGCACGCGCTGGGTCCAGCGCGCGGCCTCGGCCGGCTGCCCGGGCGGGGCGGGCTTCCAGCGGAAGGAGGCGGCCGTCAGGGAGTCGTAAACGTTACCGTTCCCGTCCTTGACGAGTAACACCCACGACGAGTCGTCGGGCAGCCCGCGCGCGACGACGTGCAGGCGGATGAAGTTCGTGACGGTACGGGGGTCGAGTTCGTACGGCCAGTCCCAGAGTACCCCCCGGCCCTCGGGCAGGGTTTCGGGCGTCGCCACGTCAAGCGCCTTGCTCTGAGAGAGGACGGGCAGCGCCCCCCTCGGGTCTTGCGCGAGCGCGGCGCCGGCACCGCCGTAGCACGTGAGGAGGAGCGTGACGCAGGCCGCTAGTGCTAATCTCATTTGCATAATCCCTCCAGGGCGGCGCGGGGGCCGCCCGCCGCGGCGGCCTCAGCGTCTCAGCTTGTCGAGTTTCTGGAACCCCATCCTTTTGCGGATGTCCTCTGACCCGGTGAACTCGATGTAGTAGTCTTCGAGCCGCCCGAAGACAAGCTGGTCCTGGTGGTTGTAAAGGTTGGCGTCTATGCTCACGCCGCCCGTGTGCGCGAGCTTCGCGTTGAAGAACATGTTGCGCCGGATGCGGTTCGTGCCCGAAGCCTTGACCGTCAGGTCGAGCGCGTAGGTGTCGTCGGCGGCCAAAATCTCGGAGAGGCGCTCGGCGCTGATGAGGCCGACGAGCAGCGGCTGTTTGGTCGCGTCGTCAACCGCCGTGAGGAGGCCGAGCAGGCCCGCGACGCTGCCCTTGAAGGCTTCGAGGTTCTCGGCCGCTCGGTTCAGACGGTCGATGCGGCGGTCAATTTTGCCGATGAATTCCTGGCCGCTTTTGATATTGCTTTTGAGCTTCTCGGCGGCCTCCCCGGCGCCTTCACCCGACTCCTTCAGCTTCTCCTTGAGGGCCGCGAGTTGCTCCTCCAGCTCGCCCTTGCGTGCGGTCAGGGCGGCGACCTTCTTTTTGTTGTCGTTGACCTCCGTCTCGCCCCTCCCCACGTCGTCGAGCAGCCTCCGGTAGGCCCCGAGCAGCGGCCCGCTCTTCACGTCTTTCGGGACGCTGAGCGGGTAGACCGCCGGCTGGTAAATAGCCTTCACCTTGCACTGCGTGGTGTCGGCCGTCAGCAGGCTGTTGGCGAAGGCGGAGACTATCAGGCGGACGGCGACGCTGACCTCCTGGTTCTTGTACTCGGTGTCGGTGCGGAACAGGTTGAAGAGGTCGGCGACGTTCTTGACCATCTGGGTCGCGGCCGGGACGAGCAGCGGCAGGGCGGCGGCCTCCTGCCTGGCGTCGTCGCGCTCCTCGCGCGATTGCTTGATGAGCCGCTCGTAGTGTTCGTGGAGGAACTGGAGCTGGCCGACGATCGTGCGGTAGTGTCCGATGGACGCCTTGTCGGTCGGGCTGTTGATGACGAGGGTCCGGATGGGCTTCTCCGTCAGCGCCGGGATGGGCGTCGCCGGGGTCGGCCCCGCGCCGTTACACATCTGCCTCACCAATTCCACGCTAGCCATGCGCGCCCCGGCCTCGGCCAGGAGCTGCGTCTCGATGAACTTCGGGTCCTCGCCGGCAGAGATGCTGCCGGCCGGGGGCGTGGGGCTGGCATCGGCGGCACCGATGCCGAGCCTCACTTTGGCCGCGGCTTGGCGCGCCGTGATCTCTGCCTGCTCGGCCTCCGCCTTCCCCTGCCGGGCCTCGGCCTCTTCCTTCTCCGCCTCGGCCAGGGCCTTGCGCGCCGCGGCCAAGCGGGTCTCACGCTCCAGGCGCTCGACTTCCGGGTCGGGCTCTGGGGTCGGCGAGGCCGACTCCTCCGGCTCGGGGGTCGGACTCTGGACGGGCGCCGGGGCCGGCGGCGCGGGGTCTTCCCGCCTCAGGGTGCCGGGGCCGGCGAAAGCCTGCACACTCGGCCGCCTGCCGTGGGCGCTCCCCGCGGCCGCCAGCGGCTGGCCGGACAGGAACAGCAGGCTCACGCAGAGATAAAAGGCACCGGCATTTTTCATGTTCGTGCTCCTGAACCTCATAAAGTTCTCCAGTGGGAATGGGCAGGCCGTCTCGCAGCCGGCGGCAAGGTAGAAGAGAGGGGTTTGTGACACCGCCTCTGGGAATAGGTGGCCTGAAGTCACGGCCGGCGCCGGTCGGCGGCGCGGAGACTTTTGCCGTCACGTATGTGAATCGGGCCGCGGTGAAAGGTCGGGCTGCGGGCTCGGGCCTCGGCCTGTCGGTAAGACTGTCGCGGCTCGCGGCTTCAAACTGTTATGACGCCGCGGGCTAAAACATTTCACATCGGGAACGGGAGCGAGAACGAAGGTCGAAGAGCGCGCCCCCGCGCGGCCGGGCCGGCGGCGCGCCGCGGAGACTCGGGGCGGGGCCGCGCCCGCCCCTTTGAGCAATCTGCCGCCCTTTTTGCGCAAGATATGACAAGACGCGGGCGCGCGACTCCGTTATGCTCGAAACATCATTTTCGAGAAGGAGAACAACGCAGGTGTCAGCAGAGAAAAACGGCGTGGAGATCGCGCCGGCCGAGGGCCGGCTCGGCGTGCTGCTCGTCGGCCTGGGCGCCGTGAGCACGACCTTCATCGCGGGCGTCGAGGCCGTCAAGAAGGGGCTGGCCGAGCCCATCGGGAGCCTCACGCAGATGGGCACCGTCCGCCTCGGCAAGCGGACGGAGAACCGCTCGCCGATGATAAAGGACTTCGTGCCGCTCGCCTCGCTCGAAGACATCGTCTTCGGCGCGTGGGACATCTTCCCCGACTCGGCCTACGAGGCGGCGATGACGGCCGGCGTGCTGGAGAAGGATTTGCTCGCGCAGCTCAAAGCCCCCCTCCAGAAGGTCAAGCCGATGCGGGCCGTCTTCGACCAGCAGTACGTCAAGCGCCTCAACGGCACGAACGTCAAGGAGGGCGCGACGAAGATGGAGCTGGCCGAGCAGCTCATCGAGGAGATCGCCGAGTTCAAGCGCCGGAACCGCTGCGCGCGACTCGTCATGGTCTGGGCCGCCTCGACCGAAATCTTCCTCAAGCCGCACGCCGTCCACAAGACCCTGAAGTCGTTCGAGCAGGCGCTGCGCGACAACCACAAGGCGATCGCCCCCTCGATGGTCTACGCCTACGCGGCCCTGAGGTCGGGCGTGCCCTTCGCCAACGGCGCGCCGAACCTCACGGTGGACATCCCGGCCATGCTCGAACTCGCCGCCCGCGAGGGCGTCCCCGTCTGCGGTAAGGACTTCAAGACCGGGCAGACCTTGATGAAGACCATCCTCGCGCCGGGGCTGAAGTCGCGCATGCTCGGCCTGCACGGCTGGTACTCGACCAACATCCTCGGCAACCGCGACGGCGAGGTCTTAGACGACCCGGAGTCTTTCAAGACCAAGGAGGAGTCGAAGCTCTCGGTGCTCGAATACATCCTCCAGCCCGAGGTCTACCCGCAGCTCTACAAGGACTTCTCGCACGTCGTCCGCATCAACTACTACCCGCCGCGCGGCGACAACAAGGAGGGCTGGGACAACATAGACATCTTCGGCTGGCTCGGCTACCCGATGCAGATCAAGATAGACTTCCTCTGCCGCGACTCCATCCTCGCCGCGCCCATCGTCCTGGACCTCGCGCTCTTCCTCGACCTCGCGCAGCGCGCCGGGATGAAGGGGATTCAGGAGTGGCTCTCCTTCTACTTCAAGTCGCCGATGACCGCGCCCGGCCTCTACCCCGAGCACGACATCTTCATCCAGCTGATGAAGCTCAAGAACACGCTGCGGCACCTGCGCGGCGAAGACCTCATCACGCACCTCGGCCTCGAATACTACGACTGAGTGCGCGGGCGAAAAGAGCCGCGGGCAACCCGCCCGCACACCGAAGGTGCGGCGGGTTGCCCGGCCGCGCCTTCGATTTTTCACGCCCCATTTGCCGCGCCGGGCGGCCCTTTTGCCGCAGACGTTTTGCTTCAGCGGGGCGCGTAAAGTTGACGTTTTGGCACCTTAGTGATGACACTTTCCGGCAGCGGCGGGTGACAATTGGCGGCCTCGTCCAAATTTTTGAAAGCCGCCGCGGCCCCTCGGCCCGGCGCCCGGCGCGGGGCGGCCGGCGGCAGAAAATTTACATTCCTCAAATATTTTGTGGTGACAAGAGGGCGCGGTTGTCTATATAGTGCTCGCGTCCGTGGGACGGCCGGCCCCCCCGGCCAGAGCTGAAAGCGAACCACGTCCTTTACCGACTCATCAAAGAGTTCAGCGGTGCGCTCTTTGCAAGGAGCAAGCCCGGACGCGGCCCGCGAGGCCGGGAGCCGCCACCCGCGGCGGCCCGCCCGTTCCCGCCCGCCGCCCGCGCGCTCCCGGCAAAGGAGGAACCGCACATGGTTGCAACGATGGAAAGAGAAACGATCACCACCAACACGGTTCTGCTCGACCCCGATCAGAAGAGCCCCCGCGCGCAGGAGTTCGAAGAGAAGCTCGGCGCGCGCATCGTGGGCCAGGAGCGCGCGGTGCGCCGCATGTCGGGCCTCTACCAGATCTTCCTCGCCGGGATGAACCCGCCGAACCGCCCCGTCGGCACGATGCTCTTCCTCGGCCCCACGGGGTCGGGCAAGACGCGCGTCGTCGAGGCCGCGGCCGAGGTGCTGTTCGGCGACTCGAACGCCGTCATCAAGATTGACTGCGCCGAGTTCCAGCACTCGCACGAGATCGCGAAGCTCATCGGCTCGCCGCCGGGCTACCTCGGCCACCGCGAGACCTCGCCGATGCTCACGCAGGACAACCTCGACCGCTACCACACCGAGGAGAACAAGCTCTCGCTCGTCCTCTTCGACGAGATCGAGAAGGCGTCCGACTCGCTGTGGCAGCTCCTCCTGGGCATCCTCGACAAGGCGACGCTCACGCTGGGCGACAACCGCCGGGTGGATTTCTCGAAGACGATGGTCATCATGACCTCGAACCTCGGCGCGCGCGAGATGTCGGAGCTGATCACGGGCGGCCTGGGCTTCGCCCCGGCGAAGGTCGCGCGCAACCCGAACGACACCGAGGTCGACCAGAAGATTTACCGCACGGCGGTCGAGGCGGCCCGGCGCAAGTTCTCGCCGGAGTTCATGAACCGCATTGACAAGGTGGTCGTCTTCCGCTCCCTGAAGGAGCACCACCTGAAGCAAATCCTGGAGCTGGAGCTGCAGGCCGTGCAGGACCGGATCATGAAGTCGGCCGGGACGAAGTTCGTCTTCAACTGCTCGGACGCGGCGAAGGGCTTCCTGCTCGAAGAGGGCATTGACTACAAGTACGGCGCGCGCCACCTGAAGCGGGCCGTCGAGCGGTTCCTCGTCTACCCGCTCTCGAACCTCGTGGCGACCGAGCAAGTCGGCCTCGGAGACCTCGTCTACGTAGACTTCGACGAGGGCTCCGGCAAGCTGAGCTTCTCGAAGCGCTCGGGCGGGGCGCTCATCACGGACGCGGCCGACTACGAAGAGGACGTGGACAAGCCGGCCGCCAAGTCGGGCGGGGTCGCGCTCCCGCTCCCGCAGGCCCGCGTCGCGCGTAAGGGCCAGGGCCGCGGCGAGAAGACCGAAAGCTGAGTTAAGTCTTCGGACACAGACGAAGGGCCGGGAGGAAAGCGTCTCCTCCCGGCCCTTCGCCTTTAGTCGGCATACGGCGGGTCTACAGCACATCACTTTTCGTTTAGAGGCGGGCATGGCCCGCCTCTAAACGTTCGTTAATGAGGTGCCCTGGTAAACGTTAGTTGGTGAGGGGCGCGGGCGCTTCGAGGGCGCGGACGGCGTCGAAGGCGATGCGCGCGAGGTAGGGGTCGCGCGCGGTGAGCGCGGCGCGCAGGGCGGGGACTGCCGCCCGGTCGCCGATGAGGCCGAGGGCGCGCGCCGCCTCGCGCCGCAAGTCGTCGGGCGCGCGCTCGTCCGCGAGGGTTTCGATCAGGACGGGGACGGCCTCCCGGCTCCGTAGCTGGCCGAGCGAGACTGCCGCGGCGCGGCGCGCGAACTCGTCCTGCTCGACCCGGCGCCGCCGGGGTCGTTCGCGGCCGGCCCGCGGGGGGAGACGGCGCGAGAGAGAGCCGGCGAGGAACGGGGCCGCCGCCGGGTCGCCGATCTGTCCGAGCGCGACGGCCGCCGCGCCGCGCACCGCCGCCTCCCGGTCAGTCTCCAAAGCTTCCGCGAGCGCCGGGACGGCGACCGCGCTGCCCGCCAGCCCCAGCGCGTAGGCCGCCTCGCGGCGCACGAACTCGTCCCGGTCGCGCAGGAGCGGGAGGATGAGCCGCGAGGCCTCGCCGCGCGGGAGCGAGAGGACGGCGCGCGCGGCCGTGGCGCGGACGACCGCGGCCGGGTCGCCGAGCGCGGCGGCGGCCGCCAGCGAGCCTTCGGGCCGCGCCAACGCCCCGAGCCGCGTCACGGCGTCGCGCCGCTCCTCGACCTCCGGAGACGCGAGCCGCGCCTTCTGCTTTTCGACCTCATGCTGGAGCGGAGTGGGCGCTGACTGGCGTCCGGGCGGAAGCGTCGGGGCGGCCGGCGCGGGCGGCGCGGCCGTCAGGGCGGCGGCGATGGCGAAAAAGATGACGGCGGGCCGCCCCGCCGCCCGGCAAGGCGGCCGGGGTGTGGCGGCGGAAGGTTGCGGCGCGTCCCGGCCCGAGGTCATACGCGCGCGGAGTAGCTGAGGGCGGCGCGGCGGTCGGCGCGGCGGCGCTCGGCCTCCCACTCGAAGGCCTGGCGGGCGCGCTGGTTCTCCTTCGAGTCGGCGAGGAGCGCCACCAGCTCGTCCTCCCAAACCCCCGGCATCAGCGCGGCGCGGCGCATGGACTCCATGATCGAGATGTAGTCGAGAACCTCTCGGACTTCGGTGTCGCTCAGGTGTTCGAGCTTCAGGGCGAGGCGCTGGCGTTCGTTGATCCGCTTAGCCATCGGACGGCTCCTCTCGTGCGAAGCCGGACGGCCAGCCGCGGTCACGTCGAGTGCGGAGCGTGGCGGGCGACGGCGGCGGGGCCGCCGGCGTTCGTGGACGGCGCGACGAGCGCGCGCGCTGTTGTGATCTTCACCTTAGTCGTTCGCGTCTCCGGTCCCAGCAAACTCTTAACATCAACCCACATGGGCGGGCGTGCGGGCCGGACGTGTGTCCGCGTCTCGTCGAAGAACCCGTCGCGCGCGAGCACCCCTTCAGTTGTTCGGTATTGTTTGCAGGCAGCCCCTGCGGCTACGGGCGTGAATATACACAAGACCCCGGCGCGGCGCAAGGTTTGTCCGAATGCGGATTGCGGATTGTGGATTGCGGAGTAGAAGAAGATGAATGATTGATTTCACGGCCCGGCCGTTTCTTATTCCGCAATCCGCAATCCGCAATCAATCTATCTTCGAGGCCATGGTGTGCATAGTGTCTATGATGAGGACGGCGATGGGCGGGTAGAGGATGAGGTCGTAGCGGAAGTAGGTGCCGAACATTTCGGGCAGGTCGCGGAAGATGGTCAGGTACTGCGTCTGCGCGCGGAAGAAGTGGCCGGCGGCGGCGCTCACCAGGTAGCCGACGATGAGGAAGGTCGAGGCCGTGAAGCGCGTGAAGGGCTTGTCCGGCCCGCCCTCGGCGTTGATGAGCGAGTCGTGGATGGACTTCGGCTTGTAGGTGTAGTGCTCGAAGCCGGCCTTCAGGCGGACGGCGAGGTGATACAGGCCGATGGCGCTCAAAGTGACGAGCGCGGCCCGGCCGAACAGCTCGAAGTTGTGCCAGAAGAGCGGCTTGAACCAGGCGACGAAGAAGGTCGAGAGGAAGAGCGTGACGGTGGTGAAGACCGCCTGCTGGAGCGCGAAGGTCTCGCGCCGCTCGGCCTCGATGATGCGGTCTACGACGCGGTCGAAGCGGGCCTGCACGGCCATCCGGCGCAGCCGCTGCGCGTGCGGGTTATCGGTCTGGAAGACCGAGCCGCCGCCGAAGTCGGCGCTGTACGCTCGGCGCAGCTGCGTGTCGTAGTAGGCGCGCTCGTGCGGGTCGCTGAGGGTGTGGTAGGCCCGAGAGATCAGGGCGAACTCGCGGGCCGCCTGCTCCGACCCGCCGTTCACGTCCGGGTGGCGCTGGCGCGCCAGCCGCCGGTAGGCCGACTTGATCTCGGAGGCCGAGGCCGCGTGCTTCACCCCAAGGACTTTGTAGTAATCAACCACCGCGGTGCACCAAACCGACCGAAGCTTACGTGGGAGAGCCTGAGTCGGAGACTCCTCGGTAAACCGTCGCGGGCAGGAAGGATACCCGTGGGCAGAATGATAGCACTTTTCGGCGCATTCGTCCCACCCGAAAAATGCTGGGTGAGGACAGACCGTAGATGCCGGAAAACTTCGCGGGCGGGACGAATGCGCGTGAGGGCGAGTCAAGGGGCGGTGCTTGACCTCGGGCGGCCGCCGAGGGGGGCGAGGACACTTTGTGGTGACCGCACCCTTGAACTCTTAATGCAAGAAATTCAGCAAGACTGATGCCACGCCCGCACGTCAACAAAATCTCAAGAAATGTGAGACTTTCGAATCTTTTCCCCGCCCCGGTGTGCACAAAAGAAGACGCCGGCGTCAACGATTGTGGACACCGGCGTCTCGGTTCGAGGCGGGCGGTAAGGGCGCTACTTCCCCTCCCCCTCGCCGCCGGCCGCTTTCCGTGCCGAGCGTTCGACGAAGTTGACGAGCGTGCGGACGGCGACGCCCGTCGGGCCTTTGGCGCGGAAGGGCTTGGCCTCGTCGCCCCAGGCCGTGCCGGCGATGTCGAGGTGCGCCCAGGAGGTGTCGTCGGCGAACTCCTTGATGAAGGCGGCGGCCGTGATCGTCCCGGCCTTGCGCCCGCCGACGTTCTTGATGTCGGCGATGTCGGACTTGATCTGCTTCGTGTACTCCTTGTCGAGCGGCAGCTGCCAGAACTTCTCGCCGACCTCTCGGCCCGACTCGATGATCTCGTTAATCAGCTCCTGGTCGGTGCCCATGATGCCGGTGTTCACGTCGCCGAGCGCGATGGAGACCGCGCCGGTCAGAGTCGCCATGTCTACGACGCGGGTCGCGCCGAGCTTCTTGGCGTAGGAGACGGCGTCGGCGAGGATGAGGCGGCCCTCGGCATCCGTGTTGATGACCTCGATGGTCTTGCCCGACATGGCCCTGACCACGTCGCCCGGCTTGGTGGCCTTGCCCGAAGGCATGTTCTCGGTGGCCGGGACGACGCCGAGGATGGGGATCGGCGGCTTGAGCTGGGCGACGGCGCGCATCACGCCGAGGACGGTCGCGCCGCCCGTCATGTCGTACTTCATCAGCTCCATGTTCTCGCTCGGCTTGATCGAGATGCCGCCCGTGTCGAAGGTGATGCCCTTGCCGACGAGCGCGAGGTAGTCCTCGCCGTCCTCAACCGCGGTCTTCCCTGCGGGCATGTACTTCAGGACCATCATCTTCGGCGGCTGATCCGACCCGCGCGCGACCGAGAGGAGCGCGCCCATGCCTTCGGCCTCCATCCGCGCCTGGTCGAGCACGTCTATTTCGAGCCCGAACTCGTTGGCGATCTCCTGCGCGCGCTCGGCGAAGACGGTCGGCGTCAGGTAGCCGCCCGGCTCGTTGGCGAGGTCGCGCGTGAAGTTGACCGACTCGCCGACGACCCGCCCGCGCTCGGCCCCGCGCCGCAGCGCCTCGGCGTCGGCCCCGGTGGCGACGACGACGAGCCGCTCGACGGCGCGCTCCTCCTTGTCTATGGTGCGGTACTTGTCCGGCTCGAACAGTCCGATGACCGCGCCCTCGGCGGCCGCCTGCGCCTCGCGCGCCGCGTCCGCGCCTTCGAGCCGCGCGACGAGGCCGACCGTCTTGACGTTGCGCGCGCGTAAGGTGCGGACGGCCGCGCCGGCGAACTGCGAGACCTGCGCCGGGCCGTAGTCCTGCCGCTCGCCGACGCCGACGAGCAGCAGCCGCCTCGGCTTCGTCCCTTCGGCCCCGGAGGCGAGGTGGAGGTAGGCCGTCTCGCCCTCCTTGCCCTTCAGCTCCTCGGCCTCGAGGACGGCGCGGACGAGGCCGCCCGCCGCCTCATCGAGGTCTCTGAGGAAGCCCTCGTCGGCCTTCTCGTCTTTGAAGACGGCGACGGCCAGGGCCTGCACGTCCGCCTCGGCGAAGGGCGCGTTGGTGGTCTGAATCTCCATAAGCGTCTCTCTCCTCGGTTACTCTTTGACGCGCTCCTTCAACTGGGCGCGGGTCTCGCGCTCCAGCGTGCGGCGCATGGCGGCCTCTCTCTTGTCGTACAGTTTTTTACCACGAGCCACGCCTATTTCAAATTTGACGCGGCCGCCTTTCAGGTAGACGCGGGTGACGACCAGGGTCATGCCCTTCGTCGTCGCCTCCTCTTCGAGCCGCGCGATCTCGCGGCGGTGCAGCAGGAGCTTGCGCTCGCGCACGGGGTCGTGGTTGAGGCGGTTGCCGTGCGAGTAGTGCGAGACGTGCGCGCCCACGAGCCAGGCCTCGCCGTCGCGCACCGCGACGTAAGACTCCTTGAGCTGAATCTGCCCGGCGCGGACGCTCTTGACCTCCGTCCCGGTGAGCACCGCGCCGGCCTCGTACTTGTCGAGGATGTGGTACTCGTGGAACGCCGCGCGGTTCGTCACGATCGTCTTCTCTTCGTCGGCCATCGAACCCGCCCCGCCTACGGCCTGTAGCCCTCGAACTCGTCGCGCGGCGGCCGAGACATCAGCGTCTCGACCGCGTCGCGCGCGCCCTTGCCCTCGTAGAGAACCGCGTGCACCTCGCGCGTGATCGGCATCTCGACGCCGCGCCTCTCGCCGAGCAGCTTCAACGCGCGCGCCGTGCGCACGCCCTCGGCCACCTCGGTCATCCCCGCGAGCACGTCCGCGAGTGGGCGGCCGCGGCCGAGTTCGAGCCCGACGCGGCGGTTGCGCGAGAGGCCGCCCGTGCAGGTCAGGACCAAATCTCCCAGGCCCGCCAGCCCCATCAGCGTCTCGACCCGCGCGCCCTCGGCCAGCGCGAGCCGCGTCATCTCGGCCAGTCCGCGCGTGACGAGCGCCGCCACGCTGTTCGTCCCGAGGCCGAGGCCCGCGACCATCCCCGCGGCCAGCGCCATCACGTTCTTCGACGCGCCGCCCAGCTCCGTGCCGACCACGTCCGAGTTCGTGTAGACGCGGAAGTTCTGCACGCTCAGCTCGGTCTGCACGAGTCGGCACAGCTCTTCGTCGGCGCTCGCGGCGACGACCGCGGTCGGGTGGCCCGCGGCCACCTCCTGCGCGAACGAAGGGCCGGAGAGGCAGACGAACCGGCGGGCCGCCTCACGCCCGAGCACGTCGCCGACGACCTCCGAGATGCGTTTGCCCGTCTCGACCTCGACGCCCTTCGTCGCGCTCACGAAGACGGCCCCGCGCTCAGTCGCCCCGCGCATCCTCTCCAAAAGCTCGCGGGTCGCGTGCGACGGCGCGGCCAGGATCACCAGCTCCGCCCCGCCCAGGGCCTCGGCCAGGTCGCCGGTCGCGCTGACCCCTCCGGGAATCTCGTGACCCGGTAAATAGACCTCATTAACGCGGCTGCGCGCGACGCCCTCGACCACCGCCGCGTTGCGCGACCACAGGCGCACCCCGTGCCCCGCGCGCCCCGCCAACACCGCCAGCGCCGTCCCCCAACCGCCCGCCCCCACGACCGCGACGCGCATAAGGAAATGATGAATGCGGAATGATGAATGATGAATTGGAGGCGGCTTGAATGATGCCGGTCAACGTGCGCCGCATTCATCATTCATCATTCATAGCTTCAGCTTGTTCTCCGTCCCACGCAGGAGGCGGGCGATGTTGGCGCGGTGCATGAAGATAATGAGCGCGCCGCCGACGAGGGCCGCCGCCAGCAGCGGCCGCGCGTCGCCGCCCCGGGCGCCCCGCGCGCCGAGCAGCCAGACGAAGAGCGGGAGCAGCGCGGCGGCCGTCATCGAGCCGAGCGAGACGTAGCGCGTCGCCCACACCACGAGGGCGAAGACCGGGAGCGCGCACAGCACCGCGAGCGGCGCGAGGCTGAGGAAGACGCCGAGGCCCGTCGCCACGCCCTTCCCGCCGCGGAAGCGCAGCCACACGGGGAAGACGTGGCCGACGACGGCCGCCAGCGCCGCCGCCGCGACCCACCAGTCCACGCCGAAGTCGTCCGTCAGAAGGTAACGCGCGAAAACGACGGCCAGAACACCTTTCAGCGCGTCGAGCGCGAGCGTCAGGAGGCCGGCCGCGCGGCCCGCGCGCCGCGTCACGTTCGTCGCGCCCGTCCCGCCCGACCCCGTCTCGCGCACGTCGCCGCCGCCCTTGAGCCGCACAAGCAAGTAGCCGAACGGCACCGAGCCGAGCAGGTACGCCAGCAGGACGGCCGAGACGTGAAGCATCCGCAAGAACTCCGCACGGCTAAAGGGGAAGGTTCGGCGCGTGCGCCGACTATAGCAAGCGCCGGAAGCGCGCGACAAGGGTTGCCGGCCGGAGCGGGTGAAGATTTGCCGCCGCGCCCGTCAACACGGCGGTTGTCAAACGCGTCCGCGGCCTGCTAATAATACTAATGTGCCCGCCGGACTCCCCGGCCGCCACGCCGCCCCGGAACACTCACCCGGACTTAAGAAGATTAATCACGGGGGAGGAATTTTTGATTTTAGATTTGCGATTTTCGAGCGGAAGATAGCGCGGCCCGCCAGTCGAAAATCAAAAATCGCAAATCAAAAATTCCCTCCAGGTCTTGCCGGCCCGCGAGCTTTTATGAGACGACGTGCGCTCGGAGTCTTTCGCATGTTAGTGCGCCGCCTGTGGCGCGCGGCGTTGCGGGCCGCCGTCACCGGCCTGATCTTCATTGTTTGCTTCGTGGCCGCGCTGCGGGCGATGGGCGTGCCCGTGCCCAGCCCGGCCGAGCTGCTCGACAGGTTCGAGGGCGTGTCGCGGCTGGCCGAGATTCTCTCCTGAAGGGTTGCGGACGTGAGGGACGAACGCAGTGACTGTTACGAACTGCTCGGCGTCGCGCCGGGCGCGTCGGCCGCGGAGCTGAAGGCGGCGCACCGTGACCTCGTCAAGGTCTGGCACCCGGACAGGTTCGCGCACGACCCGCGCCTCCAGCAGAAGGCGCAAGAGAAGCTGAAGGAGATCAACGACGCCTACGACCTCCTGACCTCCGGCAAGGCCGCGCGGCGCGCGCCCCCGCCGGCGGCGAGTCGGCGCGAGACCCCGAAGCCTGTGCCGTCGGGCCGCTGGCCTTTAATCGTCGCCGCCGCGCTCGTCTTCGGCCTCGTCTTCTTCGTCGCCTCCCGCGCGCTCGTCCCGGAGGGCGGTGCGCATACGCAACCCGCCGCGCCGTCCGGCGGGCGGACTCAGGCCGCGACGGCCGTCGGGGAAAACCGGCCCGAAGCCGAAGGGCCCGCCGCGGGTCGGCAGACGCGCGACAGGAAGCAGGCCGAGCGCCGCCCCGCGGAGGAGACGGCCTCGCCCGCCGAACCTCCGCGGGAAACCGCCGCGGAGCCTGTGCGCCCGCTGCCCACCGTCACGCTCCTGATAGACCCTACGACCGGCCTGCTCGCGACGCGCGACTGCCCCGTCAGGAGCCGCATGACCTACGCGAGCGGGAGCGAGCCGCGGCGCTCCTGCGACGCGCACGTCAGGAAGAAGACGCGCGCCGAAGCAGCCCCGGGGCGCACCGGCGACTCGCGTCCCGAGCCCGCCGGCGGCCTCAGAAGATGATCTGCATGCAGACGGCGGCCAGGACGGGGCCGACGACGAGCAGGCCGACGGCCGACGCCGCGGCCGGCACGAGGGCCGCCCACCCCGAAAGGCCCGCGGCCGGGAAGCCGCGCCGGATGATGAGCCAGTTGAAGAGTGCGGCGACCAGCGTGGTGGCTCCGAACACGAAGACGAAGTAGACGACGAAGACCGGCGCGGCCTGGCTCTCGCTGAAGCCGTTGAGCGCCACGAGCAGCACGAACCCGCCGAAGACCCCGAAGATGAAGAACGCGACGACCGCGACCGCCGCGCTCGCGGCGAACATCGCGGCCCAAGCCTTCCGCCGCGCGGGCTGAGGGGTTTGATTCATCATCGGGCTTACTCGCATCTTCAAACCGCGAAGTAACCACAGGGGCACAGAGAAGAAATTTTTGATTTTAGATTTGCGATTTTCGATTGGAAGATGGCGCGGCTCGCCAATCGAAAATCTAAAATCGCAAATCTAAAATTCCTTCTCCGTGGTTACTCTTCCGTCTCTGCGGCGTGTCTCAAATCAGTCTCCTCCGCAGGAGGTCGAGCGCGGCCTGCGAGGCGCGCCAGCGGATGAGGTGGCGGTCGCCGGGCAGCATCAGGCGACGGTGCTCGGTGTGCGCGTCGTCGGCGAGAGCGATGTAGACGAGGCCGACCGGCTTCTCGGCGCTGCCGCCGCCGGGGCCGGCGACGCCCGTCACCGAGAGGCCGAAGTCAACGCCCGCGCGGGCCTTGACGCCCTCGGCCATCGCCTCGGCCACCTCGGCGCTGACCGCGCCGTGCGCCCCGATCAGTTCCGCAGGCACGCCGAGCAGCCGCGTCTTCGCCTCGTTCGAGTAGGCGACGACGCCTTCCATGAAGTAGGAAGAGGAGCCTGGGACTTCCGTCAACCGGTGCGCGACGAGGCCGCCCGTGCAGCTCTCGGCCGTGGCGACGGTGAAGCCCGAGACGGCGAGGCGCAAGCCCACGACCTCCTCCATCGTCTCGCCGCGGAAGGCGAAGACCGAGTGGCCGAGCCGATCCTCGAGCTGGCCGGCGAGGCCGTCGAGGAGCAGTTCGGCCTCGGCCTCGGTCTTGGCCTGCGCGGTGAGGTGGATTTCGATCTCGCTGCGGTTGAAGAGGATCGTCGTCTGCGGGTTCTTGTACTGCGTGTAGACGGGCGCGATGCGCTCGTCCACGGCCGACTCGCCGAGGCCCGAGACCCTCAGCACGCGCCGCGCGACGCGCACCCCGCCCGCCTTCGCCGCGAGCTTCGCGAGCACCTGCCCGTCGAACATCGGCTTCATCTCGCGCGGCGGCCCCGGCAGGAGGACGACGACGCGGCCTTCGTGTTCGAGGTACATGCCGGGGGCCGAGCCGTTCGGGTTGTCCAAGACCTGCGCGCCCTCGATGACCATCGCCTGCCGCGAGTTGATCTCGGGCATCTGCCGGCCCCAGTGGGCGAACTTGGCGCGGATGTCTTCGAGGACGCGCTCGTCCAGGAGGAGGCGGCGGCCGAGGGCGCGGGCGGCGATCTTGCGCGTGATGTCGTCCTCCGTCGGGCCGAGGCCGCCGGTGAGTACCGCGCAGGTCGAGCGCTTGAGGGCGTCGCGGATCGTCTCTTCGAGCCGCGCGTCGTCGTCGCCGACGACCGTCTTCAGCTTGACCTCGATGCCGACGCTGTTGAGCCTGTCGGTCAGCCAGAGGCTGTTCGTGTCCGTGCGCAAGGGCGTCAGCAGTTCGGAGCCGACGGCGATGATCTCGGCGGTGAGCATTTTCGAGTAGACGGTAGACAGTAGTCAGTAGACAGTAGAAGAACTTTCCCTTCGTCGGTCGGTTGGAGTTTAAGCGTCAACGCACTTTACGACAAACTGCTGGCTACTGACTACTGTCTACTGTCTACTTCTTTCGTGTCGGGTCTTTCGCGGCGGACGGCGGACGGCGCGCGGCGCGCGGGCGTCGGGGTCAGGAGTTCGGTCGTGCCTTCAGTGACCGAGGCGCGGGCCGGGGCGGGCGGGAGCGCGGAGGTCTCCGAAGTGTGCTCGGCGCGCAGCGCCGGGGCGAAGCCGGCCGCGCTCGACGGCCGCGCGCGCTCGCCCTTCGGGTTGACCGTCCGGTGCAGCCTGAGCACCCCGTAGAGGATCATCCACCACGCGAAGGCCTGGCCGAGCGCGAGGAAGAACCAGCCGGCGTTCGCCACCTTCGGCTTGCCGAGCAGGATCATCGGGAGCGTGACGGCGAGCAGCCCGACCGAGACGAGCAGGCCGATGAAAATCTCTTGCAGCGAGGCGCGCGCCCCGGCCGTCAGGCGCGCCACTTCGAGTTCGGCCGGCTCGGCGGCCGTGCCGGGCGCGCCGCACAGCCGGCAGAAGCGCACGTCGCCGGGGTTCTCCGTCCCGCAGTTGCGGCAGACGCTGGCGGCGGGCGGCGCGGCGGCCAGCGCGATGACGGCGTCGGCTTCGAGTTCGAGCGTCTTCTTGTCGCCGTCGGTCATCAGGCCGTTGTGGACGACGGCGAAGTCGAAGGTGGCGACCGTGGTGGCGGCGCTGCTCGGCCGCAGAGAGACCGAGAGCTTGCGCGCGTAGTCGAGGAAGTCCGCGCGCACCAGCCCCTTGCGCGCGGCGCGGCGGGCCATCAGGGGGTTCTCGCTGACGACCTGATAGCCGAGCCGTTCGAGCGCGTAGACGAGCCGGCCCCGCACGTCCTCGATGTCGCCGGCCAGCATCCGCCGCGCGACGTGCTCGCCGACCGTGTAGCTACCCTGCGAATCCATCGCCAAGATGAACTCCGACATCGGAACACCTCCGCCAGCCGCTCGCGAGACTTTGTTGAATTTACGAAGATTCGGGTTACGAGTTTCGAGTTTCGAGTCCGTGTTTTCAAAGGTGAGCCTTCAACGCCGCGGGGCTTTTAACTCGAAACTCGAAACTCGTAACCCGAAACTTTTTTATTCCTGAGAGCCGAAGACCTCTACCTCGCGCACCCACATGACGAAGGGGCGGTTGGGCGGCCCCTGCTGCGCGGGCTGGAGGACGCGGAGCTTGGCCGTCGTGACCGGCTCGAACTCGAAGGCCGTGCGGTCGTAGTGGCCGCCCGGTTCGAGGCGCGCGAGCGCGCGCCAGCCGCCCGCGCCGTCCGGCACCTGCAGCTCGGCGACGCGCGAGGGCATGTAGCGGTCGCGGTCGAAGCCCCAGTAGACGTAGACGGCCGTGACGCGGGCCTCGCGCCCGAAGTCGAACTCGACCCAGTGCTCCGAAGGCACCTCGGCCGAGACCCAGTTGCCCTGGTTGTAACGCATCGCGCTGATCTGGCGCACGTCCTTGATGCCGTCCGCGAGCGGCTTCGTGTTGTAGCCGTCGTAGGTCGAATCCACGTTCACGCGCGCGCCGAGCCGGGCGACGGGGCCGGCGGCGGGCGTCTCAGAGGCGGGCGAGGCCGGGGGGGCCGGCGACGGCGTCTCTTCGGCCGGGCGCGCGTCGAAGCCGCGCAGGCGGACGAAGGCGATGAGCGCCGCGAGCATTAAGAGGAGCGCGGCCGAGATGCCGAAGAGCTTCAGGCCGCGCCGCGCCCGCCGCGCCGTCGCCTCGGCCCGCGCGAGCCTTTCCGTCGCGGGCGAGGCCGCGCCGGCGGCCTCCAGTTCGTGCCCGCAGGCGCGGCACGCCTCGTCGTCCGAAGTGACCTCCGCCCCGCACGCCTCGCACTCGGCGGTCGTGATCGGCTGGGTGTGGTAGGCGTCCTGCAAAAGCTCGTCGGTCGTCGAGCCGAGCATCGCGGTGCCGGCCGCCCCGAGCGCGGCCGTGCCGGGGTGCGCCGGGACGGCCGCCGCCACGCCCTCGGCCTCGCGGCCCCGCGCGCGGCGCAGGGCGCGCAGGAAGTCCGCGGCCGAGCCGAAGCGCCGCTCGGGCTTCTTCTCCAGCGCGCGCAGGACGACGCGCTCGACCTCGGGCGCGACGGCCGGGTTCAACGCCGAGGGCGGGCGCGGCGGCTCCTCCCGGTGCGCGCGGAGGATGTCGGTGCGCGACGGCTTGGGTTCTCCCTCGCCGCGGCGGCCGCCGAAGGGCGTCTCGCCCGTCAGCATCTCGTAGAGGATGACGCCGACCGAGTAGACGTCCGAGCGCTGGTCGAGCGGCTCGCCGGCCGCCTGCTCGGGCGAGACGTAGCGGGGCGAGCCGTAGACGATGTTCGAGGTGTCGGTCGCCGCCGCGCCGACCAGCTTGACGATGCCGAAGTCGGTGATCTTGATGCGGTCGCCGGGGGCGATCATGATGTTGGCCGGCTTGAGGTCGCGGTGGACGAGGCCGCGGTGCGTGGCCCCGTGCTCGTCGCGGTACGAGAAGGTGTGCGCGTAGGAGACGGCTTCGAGGATCTGCTCGGCGAGGTCGAGCGCGCGCTCGGTGTCGAGCGGCCCGCGCTCGTCGGCGATGAGCTGCGCCAGCGAGCGCCCCTCGACGAACTCCATGACGATGAAGTAGGTCTGCTCGGAGACGACGTAGTCGTAGATTTTGACGATGCCCGGGTGGTCGAGCTGCGCCTGGACGAAGGCCTCGCGCTCGAAGCGGTGGCGGAGCCGCCGGAGGTCGTGCGTGCCGCGCGGGCTGATGGACTTGATGGCGACGGCGCGCGGCAGCGTCGCGTGGCGGCCGCGGTAGACCACGCCCATCCCGCCGCGCCCGACGGCCTCCTCGACCACGTAGCTGCCGACCCTCTTCCCCGGCTCCATGGCAATTAGGAATTAAGAATTAAGAATTAAGAATTAAGAGTTAAGAGTTACAAGCGCCGCAATTCTTAATTCTTAATTCTTAATTCTTAATTGCCATCAGGCGGTCTTCTTCTCTTCCTCGTAGAGGTCGCGCAGCACCTCGGCGATGGGCGGGGGCGCGGTCGGCGTCGGCGTGGGCGTCGGGCGCCTGGCTTCGAGGGCGCGCAGGCCGGCCTCCTCCTTGGGCGCGGCCGGGGGCGGGGTGCGGAGCGCGGGCGCGGCGCGCTCGCCGAGGCGGGCGCGGGACTCGGCGAGCATCTCGGCGGCGCGGGTGCGGCGGGCGCGCTCCAGGCTGCGGATGGCGGCCATCGTCTGCGGGGCCTCGGTCGGCTCGCGCTCGATGCGGCGCAGCACCTCGACGTAGCGGCGCAGCTCCGCCGAGGGCGCGAGCCGGCCCGACTCGTCGCCGCGCTCGTCTTCGAGTACGTAGGCGAGGTGCTCGGCGGCCGCCTCGTGGTCGCCGGCCCGCTGGTAGAGCGAGCCGAGGGCGAAGTAGACGAGCGGCGGCGGGTCGGGCATCAGGTGCAGGACGCGCTCGCCCTCGCCGATGACGTGGTTTAGCTCGAAGCCGTACCAGCGCTTCTCCTCGTCGCGCAGCACCTCGCTGGCCGAGATGTAGAAGTCGAAGATGTTCTTGATGTCCTGCCGCTCCGAGCGCTGGACGGCGCGCCAGACGAAGTAGACGACCGTGGCGAAGAAGAAGATGACGGTCAGCGGGATGCCCATCACGCCGAGCATCGCCATGATGACGATGATCGCGATCAAACGCTGCGCCGTCTCCTGCCCCTTAGTCATAACTCAAGAGTTTCGAGTCGCGGGTTTCTAGTTTCGAGTTAGGAAACAAATTGTCTTTAACTCGAAACCCGAAACTCGAAACTATCCTTTGATTCTTCGTCTGATGCTCTCGCCGGCTCCGGCGGTGGAGAGTGGGCCGCCGAGGTCGCGCGTCGTCTCGCCGGCCGCGATTGACTCGCGCACCGCCCGTTCGAGCGCCGCCGCCGCCGCCGCGTGTCCCAGGTATTCTAGCATCAACGCCGCACTGAGAATAGCTCCTGCCGGATTGGCGAGGGACTTCCCGGCGAGCGGCGGCGCGCTGCCGTGGACGGGCTCGAACAGGGAGACGCGGCCGGGGTGGATGTTGCCCGAGGCGGCGAGGCCGAGGCCCCCCTGGAGGGCCGCGCCGAGGTCGGTCAGGATGTCGCCGAAGAGGTTGCTCGTGACGATGACGCCGTACTGCGCCGGGTTCAGCACCATGAACATCGCCATCGCGTCAACGTACTGGTGGTTGGCCTCGACGTCGTCGTACTCGGCGGCGACCTCACGGAAGACGCGCTGCCAGAGGTCGCCGCCGAAGCGCTGGACGTTCGACTTGTCGGCCATCGTGACGCGCCGACGGCCGCGCGCGCGCGCGTACTCGAAGGCGGCGACGATGATCCGCTCGACGCCCTTGCGGGTGTTCAGCTCCTCCTGCGTGGCGATCTCGTCCGGCGTCCCGCGCTTGAGGAAGCCGCCCGCGCCGCTGTAGGCGCCCTCCGTGTTCTCGCGGAAGACGACGAAGTCTATCTCCTCGGGCGTGCGGTCGCGCAGCGGCGTGAGCCGCGGGTGGAGGAGGCGGACGGGCCGGAGGTTGATGTAGAGGTCGAGGCCGCGCCGCATGCCGAGCAGGATGTCCTCGGCGTGCTGGTTCGAGGGCACGCGCGGGTCGCCGAACGCCCCGGCGAGGACGGCGTCGAACTCACGCGAGAGCATCCCGAGCGCGCCCTCGGGCAGGCTGACGCCTTCGTTAAGGAACTTGTCCGCGCCCCAGTCGAAGTCCCGGAGTTCGAGGCGGACGCCGTGCGTCTCGCGCAGGACTTCGAGGGCGGCGACGGCCTCCCGGACGACCTCCGGGCCGATGCCGTCGCCGGGCACGACCGCGACCCGCTTGTCGTCTCCCGTCGTCATTCGTCTTAGAAAAGAAATGATGAATGCGGAATGATGAATATCACGAGGGCGGCCTAGTCTAATTCATCATTTATCATTCCGCGTTCATCATTCCTTGAAACTGTCTCGATTTCTTCACGCGGCTCTGGCTGCTGTGTTCCGCTCAGAAGGGGACGCAGAGGACGGGGACGCGCGCGCCGCGCAGGACCTTCTCGGCGGTCGAGCCGAAGAGGAGTTCCTCGGCCGGGGTCGAGCGGCCGCGCATGCCCATCACGATCATCGGCAGGTCGAGGTCGCGCGCGATCTTGAGGATTTCGACGAACGGGCTGCCGACGACGACCATCCGCTCGACGCTGACCTCGCCGGCCGGGAGACCTTCGAGGGCGCTCGTGAAGCTGGCCTCGGCCTGCTCGCGCAGGCGGGCCGTGATCTCCTCGGACGTGCCCATCCCGGCGGCCACGGCGTCGTCCACGAACTCCTTGTCAATGACGTGCAGCAGCGTGATGTCGCCGTCCGGCTCGGCCAGCCCCAGCGCCACGCGCACGGCGTTGATCGAGGTCGGCGAGAAATCCACGGGGACGAGAATGTCAGTCGCCTTCAGCATGACACACCTCGGGAAATGATGAATGCGGAATGATGAATGATGAATATGACGAAGGCGGCGTGGTGATATTCATCATTCATCATTCCGCATTCATCATTTGTCTTCCCTGTGCTCGGCCGGGCGGCGCGTGGCGCGCTCGTCGCGCGCGAGGCGGCGGCCGCGGACGGCCAGCAGGTCGAGGCCCTTCTCGAAGGCCGCGAAGGGGAGGCTGATGATCCGGTCGAGCGTCTGCGCGGCCGTCACGGCCTCGAGCTCGACGAGGGTGGCGAGCTTCTTCTGGAGCGGCATCTGGCGGAACTCCTGGCGGATGTCTTTGACCGCCTCCTCGGTCGTCTCGGCGCGCTCGGTCGGCGGCACGGGCCGGAGCACGAGGTCGCCGCCGCGCTCGACCTTCGCCTGGCAGGCGAGGCGCTCGCCGGCCGCCAGCCGCTCCGGGCTGAGGCGCTCGCGCTCGGCGGCGGTCAGGCCCGACAGGAGCGTCGCGCCCTCCTCGACGACGACCGCGCACGTGTCGCACTCGCCGCGGCCCTCGCACTCGGCCGGGAGCCGCACGCCCAGACGCCTCGCCGCCTCCCAGAGGTACGTGCCCTCCGCGACGACCCCGCCGCGTCCCTCGCCCTCCACCTTCCACTCGACGTTCACGCTCATATGATTCCTTCGGAATCAGTTCCAAGTTTCGAGTTCAAAGTTTCAAGTTAAAGACGATTTCGTAACTTGAAACTTTGAACTCGAAACTTGGAACTGTTTACTGTGTGTTCGGCGCGCTGGCGAAGCGGACGCGCGGCTCGGCGGCCGACTCGTCCGACGGCTTGACGCCGCGGTCGCGGTGGCACTCCGAGCAGACGCCGAAGATGCGCAGGGAGTGCTGCGTGGGCCGGAACTTGTGCCGGGCGACGATGGCGTCCTGGATGGCTTCCAGCTCCGCCGAGTAGAACTCGATGGTCTTGCCGCACTGGGTGCAGATCATGTGGTCGTGGTGCGGGTGCTTGTAGTTGTGCTCGTAGCGCGTGCGGCCGTCGCCGAAGCGCACCTCGCGGGCCAGCCCCGCCTCGGTCAGCAGCTTGAGCGTGCGGTAGACGGTCGTGTGGCCGACCGACGGGTCCTCGTCCTTGACCAGGTGGTAGAGGTCTTCGCTCGACAGGTGCTTCTCGGTGCGGAGGAAGACGTCGAGGATGAGGTCGCGCTGCGCCGTGCGCTTGAGTCCCGCCCGCTGGATGTGCTGGTGGAACAGTTCCTTCTCTTCCGTCATAGGGCCGCGTCCCTCAAGGCCGTCTGTGCACGAGGCTTCGCCGTTGCCCGCCATTCTAACACACGCCCGCGGCCGCCGGTGAAGGGCGCGGCGGCGGCCGGTTTGGCGCGGCCCGGCGCGGCGTGCTATCTTCGCACCCACACCGCCGGGGTGGCGAAACCGGTAGACGCAACGGACTTAAAATCCGTTGGCCGTAAGGCCGTGCGGGTTCGAGTCCCGCCCCCGGCATCAGACTTTTCCCGGACGCCTGCCCGCGGCGGGTCGGCCGCGTCCGGCCCACCCTCCCGCGCCCCGCCGTAACAATCGAGAGTCCTGATGAAGCGGAGGCCGGTCGGCCGACCTCCGGCCTGGGCCGGCGTCACGGCCCGCGGCCGAGGCCCGATCTTGTTGACATCAAAGTGCGGCCAGCGTATAGTTCGCGCCCGATTGGATCGGCCGGGCCGGCCTCATCAATCCCACCCACCGCACCGCATCGTCACGCACGGCGTGAAGGTGTCATCAACCTTACTCCTCCGGGCGAGCGCCAGTCTTTCGGCCCTGCACCCGTGGCTCCAGGTTCTCGTTACGCGCCTTAATCACTTTCGGGATGGTTAACCCAGTAGTCACCGCCGGCCGCTTACAGCACGAGGCTGCGCCGCCGCACGGGCGCTGCCCGCCGTCCTGCCCCCGACCCTTCAGCCCCAAAGAACATAAGGAGGCCCCCGATGCATAAGTTTGGCAGACGACTCACCACCTGCGCCGTTGGCGCGCTCGCCCTGGCGATGCTGTTCACCGCCTCACCCGTGAACACGCGGACTGCCGCCCAGGCGCAGGCGCAGGCGGTCGGCGAGGCGGCCGCGCAGGACGACGAGCGGCAGCACGGCCCGGCAGAGGAGCTGTCGAGCGCCGTCGAAAGGCCGCTCGGCTACGCGCCGACGCTGCGGACGCCGAAGCAGGTGGCGGCGGACGAGGCCGTCAACCGGCTCCGCCCGGAGACGCCGCGCCAGGGCCGGCTCCGCCTCCGGCCGACGATGGACGAGGCGCTGTACGAGTCGCTCAAGGCTGCCGCCAACAACAACTTCGCGCAGCTCAAGCCGGGCGCGGACGGCAAGGGCGGGACGGCCGACATGTTCGGGACCGAGCCGCTGGCCCCGCCCGTCCTCAAGGCCGTCAACATCAACGGCGCTTCCGAGAGCGGCATGAACCCGCCCGACCCACACGGCGCGGTCGGCCTGACCCACTACGTCCAGGTGACGAACAGCAGGATTCTCCGCTTCAACAAGAGCGGCGGCCTGCTCAGCAACGTCTCGCTCGCCAGCTTCTTCGGCTACACGCTGAAGACCATCTTTGACCCGCGCGTCGTCTACGACAAGGCTTCGGCGCGCTGGATCGTCCTGGCTGAGGCGTTCCAGGAGTCGGCCACCGTGCAGCGCTGCCTGATCGCGGTCTCGCAGACGAGCAGCGCGACGGGCGCCTACTTCATCTACCGCTTCGACATCAACGTCCTGGACAACGACGACTTCTTCGACTACCCGCAGCTCGGCTTCGACAAGAACCACATCATCGTCACGGCGAACATCTTCGGGCCGTCCACCTCGCCCGGCTACAGGGAGAGCCGCGTCTACGCCTTCCCGAAGCTCACTATGTACGCCGGCGGCGTCGCCAGCTTCTTCCAGTACCGCGCGGCGTTCCTCAACGTCGGAACCATCGCGCCGCCCATCGTGCTCGACACCAGCGCCCACGCCTTCCTCCTGTCGGCCCCGGCCGGGGGCGGCAGCACGCTCCGGCTCTACCGCCTGACCGACGCCTCGCCGTCGCCGACTCTGACCTTCGTCGGCACCGTCACCGTCCCGTCCTTCTTCGTCCCGCCGGACGCCCGGCAACTGAACTCATGCAGCACCCAGAGGCTCGACACCGACCTGCGCTTCCAGAACGCCAGCACGCAGACCGGGGCCTCGCTCTTCAACGCCCACACCGCGGCGGCGACGAGCACGAGCGCGTTCCCCATACCCAGGTACTACGAGATCAACACGACCACGAGGGCGCTCATCAGGTCGGCGAGCTTCTTCAAGAGCGGGTCTTCGCACGACTTCAACGTCTCGATCGCGGCCAACGCCGCCAAGGACATGGTCGTCACGTGGACGGCGACCGAGCCGAGTCTGAGCCAACACGCGCAGGTTCGCTTCGCCGGCCGCCGGGCCGCCGACCCGACTGCACTGGGCGCGGGCACGGCGCTGTTCGGCAGCCCGACCTGCCTTAAGGAAGGGGCGGGGAGCGTGCTCCGCTGGGGCGACTACTCGGCCGTCTCGGTAGACCCTTCGAACTCGCTCCTCTTCTGGGTGACGAACCAGAAGATCAACTCCCAGACCGTCTGGGGCACCCGCATCGCCAGGGTCGGCTTCTAAAGCGCCGGGGCCGACATGACAGAAAGGGGGAGGGCCGGGCGCGGCCCTCCCCCTTTCGATTTGCGCGCCCGCCGCGGCCTTTCGCCCGGCCGCCTCAGAGACATTTCGTGATGTGCGGGTCTTTTCCGTGTTCGAGCGAGAAGTCGCCGACCGGCTCGCCCGAGCCGGTCAGGACGATGCGCATCGTCATCCTCTTGCCGTCTACGCGGCCGGTGAACCGCGCCGGGTGACTCTCGGGCCGCTCGCCTTTGACTTCAGGCCCGCCCCTCTCCGCGACGAACCGCCCCCGCACGTCGAACGAGCCGTCGCCGCCCGTCGAGAGCGGCTCGTCTATCGTGCCGTGGGCACAATCGAGCTCGAAGCTGCCGCCGCCGTCCGTCAGCTTTAAAGAGATGTGCTCGCCGCCCCAGTCCCCCCGCGCCGCTGTCTGTCCGGCGACCGCCATCGTTGTAACCCTCCTCCCCCGACGCCCGCGGTGCCGACGCCTCCGGTTATGCGCGGCCGTGTCTGACCACGCGTCCCTTGAACCCGCGGCACCGCTGCGGCCCCGCCCGAAGGCGCCCGCGCCCGGCGGCGTCCAGACGACGAGCGACCAGAAGAGGGCGGCGGCCGCCGCGAGGCCCAGGGGCCTGAAGGGCGGCCGCGCGCGAAAGAGTTCTGCCATGATCTTTAATGCTCCTTCCCGTCCCGCCGCAGTTTGAACGCGACAGCCCGGGCTTCTTGCGGCCGGCGCGGCCCGAGGGGCCTTCGGTGTCGCTTCCCTCCGCGCCCCGCCATTCTAATTCTAATTCATCCCCGCCGGGACAGGAGACCTTCGAGCAGGAGGCGGACGACGCGCGCCGCCTCCTCCTTCACGTCCTCGCGCCGCCCCAGCTCGCGGGCGCTCAGGCTGTAAGGCAGGAGCGCGTTGGTGGCCGTCAGGAGGGCGCGCGCGGTGGCCGCGGCGTCCGCGAACTCGAAGACGCCCGCGCGCCGCCCCTCGCTGAGGACCTCGGCGACGATCTCAGCCTCCTGCTCGAAGTGTCGGCGGCGGCGCGCGAGCAGGCCGGGCCGCAGCGCGGCCAAGAGGTCGCTCAGGCTCTCGGTGTAGTGCTGCACGCTGTCGAAGCGGTAGAGCACGCGCGCCAGCAGCATCTCGCGCAGGCGCCCTTCGGGCGCGAGCGGGGAGTCGGCGAGGCGGCGCAGCTCGACCTTGAGGCGCTCGACGATGCGATCCACGTGCGAGAGGACGACCTCCTCCTTCGACGGGAAGTGGAGGTAGATCGTCCCCTTGCCGATGCCGACCTCCTGC
This sequence comes from Pyrinomonadaceae bacterium, assembly GCA_035947355.1. Classification (GTDB taxonomy): domain Bacteria; phylum Acidobacteriota; class Blastocatellia; order Pyrinomonadales; family Pyrinomonadaceae; genus QHXN01. The sequence continues at coordinate 1,168 of DASZKF010000103.1, read as the reverse complement.
GCGAGGTCTTCCATCGTCATCTTCTTGTAGCCGTTGCGGGCCAGCAGGCGGTCGGCCGCGTCGAGGATCAGGTCGCGTATGTCTTCGCGGGTGGCAATGTCTCGCATCGGGCGTCGGGCGGCGGGCGGGCGGGATGGGACTGCGGCGGCAGTATCGTCCGGCGGCCCACGCGTGTCAACACACCGGCTCTGCCCGACGATTCAGCTACCTGCCAGAAAATTCGTCCTGAAGCGGGGCCGTCCGTGACTCCGAGGCGACGATGATCGAGCAGGCTTTAGAAGAGGCGGGCGGGAGCGTGACGCGGGCGGCAAAGCTACCTGGCCTCAAACATCAGACGCTCATCACCATGCCGAATGCGAGGCACAAGAAACTCCTGCCTGGGCGGACGCCGCCAGAGAAGAAGTTGCGGAGCATCATCAGGGAGCTGAAAGAGTAGTGGGCGGGGCCGTGTGTCAGGCTTGTACTGACCAGCGTAAAGAGGTGGGCGGCCTCGCTCGGAGGCGCTTCGGGCCTCGGCCCGACAATACACGCGCCGCAGCGCCACAGCCCCGCGAGGCGTACATTATCTCCCCGCCGGATTTTTTGCAAGAAGTTCCCGCCGGATTTTTTGCGGACTCCGACGCGGCGGCCGGTCTTACTCTTCAACCACAGAGGCAGGCCCCGGCCGCCGGGACGCGAGGCTGAAGCCGGCGAGGTATTCGGGCAGGGGCGTCGCGTCCTTCAGCCGCGGGTCGGGGACCGCCTCGCCGGCGGCCACTCCGAGCGGCAGCACGCCGGCCCAGACCGCGAGGGCGTAATCCTCCTCGTCGTCTATCGGCGGCCCCGTGCGGACTTTAGCGGAGGCTTCCTGCAAAGGGAGGGCGAGGACGAGCGTCGCGTCCAGCTCCTGCCGGTTGGGCGCGCGCACCTCGTCCCAGCGGCCCGGCAGGACGTGCTCGGTGAAGGCGTGCAGCGCGCGCATCTTCTCCCCTTCCGACTCGACGACCCGCGCCCGGCCGAAGACGACGACCGAGCGGTAGTTGATCGAGTGGTGGAAGGCCGAGCGGGCGAGCACGAGCCCGTCGATCAGCGTCACGGTCAGGCACGCCTCGACGCCGCCGCCGAGCGCCCGCAGCGCGCGGCTCGCGGCCGACCCGTGCACGTACACCTCGTCGCCCACCCGCGCGTG
>DASZKF010000102.1:0-1610 GCA_035947355.1 Pyrinomonadaceae bacterium | reverse complement strand
GCGGTCGAGGAAAACGATGGTCTCCATGTTCACATTTTAGATTTTGGATTTTCGATTTGCGATTGATAGTCGTCAGTCGTCAGTCGTCAGTTTCGCCTTCCGCCCGCGGGGGATGCTACCATAGCCGGCCCGGCCCGCCGTCGCGAAAGGCGAAACTGACGACTGACGACTGACGACTATCAATCGCAAATCGAAAATCCAAAATCTAAAATGTGAACATGGAGACCATCGTTTTCCTCGACCGCGACACGCTGGGGGCGGAACTTCGGAGGCCGGCGTTCGAGCACCGCTGGGTGGACTACGGGGCGACGCGGCCCGAGGAGGTCGTCGAGCGGCTGCGCGAGGCGACCGTCGCCGTGACGAACAAGGTGGCGCTGCGCGCCGACGCGCTGCGGCAACTGCCGCGGCTGCGCCTCGTCGCCGTCGCCGCGACGGGCACCGACAACGTAGACCTCGACTTCTGCCGCGAGCGCGGCGTCGCGGTCGTCAACGTGCGCGGCTACGCGCGCCGCACGCTGCCCGAGCACGTCCTGATGCTGATGCTGGCGCTCAGGCGCAACCTCCTCGGCTACCGCGAGGACGTGCGCGCCGGGGCCTGGGAGCGGGCCGCGCACTTCTGCCTGCTGACGCACGAGATTCGCGACCTGCACGGCTCGGCGCTCGGCGTCGTCGGCTACGGCGCGCTCGGCCGGGCCGTGGCGGAGCTGTGCCGCGCGCTCGGCATGCGCGTCCTCGTCGCCGAGCACAGGGGCGCGGACGCGGTGCGCGAGGGCCGCCTCGCCTTCGAGGAGGTGCTCGGCGCGGCGGACGTCTTGACGCTGCACGTCCCGCTCAACGAGGAGACGCGCGGGCTCGTCGGGCGCGCGGAGTTGTCTCTGATGAAGCCGTCGGCGATCCTGATTAACTGCGCGCGGGGCGGGGTGGTGGACGAGGCGGCGCTGGCCGAGGCGCTCGCGGAAGGAAGGATCGCTGGGGCCGGCGTGGACGTGCTCAGCGTCGAGCCGCCGCGGGCCGACGCCGGCCGCAACCCGCTGCTCGCGCTCGACCTGCCCAACCTCATCGTCACGCCCCACGTCGCCTGGGCCAGCCGCGAGGCCATGCAGGCCCTCGCCGACCAACTCGTCGCCAACATCGAGGCGTTCATCCGAGGCGGATGAACAGTTTCGAGTTACGGGTTTCGCGTTTCGAGTTCGTGTTGCGTCCGGTGAGCCATTCAACCGCGCCGCCCGAGCTCGAAACCCGAAACCCGTAACTCGAAACTGCCTTAAGGCTATTCGTGGTGCTCGGCCGTGTAGAGGCGGAGGATTTCCTGGCCCTGGCGGGAGCGCGGGTCTATGGTGCGCAGGTGCTTGCGGCCCTGCATCTCCCAGATGGCGGTGACCTGGCCGTCCTTCTCGACGGCGTGGTAGGTAATCTCCTCCGGGGCCGGCGCGGCCGCGGGCGTCGCGGGCGCGGCCTCCTGGGTGGGTGCGGCCGCCCCGCCTCCCCCCTCGCCGCCCTCGGCGGGCGCGGGCGAAATCGCGTTCTCGTTCTCTGCCATGCTCGTCCCTCTTCGCTCTTCGGATTTTGAAATGATTTGCGCCGGGGATTGTGGCACAGCCGGAGTGCGG
>DASZKF010000101.1:0-3440 GCA_035947355.1 Pyrinomonadaceae bacterium | reverse complement strand
GCGGCCGCCCGATCGCATCGGGCGGCCGCGCCGTAAGGCGGGCGAAGCAAGCAGGACGAACCGGCGGGCGGCAGGCGGCGGGCGTCAGGCTCAAGACATGATGGCGGCGAACCCGCGCGGGCCGCGGGCTAATTCAGAGGCACGACGACTTCGTTGGGCCGCACCATGTTCATGCGCTCGCGGGCGGCGGCCTCGATGGCGCGCGGGTCGTGGCGCATGCGCTCGACCTCGCGCCGCAGCGAGTCGTTAACGGCACGAATCTGCTCCACGCCGGCGCTCACCTCGCCGTACTCCTCCGCGGCCGAGCGCATCCCGGCGTGCGTCCGCATCGTGACCGTCACGCAGACGGCGAACGTCGCCAGCATGATCATGCAGAAGACGACCCAGGAGGGGAGTGAAAGGTCGCGGCGGCGGGCCGTCGCGCGCGGCGCGAACGCCTCGACCCCAGCCTCCCTGGCGGGGGCGGGCAGCGTGAGGGCGCGGGCGGCGGGGCGCTGTGCGTCGAGTCGGGCGTCAGCCCAGAAGGAATTTGCGGCCATTTTCGAGTAACACCTCCAGGTCTTGTTTTGATTCCGATTCCGCGTAGATGCGCACCAGAGGCTCCGTCCCCGACGGGCGCATCAAAAGCCAGGAGCCGTCGGCGAAGATGAACTTGACGCCGTCCGTGCGGTTGACGCGCTCGACGCGCCGGCCGCCGATCTCTTCGGGCTCGCGCGCGAGGCGCTCGGGCAGCGAGCGGACGATCTCCGGCGTCAGCCTCACGCCGATGCGCGCCCCTTCGAGCCGGCCGACGCGCGCGTAGAGCGCTTCGAGTTGTTCCGTCAGACTCGCCCCGCGCGCCGCGACCGCTTCGGCCGCCAGAAGGCACGCGATGATGCCGTCCTTCTCCGGGTAGTGACCCCTGATGGACATCCCCGCCGACTCCTCGCCGCCGAGCGTGATCTTGTCCTGAATAATCAGCTCGCCGATGAACTTGAAGCCGACCGGCGTCTCGTAGAGCGGCAGGCCCCGCGCCTCGGCGACGCGGTCAACCAGATTCGACGTGGCGACCGAGCGGGCGACGCCCGTCGCCCAGCCGCGCGACTCGGTCAGGTAGTCGAAGAGGAGCGCGATCAGGTTGTTCGGCGTGATGAAGGTGCCGTCGGCGTCGAGCACTCCGAAACGGTCGCCGTCGCCGTCGGTCGCGAGGCCCAGCACGCAGCCGTTGCGCCGCATCGCCTCGCGCAACTCGTCCAAGTGCTCCGAGTCCGGCTCCGGCGAGCGCCCGCCGAAGAGCACGTCGCGCCAGTCGTGTATGGTCTCGACTTCGAGGCCATGCCGGCGCAAGGCGTGATCGAGATAGCCGCGGCCCGTGCCCCACAGCGGGTCGTAGGCGTAGCGCCCGCCGGCCGCGGCGATTATGTCGAAGCGGACTTTGCTTTCGAGGTCGGCGATGTAGGTCGGCCGAGGGTCATAAGACTCGGCGGCGGAAGCTCCGCCCGCGGCGGCCGGCGTCGCGCGCTCGTCGCTTTCGGCGATGAAAGCCTCGACCCTCTTCGTGACCTCCGGGAGGGCCGGGGCGCCGTCGGCCGTCGAGAACTTCATCCCGTTGTATTCGGGCGGGTTGTGAGAGGCGGTGAAGTTGACCGCGCCGACCGCGCGGCGGTGGCGGATGGCGTGTGAGATGGTCGGCGTCGGCGTCGGCCGGTTGCACACCAGCGCCCCGAACCCGGCGGCCGACAACTCCTCGACGCAAATCTCCGCGAACTTCTCCCCCATGAAACGCGTGTCGTAGCCGACGATCAGAATCCCGCCGTCGCCGGCCCCCGCCTCGCGCAGGTGACGACAGATCGCCCGCGTCACCCTGCGCACGTTGGCGAAGGTGAACTCGTCCGCGATGATCGCGCGCCAGCCCGATGTGCCGAAACGGATAGCCATTTCTCTTCTAACCCCCTTTGGAACGTGCCGAAAACTTCCCAAAAGAGGCTATTGGACGGATTCCACAAAACGATGTGCGGGAAATCGCTTTGATTTGTTTGCCGCTCAAGAAATTAGCGACAAAGCGGCGAGAATGTAGCATCCATGTTGTTAAACTGTAAAGACTTTGATTTTCAACGACTTATACATCTAAGTTCAACATTTACTTGAGGTAAGAGGAGTTGGGCCGACGTTTTGGCGAACACGGGGCGAACGGAAATCCGCCGAGAGGGCATTTCCCCTTGATGGTCTTTAAGGGCAGCAGGATAGGGTTGCCGGAGACGACGCACAGGTGTGGAAAACTGAATCGGCCCGAGCCCGGTGTTTAACCCGGACTGAAAATTAGTAGTTAAAAGCAGCAAAATGCTAAATGTGTTGACACTTAGCGACCGCTCCGCATAGACTGTTAACTGTCTGCGTCGCGGCCCTCGGCGGGCTCCGGCAAAGCCGACGAAATTCTCTCCTGTTTGGCTGTTCCGTCCGTCTTGCCCAGGCATCCTCAAGCCGTCTCCGGCGTCTGACGCGGCCGCATTCCGCCGGTTCCACACGTTAATTCGACCAAGGGCTTTTAAGTTCATATGTCCGGTTCAACGCCTTCGTGTCCTCCCGGAAACGTTGAAAACAATACCGATCAGCCGTTTCGTCTGCCGCTCGCGGCGATGGTCAGGGCGCTCTGCCGGGCCGCCGACACGGGCGCGGAGGTCCTCTACAGCGTCGTCTTGAAGGCGGCGCTGATGATTGACGCCACGGCGCAGACCTACGGCCTCGCGACCTTCGCGCAGAAGTCGGGCGAGTTGCCGCGCCTGAAGTGGGTCGAGGGTCTGGATCAGGAGGAGATCGGCGAGGCGGAGGCGAGGGTCGGGGCCGCGCTCGCGCACGAAGACGGCGCGCTCGAGATGAGGCCCGGCGACCAGACCATCTGCCTGATCCTCTCGGCCACGACGCCGCAGCGCGAGGGCGCGGCCATCTACGGCCGCTGCGTCCGGCCGCTGACGGAGCGGCAGGCTTTAGAACTGCGTGTGCTCTCGGATGTGGCGCGGCTCGCGCACGCGCACGCGCGGTTGCGCGAGGAGCTGCACAAGCCCGTCAAGGCGCCGGCGCACGCGGAGGTGGCGGCGGCGTCCCTGCCGGGGATGGTCTTCGTGAGCCGCCTGATGACGGCGCTCGCGCACTCGGTCGAGCGCGTCAAGGACTCTGACTCGACCGTGCTCATCACGGGCGAGTCGGGGACGGGCAAGGAGCTGGTCGCGCGCGCCGTCCACCGCCTGAGCCGGCGCTCGCAGGCGCCTTTCATCCCCTTCAACTGCACGGCCGCGCCCTCCGACCTCATCGAGAGCCTCCTGTTCGGCCACCGCAAGGGCGCGTTCACGGGCGCGCACGCCGACCACGAGGGCCTTGTGCGCGCGGCCGAGGGCGGCACGCTCTTCCTCGACGAGATCGGCGACCTCCCGCTCGCCTTGCAGCCGAAGCTTTTGCGCTTCCTG
>DASZKF010000100.1:0-3021 GCA_035947355.1 Pyrinomonadaceae bacterium | reverse complement strand
TTGAGACCGAACGGTGGTAGCGGCAGGCGGCGGCAGCGGCCCCCGCCGCACGAGGGATTTCTCGCCCCGCGTCAGCCCAGGCGCACACAGAAACACACCGCAGGAGAGACGGCGCGCCGCAGCGCCGAGTTTTTTTCAGACACGTAATTTGACCGCCTCGCACCCCCCACGAGTGCGAGAAAGGCGAAAAAGAGGATGAGCACCGTAATCGAGCCGAACGCCCCGCAGGGAACCCCCACGCCGCTTGACATCACCGGCTCGCGCCGAGCGCCGGCCGGGGCCCTCGGCCTCAACGCCCGCCGGGTCATCGCCAAGCGCTACAGCCTGAAAGACCTCAACGGCAACCCGGTCGAGGAGTGGTCGGACATCGTGGCGCGCGTCGTCGGCCACGTCTCGACGGCCGAGACCGACGAGGCCCGGCGCGAGGAGTTCTACGCCGTGATGAGCGGCATCATGCTGCGCCGCGAGTTCGTCCCGAACACGCCCTGCCTCGTCAACGCCGGCAAGCCCGCCGGCCAGCTCGCCGCCTGCTTCGTCTTGGACGTTCCCGACTCCATCGCCGGCATCATGAAGACGGCCACGGACGCGGCCATCATCCACCAGACGGGCGGCGGCACCGGCTTCACCTTCGAGAAGCTGCGGCCCGCCGGCTCGATGGTGCGCTCGACGCACGGCGTCGCTTCGGGGCCGGTCTCGTTCATGAACATCTTCAACACGACGACCGACACGGTGAAGCAGGGCGGCGTCCGGCGCGGGGCCAACATGGGCATCATGCGCGTAGACCACCCCGACCTGCTGCGCTTCATCCACGCCAAGAACGACCAGCACAGCCTGACGAACTTCAACATCTCCGTGACGGTCACGGACGAGTTCTTCGCGGCCGTTGATAACAAGGAGTGGTATCAGCTCTCCTTCGACGGCCGCCCGTGGGACGAGCCCGTCTTCGACCCCGTGCAGGACGGCCCCTACGCCGTCTACCGCACCTCGGACGGCGAGCCCGTGACGTTCCGCGACCGCGCCGCCTTCATGGAGGCCGAGCGGGCCGGGCTGCTCGAACGCTGCGCGCGCGAGGAGCCGCCGCGCCCCGGCATGGTCTACGCCCCCGACGTCTGGAACCGCATCGTCGCCTCGGCCCACCGCTACGCCGAGCCGGGCGTCATCTTCATAGACGAGGTCAACCGCCACAACCACATGATGGACTCGATGGGGCCGATCTACGCCACCAACCCCTGCGCCGAGCAGGCCCTGCACTTCAACAACTCGTGCAACCTCGGCTCAATCGACCTCGCCAAGTTCTACGACCCCGAGACGCGGCTCGACTGGGAGCGTCTCGCCGAGACGACGCGCTGGTGCGTCCGCTTCCTCGACAACGTCATAGACACCTGCGCGTGGCCGCTCCCCGAGATTGACGACGTGGTCAAGCGCACGCGCCCCGTGGGCCTGGGCGTGATGGGCTTCGCAGACCTCTGCATTCAGCTTCAGGTCAAGTACGGCGACCGCGAGTCTATTGACCTGATGGACGAGGTGATGTCGTTCGTCAGGCGCGAGGCGTGGACGGAGTCCTGCCGCCTCGGCGCGGAGAAGGGCGTCTTCCCCGAGTACCACCCGAACAAGGAGTCCTACGACCGCTTCCTGCGCGACGAGGTCGGGCTGCCCGCGGACGTTTCCCTGACGCCGCGTAACTACGAGACGACGACCATCGCGCCGACCGGCACCATCTCGCTCGTCGCCGAGACCAGCTCGGGCGTCGAGCCCAACTTCTCCTGGGCCTACGTCCGCCACGACACGCTCGGCAAGCGCACCTACGTCCACACGCTCGCCGCCGAGGCGCTCGGCGTGGACGTTGACCAGACCGACCAGGAGTCCATTGACCGGGCGGCCGAGTACGTCGTCGAGCACGAGCGGGAGCTGCCCGACTACTTCGTCTCGGCCATGTCCATCACGGCCGAGCAGCACGTCTACGTGCTCGCCGCCGCGCAGCGCCACGTGGATAACGGCGTCTCGAAGACCTGCAACGGCTCGCGCGACGACACCACCGAGTCCGTAGACCGCCTCTACCGGCTCGCGCGCGAGCTGGGCTGCAAGGCCGTCAGCTACTACCGCGACGGCTCGCGCGACTCGCAGGTGCTCTCGACCGTCAAGGGGGCCGAGGCCAAGGGCGAGGTCGCCTGCGACCCGGCCGTCGCGACCGAGGCCGCGGCGACCGAGGCGGCCGTCTCCGAAGAGCCGGCGGCGAGGGAAGAGACTCACGGCATGCCGGCCGCGGCCGCCGTCCGGCGCACCGAGTCGGGCGACGTGGTGCGCATCGAGCGGCCGCGCGAGCTGCGCGGCTTCACCTGGCAGATACCTTTCGACGGGCAGAACCTCTACGTGACGGTCAACCACGACGGCCGCGAAATCCTCGAGGTCTTCGCCACGGGGCCGATCTCGGGCGGCGTGGGCCTCCTGGCCTCGAAGATGCTGCGCGGCGGCTTCGACGCACGCGAGGTGGCGCGCAGCCTCAACAAGGTGACGGGCACCCACTCGGTCTGGTTCAACGAGCGCCTGCTGACCAGCCCCGAGCAGGCCGTCGCCGAGTGCATCATGCTCACCTCGCGCCGCATGCAGAACCAGCCCGACTCGGCGCGGGCCTTGGCCTACCAGCAGCCGAAGATTTCCGTCGGCGTCCCCGACGACGCCCGCCCCTCGCGCAACTTCTCGCTCATCAGCGAGTGCCCCGAGTGCCACGGCCAGCTCGAACACGCCTCCGGCTGCGACTTCTGCCGCGACTGCGGCTACTCGAAGTGTAAGTAGCCTGAGCCTCTGCCGAAGAAGGCTCGGGTTCCTGGCCCTCAACGGACGCCGGTGTGTCGCTGCAAAGCCCACGCCGGCGTTTTAGTTTGAGGTGTGAGCCGACGCCTCGCGCCCCGTCGTAAGCTGCGTTAGATTAGGCCGTGAATTGATCGCGGGCGAGGGAACCTTTTCCCGGCGCGGCGTGTCAGAGGTGAAGGGTGATTCTTGAAAGGCCGCCCCGCGTTCAAC
>DASZKF010000099.1:0-10038 GCA_035947355.1 Pyrinomonadaceae bacterium | reverse complement strand
CCGGGGCTTCTGTTCATTTAATATCGCTACGTACCCAGGGCTTACGCCCTGGGCTTTATGCTGACGCCGCCTCCGGCGGCTCCACCCCTACATCACCATTTTACCGTCTTCCCCTTTTTCCCTTACCGGTTCCTCTCTTCGTCGAGGCGGCGTTTGATGAGGAGTTCGGCGAGGTCGGGGACGACCTCCCAGGCGATCTCGCGGACGACCTTGTCCGACATCAACTCGACGACGCGGCGCGCGATGGCCTCGATGGTTTCGGGTGAGAGTTGTTCGGCGCGAGGCCGCTCCTCGACGCCGGTGCGGGCCTCGCCGACGGCGTAGCCGGCCGTCGAGGGCTCGGCCGGGGCGAAGGGCGGCGGCGGGGCCGGCGCGTCCGGGATGAAAGGCGGCGGCTTCGGCACGTCGCCCTCGACGCTGCCGTCCGTGAACGCGCCCTCGACCGTGCCGGGCACGGGCTCGGCGGCGGGGACGACCTCCGGCTCGATAAACTCCCTCGCGCGACCCGACGGCGCGGCGGCCGCGTCGCTGAACTCCGGCGCGGCCGTCGGAGTCGAAAGCGCCGGCGGCACGTCCTGCGCGACGACCTCGCGGACGACGGCGGGGTCGTGCGCCTCGGCTTCGGCCGGCACCGAGGAGAACTCGAAGGGCGTGCGCGCGGCCTCGGCCTCGGCCGTCTCGCCGTGCGCGGCCTCGGCGAAGGCGGCGTCGGCGTCGGCGGGCGCGGCGTCGAGGTCGTCTAAGGAGAGCGGCCCGGCCTGGTCGCGGGCGGCCGTCTCGGAGGCCGGCGCGTCGAAGTCATCGAGGTCGAGGATGAACTCGTCGGCCTCGGCGGCGGCGGCGGTTGCGGGCGGCTCGATCTGCCCGAGGTCGAGCAGCGCGTCGTCGGCCGCGGCGGCCCCGGCCGCATGCGCGGCGAATGCGGGGCGCGCGACCTCCTCCGAGCCGGCCGGGCTGAAGGACGCCTGCGGCGTCTCAAGGCGCGCGCCGCCGAAGGGCCGCGCCTGGTCGGCCTCCGGGTAGAAGGGGCGCGCGACGGGCTCTTCGGAGGCTTGTGCCACGTGAACATCGGAGGCGGCGACGACGCCGGCCTCGCGCGGCCGGTAGGCGCTCTCGTCGGTCTCCTCGAACTCCGCGAACGAGTCGGCGTCGTCGCGCGGCCGCGCGGCCGAGACGCCGAAGCTGTCGGCGGGCGTCGCCTCGATCATCTCGTCGTCGGCCGCGAGGTCTGCGAAGGGCGTCTCTTCGCGGCCGGTCGGGGAGTCGCCGCCGGCCGCGGCCGCGCCGCGCGCCGCCTCGCCGGGGGCGGCCTCGCCCCGCGTCAGGACTTCCTCGGCCAGCTCGCGGTGACCTTCCTGCGCGCGCTCCTCGGCCTCGGGCTTCGCCTCACCGCCCAGAAGCGAGCCGACTTTGCTGACCAGATCGCGTATGGATTGGAATGGTTTCGTCAAGACCGTGTCCGCGCCGACCCGGCGCGCCTCCGCTTCGTTGAATGGTTCGAACACGCCGACGAGGAGCACCACGGGGACGTGCCGGAGTCGTTCGTCGCGCTTGACTCGCCCGCACAGTTCGTAGCCGTCGGGGCCGGGCATGACGGCGTCGGCGAGGACGATGTCGGGCGGCCGCTCGTCTTCGAGCAGCCGGAGCGCCTCGCGGCCGTCGGCGGCCGTGACGACCTCCATCCCCTCGTCGGCGAAGGTGAGGCTGATGACTTTTCGAGTGGTCGGCGAATCGTCCGCGAGGAGCAGTTTCCGGCGTCCCGTCACCAAAGTCTTCTCCTTGTGCTGGGGGCCGCCCGCCCTGGGGCGAGGCGCGGCGCGCGTGGGGCGGGGCGGCGGCGCTCCCGTAGAAAAAGCCCGGCGGAGGCCGCAAATCAAACCTAACACCCGCCCGCGCGCGCGTCAAGACGATTACAGTTTCGGGTTTCGGGTTTCGAGTTCCGAGTTAACAACCCTTCGGCGAAGGCCGACCGGCGTCGCCAAACGAACTCGAAACTCGAAACCCGAAACCCGAAACTTCTTTATTCCGCGTCCCGGCTGGATTTCGGCGCGCGCGGGCGCGTATCATCGCGGCGTCCTTCTCGATTCTGTTCGCGCCGATGCGGCGGGGGCTTGCGGAACCTTTGACTTCGACCAGAGACATCCTCGACGCCGCCCGCTACGACACCGACAAGGCCGCGCACGAGCACTACCTGCGCAACTACGACGAGCACTTCCGGCCGCTGCGCGGGCGCGACGTGCGCCTCTTAGAACTCGGCGTCTACCACGGCGGCTCGCTCCTGCTCTGGCGCGACTACTTCGAGCGCGGGCTGATCGCCGGCCTCGACCTCAACCCCGTCCGGCTCGAAGACCCTTCGGGGAGAATCCGCGTCTACCAGGGCCGGCAGCAGGACACCGGGCTGCTCGACCGCATCGCGCGAGAGTGCGCCCCCGAAGGCTTCGACATCGTCATTGACGACTGCTCGCACGTCGGCGAACTCACCCGCCTGAGCTTCTGGCACCTCTTCGACCGCCACCTCAAGAGCGGCGGCCTCTACGTCATAGAGGACTGGGGCACCGGCTACTGGGCCGACTGGCCCGACGGCGTCGCCTACCGCCGCCCGCCCGCCCCTTCAGAAAGCCCCTTCCGCCGACGCCTCCAGCGCGCCGCCGCGCGCCTCGCCCAGAGGGGCCGCGTCGGGCTCGCCTCGCGCCTCAAGCGTGCGCTGCAAACGCGCCAGTACCACAGCCACGACTTCGGAATGGTCGGCTTCGTCAAGGAGCTAGTGGACGAGTGCGGCATGGCCGACATCACCCACCCCGTCCACGGCACCCCGCCCCAGCGCCCCTCCAGGTTCCGCGAGATGCGCCTCTCGCCGAGCCACCTCTTCGTCTTCAAGGCATAAAAGAGTTTCAAGTTCAAAGTTCCAGGTTCAAAGTTAAAGACGGGTTGCTTTTAACTTTGAACCTGGAACTTTGAACTTGAAACTTTTACCGGCTGAGCGTCACGTCGTCGGGCGTGCCCTGCTTGCCGTCGGGGCCGTCGGAGCTGAGGGTGAAGCGGTCGCGGGTGCCGGCGTAGCGGTAGGGGCGGAGCCAGGGGTCGAGGCGGATGACGCGCTCGATGTAGGCGGGGTTGAGGTGATCCATCAGGACGACCTCGCTGTCGGCGATGACGTAGAAGCCGCGCTCGCCGCGGAAGCGTTCGAGCGCGGCGCGGACGGTTTCGAGTTCGGCGCGCGCCCGCTCGCCCTTGTGCGCGTCGGCCCGCCGCCACACGGCGTCTAAGTCGCCGGTGGCGAAGTCGCCGATGAGCACTTCCGAGACGCGCCAACGCCCCCATCCGTCGCGCGCGAGACGGAACCGGGCAGCGACCGTCAGCTCCGCGACGACCGACGAGCCGAGCGACGTGAGCTGTCTGACCGCCAGCGGCCCGCGCGAAAGAGGCTCGACCGTCTGCCCCTTACTCTCGCGCACCTTCGCCTCGAACTCCGTCACCAACTCCTCGACGGCCGCCCGCGCCGCCTCGACGCGCTCGGCCCCCAGGCCCGCGGCCAGGAAGTCGAAATCCTCCCAGCTCCGGTCGCCCGTGCGCAACTCGACCGCGCGCCAGCGCTTCCTCTTGAAGATGCCGCCGTCCTGCGCCGCCCGCTCGTCCTCGACCCGCGCGAGCCTAACGCCGACCCTCACCTCCGCCGCGGCCTCGACCGGCGCGACGCCGGCCGCCGAGACCTCGCGGACGACGACCGCGCTCTCGCGCAGCGCGAACCCCGGCGCGGCCGCAATCGCCTTGCGCGCCTCACTCTGCTTCAACGCCGGCTTCGGCCGCTTCTGCCCCAGGACAGGAGCGGCGAAACAGAAGGCAGAGAGCAGAAGGCAGAAGGCGGAAGGCAGCCAGCGATTTTCGATTTGCGATTTTTGATTTGCGATTGGGCGGGCGCTGCCGAGTCGGCCCCGCTCAAAATCGAAAATCAAAAATCGAAAATCAAAAATCCCGCCTTCTGCCTTCCGCCTTTTGCCTTCTGCCTTCATCAGGGGTTGTCCGGCGGCGGCGCGACCTGGAAGCGCGAGAGGACGCGGTCGGCGGCGTCCTGCGCGGCCTGCCGCAGTTCGAGCTGCGAGGGGTCGCGGCCGATGGTGCCCGTCGGGACGGGCAGGCGCACGCCGCCGACGCCGACCGACCGGCGGACGGCGCGCTGGTAGATGGTATCTGAGAACTTGAGGCTGCCGGTCTTCGGCGCGTAGACGTGCGTGCGCAGGACGAGCGAGCGCGAGTTAGAGCGCGAGGCGCGCCGGCCGGGCTCGTTCAGCTCCTCCTCCAAAATCAGCAGCACGACGTAGGCCGTCTCCTCGGCCTTCGCGCGCTTGTGGGCCTCGCCGCGCGAGCCGCGCCCGGCGCCCGTCACCGCGACGGACGCGGAGCGCCCCAGGCGGGCCGTGAAGCTCTCCAAAACCTCGCGCTTCGCCACGATGTCGGTGCCGAAGGCCGTGTCGTCCTCCTCCATGACGATGAAGCTGAGGGTTACGTTCGCCCCGGCCTGCCGCGGCTTCGGCTCCGACTCGGACTCGCCCTGCGGCTCGGCCTCCGCGGTCGGCTGCGGCTGCGGCTGCTGCGCCGGCCGCTTCCGCCCCGACTGCGCCGCCGCCCCGGCCGCGAAGACCGCGCACGACGCGACCGCCAGCACGAGCGCCGCCGCGACCGCGCCCCAACCCCCAAGACCCCTGAGCTTTCTCATCCGAATCACCTCCCTGAAATGATGAATGCGGAATGATGAATGATGAATGTGACGAGGCCGGCGTGGTTTAATTCATCATTCCGCATTCCGCATTCCGCGTTCATCATTTCCCCTCCTGCCCGCCCTGCGTCTTGCTGATGAGCATGCGCAGCATGACCTGGAGCTGCGAGGTGGTGAAGGGCTTCGGCAGGAAGACGACCGCGCCGGCCGCGAAGCTGTCGGACGAGAGCTTCGGGTTCTGCTCGGCCGTCATCATCATGACGGGTATCTTCATCAGCCGCTTCTCGGTCTTCATGTAGCGGACGAGTTCCGGCCCCTGGATGTGCGGCATCATCACGTCGAAGATGCACGCGGCGAAGTCGCCCTCCGCCTGCAACAGCTTGTACGCCTCGCGCCCGTCGCGCGCCGGCACGACCGCGTAGCCCTCCTTCTCGACGATGGCCGTCACCAGCCGCAGGATCGCCGGGTCGTCGTCGGCCACGAGGATGCGGCGTGAGGTCGGGTTCTGCGCAGACACGAGAGAAAACCTCCGGTTTTCAGAAATGATGAATGCGGGATGGTGAATGATGAATGGAAGACAAGTTATCAGTTGTCAGTGAAGGCAAAAAACTGACGACTGACAACTAATTCATCATTCATCATTCCGCATTCATCATTAAACTTCCACCGCCCGGCCCGCCTCGTCGGCGCGGGCGAGGCGGGCGGCCAGGGTGATGGCCGCGACCATGCTCGAGTGCTCGGCCACGCCGCGGCCGGCGATGTCGAAGGCCGTCCCGTGGTCGACCGAGGTGCGGATGAAGGGCAGCCCGAGCGTGACGTTGACGGCCTCGCCGAACGAGAGGCACTTGACCGAGATCATCGCCTGGTCATGGTAGCACGAAACGACGGCGTCGAACTCGCCGCGCGCGGCCCGCAGGAAGACGGTGTCGGCCGGGTACGGCCCCGACACGTCTAGCCCCGCGGCGCAGCACTCCTCGACGGCCGGCGCGATCTCGGCCGCCTCCTCGACGCCGAACAGCCCGCCCTCCGCGCCGTGCGGGTTGAGCGCGGCCACGGCGATGCGCGGCGCGGGCAACCCCCAGCGCCGCAGCTCGCGGTCGGTCAGGCGCGCGACGCGCACGATGCGGTCCTTCTCGACGAGCCGGATGGCCTCGGCCAGCGGGACGTGCGTCGAGATGAGCACGACGCGCAGGTTCGAGGCGACGAAGGCCATCGCCGACTCTGGCGCGCCCGTCAGGTGCGCGAGGAACTCCGTGTGGCCGGGGAAGCTGTAGCCGCCGAGGAAGAGCGCCCGCTTGTTGATCGGCGCGGTCGCGACGGCGTCGATCGCGCCCGCCCCGCACAGCTCGACGGCGGCCTCGATGTACTCGGCCGCGGCCCGCCCCGCCTCGCCCGACTCGACGCCCGGCTCGACCCGCGCGCCGATGTTGTCGAGGTGGTAGATGACGGGGCCGTCCCAGGCCGCGGGGAGCGGCTCGCCGCGGCGGACGATCTCGTAGCCGCACTGGAGGTCGAGCGTGCGCGCCGTGTGCGCGAGCAGCTGCGCGTCGCCGACGATGACGGGCGCGCAGGCGGCCTGCACCTCCGGCTCGGCGACGGCCTTGAGGACGATCTCGGGGCCGATGCCGGCCGGGTCGCCCATCGTGACGCCGATGCGCGGGAGGGCGGCGGGCGTGTGTGCTGACGCGTCGGTCATGGCTCGGTGCCGGGGCGCGTGAGGGAGGATGAGGTGGCGACGCGGCCGGCGCTCACTCGCCCGAGTCGTCCGAGCCGTCGCGGTCCTCGGCCTTGAACATGTACTTGATGTTGTGCTTGAGCAGCATGATGTTCGGCTTGCCGCGGCGGTTGATCTTCAAGGCGCTGCGGTCGTACCACTCGATGGTGCCCTCGACCTCCTCGCCGTCTAAGAGCACGATGACCATCGGCGTGTGCGCGTCCATCTGCTTCTTGTAGTAGAAGATTTCCGCGTTGGTCTCGGCCGGCGGAATCTTCTTGCGCCCGAGCGGGCCGGAGGGCGCCGACGGGCCGCCGCCCGAAGACTCCCGCGCGGCGGACGAGCCGCCCGAGGGGCGCGGCGACGAGGAGGCGCGCGGCGGCGGCGCGGGCGCCTCGGCGCGGGGGCGCTCCGGGTGCTGCGCCTCGCGCCCCTTGACCTCTGCGAGTGTCGTGCGAATCAGTTTACGGTTCACCTTTCTTACCTCACCTCCGAACGGTGCAAAAAGCTTGCATGAATTAGGCGCGCGGTCGCGCGGTCGGGCAGGCACGCTTGACGGAAGGCGAGACGCGGCGGCGTGCGCGCGCGTGCAGCCCTCACACTGCCTGCGGTCAGAAGTAGACAGACGAGAAACGGTCTTTACCCGTTGTTGATTTCAATCCTGTCAGGCTTTGCGCGACATACTACACACGAAGGGGTCTAAAGTCAAAAGTCTAAAGTCTAAAGTCCGAAGCCATGTGGCGGTGACTTCGGACTTTAGACTTTAGACTTCTGACTCCGGACTGTTTTAGTCGGCCTTCTTGCGGATGAAGGTCGGCACGTCGAGGTCGTCGGGGCGGCCCGCGGGGTTGCCGCGCGCGGTGACGTCGGCGCCCGGCGTCGCGGCGTAGCGCGAAGGGGAGGCCGAGGCCGCCGAAGTGTGCGCGGCCGTGCCCGTGTCGGCGATCTCCTTGTCGAAGCCGGTGGCGATGACGGTGATCTTCATCTCGTCGCGCAGCGTCTCGTCAATGACCGCGCCGAAGATGATGTTGGCGTCGTCGTCCGCGGCCTCGCGGATGATCGAACTGGCCTCGTTGACCTCGTACAGGGTCAGGTCCGAGCCGCCCGTGATGTTGATGAGCACGCCCTTCGCGCCCTCGATGGTCGCCTCTTCCAAGAGCGGGCTGGAGATGGCCTGCTGCGTCGCCTCCAAAGCGCGGTTCTCGCCGCTCGCCCTCCCCGCGCCCATCAGGGCGAGGCCCATGCCGGCCATGATCGTCTTCACGTCGGCGAAGTCGAGGTTGATGAGGCCGGGGACGATGATGAGGTCCGAGATGCCCTGCACGGCCTGGCGCAGAACGTCGTCGGCCATCTTGAAGGCGTCCTGCAAAGACATCTTCTCGTGGGCCGTGTGCAGGAGGCGCTCGTTGGGGATGGTGATGACCGTGTCAACGCACTCGCGCAGTTCCCGGAGCCCGATGTCGGCCTGCGTCATGCGGCGGCGGCCCTCGAAGTGGAAGGGCTTGGTGACGACGGCGACCGTCAGCGCGTTCAGTTCCGTGGCTAAGCTCGCGATGATCGGGGCCGCGCCCGTGCCCGTCCCGCCGCCGAGGCCCGTGGTGACGAAGACCATGTCGGCGCCTTCCAGAGCCTCGATGATCTTCTCGGTGTCTTCGAGCGCGGCGTTGCGGCCGATGTCGGGGTTGGCGCCGGCCCCTAAGCCTTTCGTCAGCCTCCCGCCGAGCTGAATCTTGTGCGGCGCGCGCGAGCGCTTGAGGGCTTGCAGGTCGGTGTTCGCGACGAGGAACTCGATGCCTTCGATGCCGGCCTCGATCATGCGGTTGACGGCGTTGCCGCCGCCGCCGCCGACGCCGATGACCTTGATGCGAGCGCCGGTGATGGGCGGGTCGTCATCAATGAAAATGTTTATCCCGCTGCCCGGCTGACGGCCTTCCGGTGTCATAGTCTGCAAGTTCCTCTCTCCTTCTGGGGCTTTTTGGCCTCGAAAGGTCTGTAGCGGTTATCTTGGGCTGTGCGCGCCGGCCGCATCAATATATTGAGGGCTATATCTTGTGCCGGCTGGCGCGGCAGCATACAACATCTTCTCAGAAAATACCACCAAAACGATTTCGAAATTTCGAGACGAGCGCGCCGAGGGCGCCCGCCCCCGCGGCCCGCGCGGCCGACGCGCGCATTTCCGCAGATTTCGCCCGCTGCGCCGTCAGGCACAGCCCCGTCGCCGCCGCCCAGGCGGGACTCTGCACGTCCTCGACGAGGCCGCCGAAGCGGTCGCGCTCCGGGTAGCCGATCCTCACCGGCGCGTCGAAGACCTGCTCGGCGATCTCGACCATCCCCGAGAGCAGAGAGCCGCCGCCCGTGATGACGACGCCGCTCGAGAGCTGGCCCTCCCAGCCGGCCTCGCGTATCTCGTCGGCGACGTGCGAGAGGACCTCCTCGGCGCGCGGCTGGAGGATGTCGCAGAGTATCTGGCGCGAGAGCTGCCGCGGCGGGCGGCCGCCGACCGAGGGCACCTCGACCAGCTCGCTCCGCTCGGCGTCCGACAGACTCAGGGAGCACGCGCACCCGGCGGCGCGCTTGATCTTCTCGGCCTCGGGGATGGGCGTGCGCAGGCCGAAGGCGATGTCGTTCGTGAAGTGCGAGCCGCCGAGGGCGAACACCGCCGTGTGCTGCACGGCCCCGCGCTGGTAGATGATGAGGCCGGTGGTCTCGGCCCCGACGTCGACGAGGGCCGAGCCGAACTCCTTGTCGTCGTCCGTGAGCGCGGCCTCGGCCGCGGCGAGCTGTTCGAGCACCATCTCGGAGACGACGAGGCCGGCGCGGTTGACGGCGTTGATGACGTTCTGCCTTGCGGTGACGGGGCTCGTGACGATGTGGACTTTGACGGCCAGGCGGGCGCCGATCATGCCGACGGGGTCGTTGATGCCGTCCTGGTCGTCAACGATGAACTCCTGCGGCAGGCGGTCAACGATCTCGCGGCCCGCGGGCAGCTGGATGGCCGAGGCCGACTCGACGGCGCGGCGCACGTCGTCGGCCGTGATCTCCCGGTCGCGCCCCGCCACGGTGAGGGCGGAGCTTCCGTAGTGGGCGCGGCGGCCGTGGCCGTTGTCGTGCGCGGCCTCGCGCTCGCGGCCCGAGACGGCGACGATGGCCTGCCCGTTGAAGCTCATGATATGCGAGCCGGAGAGGTTGACCGAGACCTCCTCGGCTTCGAGGCCGCTCATCCGCTCGGCCTCCTCGACGGCGCGCGTGATCGAGTCCACGGCCGCCTCCGGGTCTACGACGACGCCCTTGCGCAGGCCGCGCGCCTCGGCCTCGCCGATGCCGACGATGTCGACGAGGCCGCCGTCGCCCGGCTCGCCGATGATGCAGGTGACGCGGCTCGTCCCGATGTCGAGGCCGACGGTGTGCGACACTTGTTTAGCCATGCGCGCTTTGCTCCTTGACCAGCGGGGGTTTACGGCTCTCAGCCGGCGCGGCGCGGGCGGACGGCCGCGCCGGTCTGGCGTTCGACGGCGTCTCGCGGACGCTCCCTCTCGGCCCTCTTCGGTTTCGCCTCCGGGGTGCTCGCGCCCGCCGCGGGCTGCCCGTGGGCGGCGGCGCGGGGCGCCGG
>DASZKF010000098.1:0-2852 GCA_035947355.1 Pyrinomonadaceae bacterium | reverse complement strand
TCCCGTCGCGCAGTTGCGGGAACAGGAGCTTGCCGCTCGAACGGAGGTTGTAGAGCCAGCCGCGCAGCGTGACCTCCTCGCCGACGTGGCGCGACAGCTCGTTGATGTAGACCTGTTGCATGATGACCGCTTGATACCTCGATAAAGAATTAAATTTTCGATTTTAGATTTGCGATTTTCGATCGGAAGACAAAAGCGCCGCCGGCCGGCAATCGCAAATCAAAAATCGCAAATCATTACCGCGCCTCTGTGTTTTATGTTTTCGCCTTTAAAGGCACGGGCTGGCCGGCCCTCTCGCCGAGCGCCGAGCGGAGGACGGGGAAGCGGTCGAGCCAGCCGGCCGCCTGGAGGACGATCTCCAACGCCGGGTTGATGAACTGCGCGTAGGTCTCGCCGCGGCCGGCGACGGCCGTCTGGTAGGAGAAGGTGCCGACGGCCTTCAGGCAGCGCTGCACGGCCATCAGGCGGAACTCGTAGGCGAACTCGTCCGGGTCTATCGCTTCGAGGCCGCGCGCGCGCCGCTCTTCGAGGAAGTGCAGGCGGCGCTCGCGCACCTCGGCCAGGGGCGGCGGGGCCGTCCGGCGGTCTAAGAGCAGCGAGACGAGGTCGTAGCTCGCCGGCCCCATCCGCGCGTCCTGGTAGTCTATGATCCGCAGACGGCCCTTCGCGTCCACCATCAGGTTCGAGGAGTGGAAGTCGCGGTGGCAGAGCACGCGGGGACGCGCGGCCAGCTCGGCCGAGACGTCGTTCAGCTCGGCGCGCAGCTGCACCTCCTCGCCGTGCGAGAGGCTCTCGCCGCGCAGGCTCCGGAAGTAGTGTTCGAGGAAGTAGTCGAGCTCCCAGGAGAGCTTGGCCTCGTCGAAGGCGAGGCGGGAGGCGATGGAGTGGCGCTCCTGCGCGAGCGCCGTCGCCTTCTGGATGTCGGCGATGAGCGCGATGGCCTGCTCGGTCAGGGCCTCGCGGTCGTCGTCCGAGGCCGTCTCGAAGAAGCGGCGGAGCTGCTGGTCGCCGAAGTCCTCCTGCACGATGATGCCGTTCAGGGGGTCAACGTCGAGGATTTTGGGGACCGGCAGGCCGGCGTCGGCGAAGAGGCGCGAGACGTCGAGGAAGGGGTGAATCTCCGGGTCGAAAGGCTCCGGGTAGACGGCGGCGACGGCGGCCCCGCGCCGCCAGGGGATGCGGAAGTACTCGCGGGTCGAGGCGTCTGGCGTGAGCGCCGTGATCCGCCCGGCGCGGCCGCCCGCGCGCGTGACGTACTCCGTCAGCCGCTCGCGCGCGGAAGTCCGGAACGCGTTGGGCGTGATCTGCGAAGGGTGGCGCATGGGACTTTAAAGTTTCGAGTTTCGAGTTGCGGGTTTCGAGTTAAAGACAAGCGGTTTTTAACTCGAAACTCGAAACTCGAAACTCGAAACTGTTCTGCGTGTTTGGAGCGCCGGTGGATTGTATCACCGCGGCAGGGGGGCAACAAAATTTGTGCCGCGGACTTGGCCGGCGAGGCCCTTCGGCGGCCGTTCCTCTCCCGCGGCAAGCTCCGCCCGGACGACGGCCGCGTCCTCGACGGCCTCTCCCTCGGCCACGACGACGCCCGCGCCGAGGACGGCCCGCCGGACGCGCGCGCCGCGGCGGACGGTGACGTTCTCCCACAGCACGCTCTCGCTCACCTCCGCGCCCTCCTCGATGACGGAGCCGGGGCCTAACTCCACGTCGCGCCCTTCCCTCTTCATCAGCGCGACGCTCGTCTCAAGGTAGCGGGGGATGGTCGAAAGCTCGTACCAGGCGCCCTCGGAGACGTGCGCCGCCAGGCGCTCGCCGCGCGCCATGGCCGGGATGAAGACGTCCGTCACCGAATGCGAGAAGACGCCGCGCGGGATGTACTCGAAGACGCGCGGCTCGAAGACCTGTATCCCCGTGAACATCAGGGGCGCTTCCGGGCCGCCGGCCTTATCGGACGCGGGGAAGCCGCCGAAGCCCGTCACGAAGCCTCCGCTCGTCTCGACGACGCTGTAGCGCTCGCGCGCCGGGTTCGGCCGCAGGACGAGCGTCGCCAGCGCGCCCGTGCGGCGGTGCGTGTCGAGCGCGGCCGAGAGGTCTATATCGGTGGCGAGCTTGCCGTTGATGACGACGAAGGCCGCCCCTTCGAGGAGGTGGCGCGCGTTGTCCAGGGCCCCGCTCGTGCCAAGGATTACGGGCTCCTCCACGTAATGCAGCCGCACGCCGAAGCGCGAGCCGTCGCCGAGCGCGGCGCGGACGGACTCGGGGCGGTGGTGGAGGTTGACGACCACGTCGTCGAAGCCGTACCGGCCGAGGTACTCGGCGACGTAGCCGACCAGCGGCCGCCCCATGAAAGGGATCGCCGGCTTCGCCCGGTCAATCGTCAGCGGCCACAGCCGGGTGCCGTAGCCCGCGGCCAGAATCATTGCACGCATAAGGTTCGAAAAGAGGTCAGAGGTTAGGTCAGGGGTCAGTGAAAGACGGATTGCTTTTAACTGACCTCTGACCTCTAACCTCTGACCTCTGCGTTTACGATGCTTGGGCCGCGTCGCGGATGACGAGGTCGAAGGTGCCGGGGGCGACCTTGCGGAAGCGGCGGTTGCGGTTGAGGGAGACGGCGATGCTGATGGTGGGGTTCTGGCCGGTGAACTGGAAGCCGCCTTCGAGCAGTCGGTTGTAAATCTCGTTGACGTGCAGCGGCCCGCCCGCCTCGCGCAGGAGGACGGCCGTGGCCTGCGGGATGGTGCGCTCGAAGAAGCGGTCGCTGGTCGGCTCGATGTCGGTGCGGATGGGCGGGATGTGGTGGCGGTCTGCGGGCGGCGGCGGCAGCTTGGCGGCCGCGGCGTAGCCGATGGGGGTGG
>DASZKF010000097.1:0-5980 GCA_035947355.1 Pyrinomonadaceae bacterium | reverse complement strand
CCCCCCCCCCCCCCCCCCCCCCCCCCCCCCCCTCCGGTTAAGGCCGGCCCGTCAGGCCCGGCTAGTACTGCTCACCGCCCCCGAGGGGCTCGAGGGGTGTCTTGGTCGCGGGCTGGGCCGGCTGGCAGACCGTGCCCGGCGCGCAGACGCGGAAGATGCCCCAGATGCCGCCGCTGAACTGCGAGGACATGAAGGTGCGGTAGAGGTAGTCGCCGGTGATGCCGAACTTGCCGCCCGCCCCGTTCTTGAGCAGGAAGTCGAAGTGGCTGCCGGGGCCGACCCCGTACTGCGAGCCCTGCCAGTTCGACCGCGCGTTGGTGCCGATCACGGTCGAGCCGCCGGTGTAGGGCTCCTCCTCCCAGATGTGGCCGTGCAACATGAAGACGTTGTTGCGCGCGTGGCCGGCCGGCTGGACGAGGCGCATCCGCACCTGCTGGCCGGCGTTCGCCCAGAAGACCGGGGTCACGGGGTCGCCGCCCACCAGCGAGTTCGACAGCGAGTCCTTGAAGTCCTTGTCGCGTGTCGGCTCGCGGGGGTCAACGTCCTCGACCTCCGTCCGGGGGTCGTCGTCGCCGCCGTTGAGCGGCGCGTCGGGGTCGAAGCCCATCCGCTTCCAGAACGGCTCCGTCCGGTAGTTGACCGCCTTCTGGCCCGAGTCCTCCGAGTCCTCCTGCTGGGCGAGGTTCGGGACGGCCTTGCCCTCGTCGAGGACGCCCGACAGCGTCGAGCTGTTGTAGCGGAGGTTGAGGTCATTCTGGAAGACCATCACGAACTCGCGGAAGCTGGCCGTCGAGTTGGCGTTCGAGACGGTCGCCGAGGCGCGCGACCAGTAGTCCTCCTTCCAGCTCGACCAGGCCGGCTCGACGACGAGCGCGCCGATGGCGCCCTTGTTCGAGTGCTTGATCGGGTCGGCCGAGGTCAGACTCGTCGCGCCGAACTCGATGGCCCTCCACTGGCCGCTGTTGGTCGAGGAGTTGGTGAAGACCTCGCCCGCGTACCACTGGTACTTGAGCGTCTGGCCCGGCTTGACGGTCGAGACCGGGTTGAAGCCGACGTTGACGCCGTCGCTGCGCGTCACGTCGTAGAAGAGGCCCTGCGGGTGCAGGCCCACCTCGCTCGACGGCCGCACCTCGTTGGCGTTGAAGCCCTCGACGATCATCGGCAGCGTGTTGAAGCCGGCCGGGTCGAGCAGCTTCTCCGGCAGGTTGTTCGTCAGGCTGACCTCGACGCACTCGCCGGCGCTGGCGCGCAGGATGAGCGGCTCGACGGGGACGCCCGCCTTGAGCTTGCCGTTCAGATCAAGGTCTTCCGAGCGGAAGAAGATGATCGCCGACGGGTCGTGGAGCTTGCCGCCGTTGGCCTCGCGGGCGTTGTAGACGAGCGAGCCCTCGGGCAGCGCCTGCCGCGCGGTCGTCGCCGTCACGCTGTACGGGCGCTTGACGGCCGTCTTCGGGCAGGCCCCGTCGAAGTCGCCGAGGTTGGCGAAGGTCTTGCCGCCGGTCGGGTTGTTCGGAAGGCGCGCGAGGTTCGTCGGCGCGCGGTAGACGCGCATCAGGCCCCACAGCCCGTTCCACTGGTCGTCCACGGCCGCGCCCGGCTTGTACAGGTAGTCGGCCGTGTCGCCCTGGAAGTTCTTCGGCAGCTTGGGCACGACGAACTCGTAGTGCTCGCTGATGCCCATCATCTGGTTGTTGCGGTAGCCGGAGTTCTCCTCCGACGGCTCGTACCTCCACTTGATGCCGTGGATTCCGAAGTTGTGCCCCTCCTCGTGCGCGCCGACGAGGATGCGGATCTGCACGTCGTCGTCTTCGTACGCGCGCAGGAGCGGCGTGAACGGGTCGCCGTCGCGGACGTCCGAGGTCAGCGGCGGGTAGAACGACGGCTGCACGTTCATCTCGGGCAGGCCGCGGTTCGTCAGCGAGCGGTAGACGTGCGCGAGGTCGCCGGCCTCGCCCGCGGTCTGCTGACCGTACTGGTCGAGGATGCGCAGCGGGATCGGCTCGTTGCGGTAGTTGACGCTCATCGTGCCGACGTCGGCCGCCGAGATGGCCTCGGGGCACGGCGGCGCGAAGCCGCTGCCGGGGCAGACCTCGGCCTTCTCGACGAGCGTCGGGAGGCCCGGCTCGTCCTTCGCCGGCGGGTTAATCACGTTCGCCGGGTCGGCCACGGGGCGGCCGTCGGCGCCGATGCCGCCGCCCGCCTTGTAGGCCAGCTGGAAGTCGGAGAACTCCAGCAGGAACTCGCGGTAGCTGTAGGCGTCGTTGTAGGTGATGATGTCGGCCTTCCAGCTGGTCGGGCCGCCGTCGGCGCGCGCCGCGACGCCGTCGCCGCCGAAGACGACGCCCGTCTCGGGGTCGCGCCACTTCGAGAGCGCCGGCTCGACGACGAGCCCGGCGTAGAGGCCGACCTGCTGGTGCGTCGAGGGGCCGAAGTGGTCGTGCGTGAAGACGGTCCGGAGCGTCCGGTCGCCGCTGTTGAGGTTGAGCGTCTTGTCCACGTACCAGCGCTGGACGGTGGTCTGCGCGCCGATCCAGTCGTCAACGCCGTTGTCGTCCTCGTCCTTGCCGGAGAGGCCGAGCGGGTGCTGCTTCGCCACCGGGCAGGTGAAGGTGCCGTCGCGGTAGTCGCCGCGGTCGACGCCCGAGCAGCCGTTCTGCTTGCGGATGGCGCGGATGCGGTCCACGACCTCCTGGGGGCTGAAGGTGCCGTCCTCGTAGTTCCAGCCGTTGCCGGAGCCGTCAGACGCCATCACGTCGAACTTGACGAGGTGGATGTGCTGGCCCATCACGTCGGTCGGCGTGCGGACCTGGAAGTCGTCCTGCACGTAGACGCGCGGGACGAGGTTGGCGTGGTGGTAGGTGACGCAGTCGCCCGAATTCGCCCGGAAGAAGAGCGGCTCGGGCGCGCGCTTCCCGGCGAGGGTCGGATTCACGTCCTCCCAGAGGGTCGCGATGCGCGACTGCGGGAAGTGCCAGCCGGCCTTGTTCAGCGTCAGGTCGAGCTGGATGTAGGCGCCCTTGTAGGTGCGCTCCTTGGTGGTCGCGGCCAGCCCCTCGTCGGTCACGCAGGGGTCGGCGAAGGGCGCGCCGGGCTTGGCCGGCATGCCGTTGAGGCGGAACTCGGCGCCCAGCCCGTCGGGCGTGGTGCTGGAGACGACGCGCTGGGAGTGGAAGTTCATCGCGGCGATCTCGGCCGTGGTGCCGGTCTCGGGGACCTGGTTGGCGATGGCGGTCTCGAGGTGCTTGTCGAAGTCGAGCCGCGCCTTCTCGAAGCTGAACGCGTCGAGGTGCTCCTTGTGGTGCTTGACCGTCCCGCCGACGATGACGTGGCGGGGCAGCCCGCCGTCGTCAACCGTGTCGAGCGGCGGCTTCGGCGGCCGGTGGCCGGCGACGCCGGGGATGTAGAAGGGGAAGCCCTGGAAGGTCGGCGTCGGCATCGGGGCCATCGCCAGAGTCGGGACGGGGACGACGGCCGGGATCGGCGTGCCGGCCGTGATCTCGGCGTCGGGCAGCTTGCGCGAGTCCCTGAGCGGCTGGCCGGTCAGGGCGTCCATCTTGGTGCCGGCCTCGAAAACGTCGTGGACACGCCAGAGCGACCACATCCCCTGGGCGAAGTGCGGGTAGAAGTGGCAGTGGAAGATGGAGTCGCCCGGCGTCTTGTTGCGGTTGCCGGAGCCTCCGTAGGTGATCTCGGTGGTGAACGAGTAGCCCGGCCCCAGGGCCTTCGAGTCGAGGTAGGCGGAGTTGTCCGACTCGGGCGAGTTGACCCACTGGTGCGCGTGCAGGTGGTGGACGTGGTGCTCCTTCGGCCCGGCGTGGGCGACGCGCATCTTCACGGGGTCGTTGAGGTACGAGTGGTAGACGTTCGACGGGTCGTCGGGGAAGAAGACCTTCGTCGCCCCGAGGGCGCCGGCGATCCGGTTGCCCTCCTTGTCGACCTGCGTCGAGGCCGGGCGGTCAACCAGCTGCGCCGGGTCGCCGACCGTCCAGGCCGAGAGGAAGAACTCCTCGTAGAGGCAGTCGTTGCAGTCCTTCATCGGCCCGAGGCCGAGGCGGTTGGCGATGATCTCTGAGCCGATGCCGCCCGTCCCGTAGTTGATGCCGAAGGCGTCGCGGACGCTGTGCAGCGTGTGCGCGAGCGGGTTCGGGGTGACGCCGTCGGCCTTCTTCTCGTTGAACTGCGGGAAGGCCTGCACGGCCTTCAGCTCGTCGTGGTAGACGACGGTGAACTCGCGGAACGGGCGGTTGCGCACGGTCGTCGAGGAGGTCGCGCCCGGCTTGTCGCCCGCGGTGGCGATGGGGTTGTAGGTGCCGGCCGGGAAGTTGCCGCGGCCCGGCCCCGTGATGATCGCGTTGAGGTCGGAGTGGACGATGTTGAGCGAGGCGTCGAGCATCTTGAGGACGGGCGAGCCGGCCGCGCGGCCGCTCGTCGTGCCCTTCGGGTAGGTCGCGTCGTAGTTGATGACGGGCTGGCCCGTCTTCGTCACCATCAGCGTGCCGTCGAGGTTGCGCTTCTGGGCCGCCACGAGGTCGGCCTCGGTGAGCTGCGAGCGGTACCACTCGGAGCCCTTCGGCTCGACGTTGACCGAGCCGAACAGCCCCATCGAAATCTGTCCGCCGTCGCCCTCGCCGCCCGTCGTCGCCGCCGTCGAGTAGAGGAGGTGGTTGCCCTCCTTCTCGGCGTAGAAGGTGTAGGTGGCGGTGCCGTTGGGCTCGACCAAGCTGGTCGTGTTCTTACCGACGTTCGAGCCGTCGGAGGCGATGGAGTTGACCAGCTGCAGGCCGACGGCGTGAACCGAGGCCGCGCGCGTCGCCGGCTGGTCTTCGTGCTTGCGGTTCGGGTCGAGCAGGTTCTGGAAAGAGATTTGTAAACAGTCGCCCGCGTTCATGCGGAGCACGAGCGGGCGCGGCCGCTTGTAGGGCCGGAGCTTGACGTTGCCGGCGACCACGCCGGAGGTCGCGTTGATGGTCGTCACGTCGCGGCGCAGGGCGTAGATCATGCCGGCCGGGTTGACCGCGCCGAGGCGGTTGTAGGTGATGACCTGGTCGAGCGCGACCACGTCGGCCTTGACCGTCCGCTCGCAGCTCGGCGTCGGCGTCGGCGTCGGGTCGGCCGTCGTCTGCGCGCGCGCCGGGCCGGCCGCCGCGAGCGCGAAGAGCGCCACGGCCGCGACCGGCAAGAGCGCCCGGCACTTCCGTAAAAGATGTTCTATGTTCATCGTCTGTTCTCTCAATCGTCTGGGGGAGTTCTCGCGTGGCGGGAACCACCTCCGGTTGAGGGTCGGCCGGTGCCTCCGAGGGCACCATCGGTAGACTCGTCTCGTGCGCCGGCGGGGCGCGCACCCTTTCGCTCGGCGGGCGGGCGCACTTCTCCGCCCCCGCCGCTGGCGCGGGGCCGCGCGTTGCTGTTCTGTCCCTTGGGCGCGAGGCGTTGGAACGGCCCGCTCGCGTAAGGGGCGAGCCGCGGGGCCGTCAAGCCTGAGGTGCGGGCGCGGAGGGTTCGCTCTGCGCCGCCGCCGGGCGACCGGCTCGGGGCCGGTGGCGCGGCTTCATCTGGGGTTCATCGAAGGTTTTCAAACTCGCCGCGTCAGGGCATCCGCGGGAAGCAGGTCTTTATGAGTTCGGGCCGCCGCATGAGAGGCCGCCCGTTCGGACTCGACGCTTGAAGCGAGACGGCCAGGAGCAACCTTTGTGCCGCGCCACCGCGACATAACCCGCCCGCAACCTCGCCGCAAAATCGGCGCAACTTTTCCGGCGTCCCCCGCGCCCCGCCCGCCCCGCACTGTTCCAGCGCGTATCACCGCCGCCCCGGCCGTGTTTCACCCTGAATCACCCGCGGCCGCGAAGATTGCGAATCAATGATAGAAGGAGGGTCAGAAGCCCGACCGTGAGGGAGGGCGTTCTCAAGGAAGGCAAAAGGCAAGAGGTAAAAGGCAAAGGGAAAAATAAATGCGTTCGCCTTTTGCCCTTCGCCTTTTGCC
>DASZKF010000096.1:0-5680 GCA_035947355.1 Pyrinomonadaceae bacterium | reverse complement strand
GTTGAACGGTTCAAGCCGCGCAGCCCGAACTCGAAACTCGAAACACGCAACCCGAAAAATAATGCCGCAAGCCGGCGCATGGCCGGGCGTTCTAACGTCGCTTGAGATTGAAAATGTTTTGGAGGCTCCGATGAGGTTATTGGCAACTCTTCTCGTGGCGTCGTTGATGCTCGCCGGCCTGGGCTGTAGTGTCGAGAGGGGGAGTGCGCCGCAGGGTGTCGTCGGCGAGCAGGGCGGCGCGGGTTCCGGCGCGCTGACGCAGAGCGCGCCGGCCGTCGCGCGCGGCGAGGGCGACGGGTCGGAGGCCGCTATACAGGACGTCTCTTTGTCGCAGGCCGACGCCGCGCGGACGGCACCGGCCGCCGCTGAGCGCAAGATCATCCGCAACGCCGCGCTCACGGTCGAGACCGACTCGCCGGCCGAGGCGATGCGGCGCGTCGCCTCCATCGCCGAGTCGCGCGGCGGCTTCGTCGTCACCTCCGAGTCCCGCCAGCAGACCGCGGCCGACAGTGTCACCCCCTACGAGGTCGTCACCGTCGAAGTGCGCGTGCCGGCCGCGCAGTTCGACGCGGTGGTGGGCGAGATACGGGGCGTCGGCGGCCGCGTCGTCGGCGAGAAGCTGACCGGCCAGGACGTGACCGAGGAGTACATAGACCTCGAAGCGCGCATCCGCACGCAGCGCGCGCTCGAAGCGCAGTTCCTCGAAATCATGAAGGGGGCGCGGGTCGTCTCCGACGCGCTCCAGGTGCAGCGCGAGCTGGCGAACGTCCGCACCGAGATCGAACGGATCGAGGGCCGCCGCCGCTTCCTCGAAAACCAGACGAGCCTCTCGACCATCAAGGTCACGCTCCAGCCGCCCGCGCCGCTCGTCAACGCCACGGGCTTCGGCTACGGCCTGCGCGACGCGCTCGGCGACGGCATAGAGGCCGCCGCCACCATCCTCCTCGGCCTCATCCGGGTCTTCATCGCGCTCATCCCCGTCGCCCTCTTCGTCCTCCTCCCCCTCTTCCTGCTCGTGCGCTACGTCGTCCGCCGCGCCCGCCGCCGCACGCCCCCGGCCGAGCAGTTGCCGTAAAAGCAGTAGACAGTAGACAGTAGTCAGTAGGCTCCGCATGGAGGACGCTGACGCTGACATGCTGAAGGTTCGATAGCGAAGGTCTTCCTACTGTCTACTGTCTACTGTCTACTGTCTACTTGTCTTAATCTCACCGCTCACTTTAGACTTCCGCCCATGACCCGTCTGACAATCGTCGTGCTCGCTCTCGGCCTGCTGCTCTGCTCGGCGTGCGCTTCCGGCTCCGGGCCTGCGGCGAACGCGCCGGCCCCGGCTGCTACCCCGACGGCGAGGGCCGCGCTGACGCCGACGCCCGCGCCGGAGATCATCGCCGTCACGGCCGGGGAGGTGCGCCTCGCGGCCGGTGCCGCGGGCGAGGCCGCCCTGCGGCTCGACATCGCCGAGGGGTGGCACGTCAACGCCAACCCGCCCTCCGACAAGTTCTACATCGGCACGGAGGTGCAGGCCGAGCCGCAGGGCGGCGTCGCGCCGGGCAAGCCCGTCTACCCGCGGGGGCTGACGAAGAAGTTTCAGTTCAGCGCACAGCCCCTCGCCGTCTACGAGGGGCGCGCCGTCGTCCGCCTGCCGCTGCGCGCCGACGCCTCCGCGGCGAAGGGCCGCAAGACCTTCCGCGCGCGTGTCCGCTACCAGCCCTGCAACGACCGCGAGTGCCTCCAGCCGCGCACCATCGAAGCCGAGATACCGCTGACGGTGAGCTGAAAGATTTTGCGACCGGGTGAAGAGGAGTCGGGGCGTGGGGGCGCGACCGCGGGGGCCGGGCCTTTCGGTCAGCCGTGGCTCGCGGCCGCGTGCCTCTGCCTGCTCGCCGCCGGCCTCTGCCTCCTCTTCGGCTACTACGACGCGGCCTTTGTCGTCGCCGCCCTCGGCGCCGTCGCCTGGTTCCTCAACGTCCGCAGCAAGCTCCCGCGCCCGCCCGACGAAGAAGACGGCGACGAGCTACCCGAAGAGGAAGGCCAAAAGTAATTGGCCGCAGATAGACGCGGATAAAGTAGCTCAGAAAGATTTCTGAAATCTGCGGCGATCCGCGTTCATCTGCGGCCAATTACTATCCCGGAACTATTTTCCGAGCAGTTCGGCGAAGGTGAGCTGGGCGTCGTCCGCGGCGGGTTCGCCGGTCTGTCTGGGGTGCCGGGGCCGCGCGTCGCCGTCGAGGGCGCGGCAGACGGCCTTGAGGTTGAAGCGGATGAGGCGGGGCGTGAGTCGCACCGAGGGGATGCGACCCGCGCGCGCGAGGCGGCGCACCGTGGACTCGCTCACCTGTAGAAACGCGGCGAGCTGGCGCGCCGTCAGGAACTCCTCGCGCGTCCCGCCCTTCGATGCGTGCGCGTCCGTGTTCAAAGCGAGTTCGTCGGCCCGGCCGCCTTACTTGCGCGGCGCGAGCGTGAGCGCGACGCGGAAGATGGCCGCGCTGTCTACGGAGACCTCGGCCGTCGCCGCCTCCATCCCGTCGGCTTTGGCCGTGACGCGGTAGCGGGCCGGCTCCGGCGTCAGGCGGAAGCCGAACTGCCCGAGGCTGTTCGTCACGCGGCTGTCCATCTTCTTGAGCGAGCCGTCCCCGCGGATCAGCTCCAGCTCGACCTGCGCCCCGGCGAAGCTGCCGCCCGCCTGCGTGAAGACGCTGCCGCGGATGAAGGCGATGGCCCCCTCGTCCACCGGCAGGAAGAGCTTGTCCTTGAGCGAGACGAACTTGCCGGGGCGCACCTCGACGTTCATCCGCCCGACCTGCAAGCCGGCCTTGCGGAAGGTCAGGCTGTAGCGGCCCGGCGCGAGCCCCGCGACCTCGAACTCGCCCTTCGCGTTCGTCCGCGCTGACTTGACCTCCTGGTCGTCGCGGCGGAACGTGACGGCGATGCCTTCCGGGTCGCCCGCGCCGACCTTGACACGGCCGCGGACGCCGCCCGTCTCCGCCTTCTGCGCGGCGGCCGGCAGCGCCAGGGCCAGGAATGAGAGGGCGAGGGCGACGGTCGCCGCCAGTCTCTTGCTCGAAAAAATTTCCGTTCGGGGCATCGCCTTAGAGTCTTTCTTCCGGCCGCCGGGAGGCATCAAAGCTGTGCGGCGAGATTATAACACGCGGCCCGCGCGCGGGCAGTCCTTGTTGATGCGGCCGGGGCCGCCGGTTGTTGCCCGGCGCGGCCTCGGAAAGACCCTGGCGCGGCCGCCCCGCGCCAGCGTATAATTCGCCGCCCGCCGCTTCGGAACGAAACAAACATGAGCATGACGCCCGAATCCCCCGCGAGCACGACCGCCACCCCCCGGCGCGCCGGCCCCGCCTGCCTCCTCCTCGCCCTCCTCTTCGCCTGCGGCCCGGCCCGCGCCCAGGAGGCGGGGGCGCAGCACCCGCCCGGCCCCGCGCCCTTCGAGATCGGCGAGGACGAGGTGCTGAAGATAGACACCGACATGGTTCTGGTGGAGGTGACGGTGACGGACGCCGCGGGCCGGCCGGCGCGCGGCCTGCGCGCCGAGGGCTTCAAGCTCTACGAGGACGGCGAGGAGCGCGCGGTGGCCTTCGTCAACGTCGAGCGGCGCGGCGGGGTCGAGCGGCCCGTGGCCGTGGTCTTCGCCGTGGACGTGTCGGGCAGCATGACGGCCGAGGAGATGGCGCGGCTGCGGGGCGCGATGCACGCCTTCACCGAAAAGCTCGGCGGGCGGGCGGCCCTCTTCGGGCTGATGAGCTTCGGCACGACGGCCCGCGTCCGCCAGGAGCTGACCTCCGACCCGGCCAAGCTGCGCCGCGCCTTCGAGCGGCTCGGGCAGGAGGACGAGGGGCGCTCGACTCACACCTACGACGCCGTGGACGACGCCGTCCGGCTGCTCGCGCGCAAGGCCCCGCGCACGCGCGACCGCCGCCTGATGAAGCGCGCCGTCGTCGTCATCACCGACGGCTTCCCCGTCGGCGACACGGTCGCGCCGAAGACCGTCATCGAGCGGGCCAACGAGGCCGAGGTGAGCGTCTACACGGTGACGCTGCCGTCCTACTCGCGCCTGCTCGCCTCGACCGACCGCGCGCCCCTGCCGACGCCGCTCGACGTGAGCGGGCTGGCCGAGAAGACCGGCGGCTCGAACGTCTACGCCGACGCGAAGGACTACGAGTCGCTCTTCCGCGCGCTCGCCGAGGAAGTCACCTCGACCTACGTCCTCGCCTTCTACCCGCCAGAAGAAAAAAGGCGCGACGGGCGCTTCCACGCCATCCGCGTCGAAGCCCCCCCCGGCCTCTTCGTCCGCCAGAACCGCACGGGGTACAAGAGCGGTGATAGGTGATAGGTGATGGGTAAAGACGGCCTGCCTTTTACCCATCACCTATCACCCATCACCGCTCTTAGTATTCCTCATCGTTGTCGTCGCCGTATTCGTCCTCGTCCTCTAGTTCGTCCTCGACGATGTCCAGCTCGACGGGGTCGAGGCCGACGATCTGCAGATCGGTTCCGCACTCCTCGCACGTCACGGCGTCGCCCTTGTCGGCGTCGGTGTCGACGTGAACCTCGGCTTCACATTCCGGGCATGTTCCTAGCGGCACGATTCCTTTCCTCCAGGGTTTATCAATCACACAGAGGCGCACCCTGTCCGACCGGGGAGACCTCCACCTTGTTCGTTTATTTCCGCCGACAATCTACCCGCGGCCGGGCGATTTTGCAATAGCCATCCGAGCTAACTTCGCCGGCAGAAACGTACGCCCGCGGACACGCCCGCCGGCCGGAAGCGCCGAGAGATTTTTCCGAAAATTTTTGTTGCGCGCGGCCCTTTCTGGCGTAGTATGCCGGCCTGTCGATCAAGAGGGTTGCGGCCTCCGACTGTTATCTCCCTGCACTGCCCTGCCGCGCGTCCCTCCCGTACCAAGCCCCGCGGCGTCCGCACGCCGTCTCAGACGAAGAGAGGACAAACATGACACTCGCCCGCACACTCGCAAACGTCAGACCTGTGCCAACCCTCCTCATCCTCTGCGCCGCCGCCCTGATCTTCGCTTCGGCGGCGACCGTCCTCCGGCGCGAGGCGACGCCTCAGACGGCCGCGCAGCAGGACTACGGCCGCATCCCGCTCGCCTTCGAGGCCAACCGCGGCCAGACCGCCGAGGCCGTCAACTTCCTGGCCCGCGGCGCCGGCTACACGCTCTTCCTCAAGCCGGACGAGGCCGTCTTCGCCCTCTCCCGGCAGTCGGCCCCGCCGCGCGAAGACGAGCAAGGCGAGGAGAGGCAGGCGGGCGCCCCTCCCTCACGCGCCGCCGAGACCCCCGCGGTGCTGCGCATGAGGCTCGTCGGCGCGGACGCGGGCGCCGCGGCCGAGGGCGCCGACGAGTTGGGGGGCAAGGTCAACTACCTCGTCGGCGACGACCCGGCCAAGTGGCGCACCGGCGTCCCGACCTTCGCGCGGGTGCGCTACCGCGGGGTCTACCCCGGCATAGACCTCGTCTACTACGGCAACCAGCGGCAGCTCGAATACGACTTCGTGGTCGCGCCCGGCCGCGACCCGCGGGCCGTCAAGCTCGATTTCGAAGGCGCGGACACGGTCGAGCTGGACGCGGGGGGCGACCTCCTGTTGAGGCTCGGCGAAGAGCTGATCCGGCAGCCGAAGCCGCACGTCTACCAGGAGGCGGGGGGGGCGCGCCCCCCC
>DASZKF010000095.1:0-3404 GCA_035947355.1 Pyrinomonadaceae bacterium | reverse complement strand
GGGAGGGCGTCGGAGGTTACGCCGTCGCGGGCACCCTCCCTCACGGTCGGGCTTCTGACCGCGGCTCTGCTCTTAACTCGAAACTCGAAACTTCATCGAAGGTATGCCTAAAAGAGAACAGACGAAAGAGGCGGGGGCGGCGAATTTCGAGACGCAGCTCGCGTCGCTCGAACGCATCGTGCGCGAGCTGGAGCGGGGCGACCTGCCGCTCGAACGCAGCCTCGAGCTGTTCGAGCAGGGCGTGAAGCTTTCGCGCGAGTGCCAGGAGCGCCTGAACGAGGCCGAGCGGCGCATCGAGGTGCTGCTGCGCGGCCCCGACGGCGCGGCCGTCGTCGCGCCGTTCGGGGCCGGCGAGTTCGTGGACGAAGAGGGCGAGGGCACGGATGACGAGAGCGTCTTCTGACGCGGCCGGCGCGCCGGGCCACGCCGGCCCCGCGCAAGACCCTTCCGGCGCGGCCGCCGCGCGCGCCTACGTCGGGCGGGTGCGCGCGCTCGTCGAGGCCGAGCTGGCCGCGCTCGTCCCCGCCGAAGACGACGACCCGGCGCGGGCCGTCCACGCCGCGCTCCGCTGGAGCCTCTTCGCGCCCGCCAAGCGCTTCCGCCCGGTACTCGTCTTCGCCGCCGGCGAGACCTTCGGCGCGAGCGCGGGCCGGCTCGCACGCACGGCCTGCGCCTTCGAGATGGTTCACACCTACTCGCTCGTCCACGACGACCTGCCGGCGATGGACGACGACCAGCTCCGGCGCGGCCGCCCCACCTGCCACGTCAAGTTCGGCGAGGCGACGGCCGTCCTCGCCGGCGACGCCTTGCAGGCTTTGGCCTTCCAGACCATCGCCGAGGACGAAGGGCTCGACGCGGCCGTGCGCGTCCGCCTCGTCTCCGAACTGGCGCGCGCGGCCGGCACGCCCGAAGGCATGGTCGCCGGCCAGGCTCACGACCTCGCGGCCGAGGCCCGCGCCGACGTGACGGGCGAGGAGCTGGAACTCATCCACCGGCGCAAGACCGGCGCGCTCATCGTCGCCGCGGGGCGCGCCGGCGCGCTCATCGCGGGCGCGGGTGCGGCAGAACTGGAAGCCGTCACCACCTACGGGCGCGACCTCGGCCTGCTCTTCCAGATCACGGACGACCTGCTCGACGTGACCGCCACGGCGGCCGCCCTCGGCAAGACGCCCGGCAAGGACGCCCGCGCGCAGAAGGCCACCTACCCCGCCCTCTACGGCCTCGACGCCGCCCGCCGACTCGCCCAGGACG
Organism: Pyrinomonadaceae bacterium; assembly: GCA_035947355.1. Lineage (GTDB taxonomy): Bacteria > Acidobacteriota > Blastocatellia > Pyrinomonadales > Pyrinomonadaceae > QHXN01. The sequence goes on along the minus strand of DASZKF010000095.1, from coordinate 2,153 downwards.
TTTACGCCGAAGCCCTCGCCGCGCTCGACACGGTCGAACGTCCCACGGACATCCTCCGCGCCATCGCCAGCCTCGTCCTCGAACGCCGCGCGTGAGAAAGGCAGTAGACAGTAGACAGTAGAAAAACTTTGGCGGGCGTTGAAGCCCGGATGCCCAACGCCCGCCCATGAATGTTATCTACTGTCTACTGTCTACTGACTACTGTCTACTCCAGGAAGGTGACTTCGCCGTCAACTACGCGGGCGAGGTATTCGCCGTCGCGCAAGACCCAGGCGACGCGGCGGCCGCGACGCGCGTGCTCGGCCCACTCACTCGACTTCTTCGGGTTCTGCTCGACGAGCACGGCGCCGCCTTCCAGCTCGACGTAGCGCAGGCCCGAGCGCGAGAAGCGCCGGACGCCGCGCCCGCCGCCGAACAGCTTCTCGAAGGCCACGAGGATCACGCCGGCCGCCGGCACGTCGGGGTGGGATGCGTCGCTGGTCATAAAGGGAGTAGCCAGTAGACAGTAGTCAGTAGCCAGTAGGAAGACCTTCGGTATCGAATCGCTCGCCTGTCAGCGTCGGCAGTCATTATGCGGGGCCTACTGGCTACTGACTACTGTCTACTTCTCTTGTTCCCCGTCGCCGTCGGGGACGAAGCCGCGGACGAGTTCGACGAGTTCCTTGTGGCGGAAGGGCTTGGAGATGTAGGCGTCGAAGCCGGCGTCGAGGGCGCGCTGGCGATCCTGGTTGGCGGCGAAGGCCGTGACGGCGACGCAGGGGACGGCGCGCGTGCGCGCGTCGGCGCGCAGCTCGCGCAGCAGGCCGAAGCCGTCGAGCGAAGGCATCGAGAGGTCTATGAGGGCGACCGAGGGCGCCTCGGCGCGGGCCGCGTCGAGCGCTTCGACGCCGTTGCGCGCCTCGCGGATGCGGAAGCCCTCGGTCTCCAGGATGAGCCGCAGCAGCTCGCGGTTGTCGTCGTAGTCGTCGGCGATAAGTATGCTGGCGGACATCGTCGTCGGGTCGCTGTCTCCGCGGCGCTGGAAGCGCTTTGAGGCACGCGCCGCCGCGTGTGTGCGGCGGCGCACAAACGGACTGCCGAAGGGAGAGTCTGAGGCGTCGTTATAGCGCGCGCGGGCGGGCCGAGTCAAACGCCCTCATGGAACCAACCCGCCGCGGGAGGGGTCTCTTGACACTGTTCGTGCGCGGCGTCCATAATCCCGACTAGCTGATGCCCGCCGCCACGGCGCGCGCCGCCAGCGACTCGCAAACCTGACCGGAGAGCTTGCCGGACACGAGGCCCCCCCTCGACCGAGCCGGTCTGCTTGAAGCTTCACCCGGAGCACCCGAACACACGCCGACGGAGGACAACCCAGCCGTGCCCAGCGGAGACTTGGAAAAGAGCTTGCGCGCCGACATCGAGAGCTACGTCGCGGGCCGCCTGAGCGCATTGCAGGAGGAGGTCGCGCGCCTCCAGAGCCAGTTCAACGAGGCCTTCACGCGCCTGCTCGAACGCATGGACGACCGCGGCGATTCGGACGACTCCATCGCCGTGATGGTCTCCGACCACCTGCGCCACGCGCGCAACCAGGGCATCGAGACGGCGGCCGCCGAGTCCGCCCGCGCCCGCGCCGCCTCCGACATGGCGCTCGTCAAGGCGGCCGTCGAAGAGATCGAGGCGCAGCACACGCAGGCCGACATCCTCAACGTGCTCGTCAACCGCGCCGCCGCGTTTGCGCCGCGCGTCGCCTTCTTCGTCGTCAAGGGCGAGCGGGCGACGGGCTGGCGCGCCCGCGGCCTCGAAGGCACGGTCGGCGACGACGCGGTGCGCGAAATCTCCCTGCCCGTCTCGTCCGACACGCTGCTCGGCCACGCGGCGCGAGCGCACGACGTGGGCCGGCGGCCCCGGCTCGCACGCCGAGGATCACACCGTCTACGGCCGCTTCGGCGAGGAGCCGCCGCAGCGCCTCGTCGCCGTCCCGCTCGTGGCGCGCGACAAGGCCGTCGCCGTGCTCTACGCCGACAGCGCGGGCCTCGACGCCGAGGCCGTCAACCTCGAAGCCTTAGAGACTCTGGTGCGCGTCGCCGGCATGGCCGTCGAGCTCCTGGCCGCGCGCCGCCACGCGCCCGCCGAGGCCCGCCCCGCGCACGAGGCCGCGCCCCCGCCGAGGCCCG
>DASZKF010000094.1:0-7718 GCA_035947355.1 Pyrinomonadaceae bacterium | reverse complement strand
CCCTTTCAGGGCTTGATTCCTCGGCCACGGCTATAGTCTCCGTCCCCTTCGGGGATTTCCCATCCGGTGTGTTAGCATGAGGGAAACGCAAAGTTCGAAAGGGAGCGCGAAGGGTTCAAACGGGAAGGCCGAGTTCCGTCTTCCGCCTCGCACACGGCATTCATCACTTCTTTAAGGAGCAGCTTATGCAGCAGATGCAGCACGACGAATTCCGCAACGAGCAGTTCACCGATTTCGGCAAGGAAGAGAACGCGCGCGCGATGCGCGAGGCGCTGGAGAGGGTGAGGTCGGAGCTGGGGCGCGAGTACCCGCTCGTCATCGGCGGCGAGCGCGTCACGACGGGCAACCTCCACGAGAGCTACAACCCCGCGCGCAAGACCGAGGTCGTCGGCCGCTTCCACAAGGCCGACGCCGCTCTGGCCCGCGCCGCCGTCGAAAGGGCTCACGAGACTTTCCGCACCTGGTCGCGCACGCTCCCGCAGCAGCGCGCCGACCTCCTCTTCCGCGTCGCCTCGCTGCTGCGCGAGCGCCGCCACTACTTCTCCGCCTGGATGATCCACGAGGTCGCGAAGACGTGGCCGGAGGCCGACGGCGACACGGCCGAGGCCATAGACTTCTGCGAGTTCTACGCGCGCGAGATGCTGCGCTACGCCGGGCCGCAGCCCTTGACGCGCATCGAGGGCGAGGACAACCGGCTCGAATACATCCCGCTCGGCGTCGGCGTCGTCATCCCGCCCTGGAACTTCCCGCTCGCCATCATGGCCGGCATGACCGTCGCCTCGGTCGTCACCGGCAACACCGTCGTCCTCAAGCCCTCTTCCGACGCGCCGACCATCGCCTACAAGTTCTTCGAGTTGCTCGAAGAGGCCGGGATGCCGGCCGGCGTCGTCAACTTCATGGTCGGCGCCGGGGCGGAGGTCGGCGACGTGATCGTTGACCACCCGCTGACGCGCTACGTCGCCTTCACGGGGTCGAAGGAGGTCGGCCTGCGCATCAACGAGCGCGCGGCCAAGGCGCAGGAGGGTCAAATCTGGATCAAGCGCGTCGTCGCCGAGATGGGCGGCAAGGACGCCATCATCGTGGACGCGGACGTGGACGTGGACGAGGCGGCGGCCGGCGTCGTCACCTCGGCCTTCGGCTTCCAGGGGCAGAAGTGCTCGGCCTGCTCGCGCGCCATCATCCACCAGGACGTTTACGACTCGGTGGTCGGGAAGATCGTCGAGGGCGCGTCAAAGATTAAGGTCGGCGACCCCGTAGACCCGACGGTAACGATGAGCGCCGTCGTCAACCAGAAGGCTTTCAAGACCATCAACCAGTACATCGAGTGGGGGCAGGAGGACGGCGGCCGCCTCGTCGCCGGCGGGGGCTCGGACGGCGAGCAGGGCTTCTTCATCGAGCCGACCGTCATCGCGGATGTGAAGCCCGGCGCGCGCGTCGAGCAGGAGGAAATCTTCGGCCCCGTCCTGGCCTGCATCAAGGCGGCGGATTTCGACGAGGCGCTCCGCATCGCCAACGACACCGAGTACGGCCTGACCGGCGCCGTCTACTCGAACGACCCCGAGAAGCTCGAACGCGCGCGGCGCGAGTTCCACGTCGGCAACCTCTACCTCAACCGCAAGTGCACGGGCGCACTCGTCGGCGTCCACCCCTTCGGCGGCTTCAACATGTCCGGCACCGACTCCAAAGCCGGCGGCCGCGACTACCTCGGCCTCTTCCTCCAGGCCAAAGTCGTCTCCGAGAAAATCCGCCCCGGCTACACGAACAAGGAGCGGCGCGGGGCGATCTAAGAAATGATGAATGCGGAATGATGAATGATGAATATCGCGGAAGCCGGCCGTTATCACTCAAGCCGCTTCACATTCATCATTCCGCATTCATCATTATGCATTTATGCGCCTCATCTTCATGGGCACGCCCGAGTCGGCGGTGCCGACGCTGCGGCGGTGCGTCGAGGCGGGGCACGAGGTCGTGGCCGTGTGGACGCAGCCGGACAGGCCGGCGGGGCGGGGCAAACACTTGAGGGCCTCGCCGGTCAAGGAGTTCGCGCTCGCGGGGGGGCTGGCCGTCTATCAGCCGGCGAAGATTAAGACGCCGGAGGCGCTCGAACTCTTCCGCTCGCACGGGGCCGAGGCGGCGGTAGTCGTCGCCTACGGACGCATCCTGCCGGCGCCGTTCCTGCGTGCGCCGCGCCGCGGCTGCCTCAACGTACACTTCTCTCTGCTGCCGAAGTACCGCGGGGCCGCGCCCGTCAACTGGGCCGTCGTCCGCGGCGAGCGGGTGTCGGGCGTGACCACCATGCTCATTGACGAGGGCCTCGACACCGGAGCGGTCCTCCTCCAGCGCGAGACCCCGGTCGGGGAGAGGGAGACCGCGCCGCAGCTCCTCGAACGCCTCTCGCACCTCGGGGCGGACTTGCTGGCCGAAACGCTCGCGCGCCTCGACGACATCGAGCCGCGCCCGCAGGACGACGCCGCGGCCACCCACGCGCCCATCCTCAAGCGCGAAGACGGGTTGATTGACTGGACGCTCGCGGCCGTCGAGATAGACCGCCGCGTCCGGGGCTTCCAGCCGTGGCCCAACGCCTACACCTCCTACATGGGCCGGCGGCTCGTCGTTTGGAGCGCGGAGCCTTCGGACAACGCGGCCCCGGCGGGCGCCGCGCCGGGCGAAATCATCTCGGCGCGCGGCGACGCGCTCGCCGTGGCCTGCGGCGGCGCGACGGCGCTCCGCCTCGCCGAAGTGCAGCTCGAAGGCAAGCAGCGCATGAGCGCGCGCGACTTCATCAACGGGACGCGCGTCGCGGCGGGCGCGCGTCTCGGTAAATGATGAATGCGGAATGATGAATGTGACGGGGCCCGGATGATTTAATTCATCATTCCGCATTCATCATTCGTCTCCGTCGAAACAAGGGACTTTGCACACTGAAATGAGCGGGCGCGTGCGCGTCATCAAGCGTCGGGAGGGGAAGGGAGGGCGGGGCGGCGGAGGCGTCATCTCGCCGGCGCGGGCGTCGGCATTTGAAGTCCTGCGGCGGGTCGAGGAGGAGGGCGCGTTCGCCGCGCCGCTGTTGGCCGCGGTAGAGCTTTCGGCCGAAGACCGCGCTCTCTGTTACGAGCTGGTGCTCGGCGTGCTGCGCCGGCAGTTGTGGCTCGACCGCGCGGCGGAGCATTTCGCGGGGCGCGAAGCAGCGAAGCTCGACCCGCCCGTGCGGCGCGCGCTGCGCCTCGGCCTCTACCAGTTGCGATTCCTTTCGCGCATCCCGGCGCGGGCCGCCGTCAACGAGTCGGTCAACCTCGTCCACGCCGCGCGGCTCCGCTCGGCCGCCCCCTTCGTCAACGCCGTGCTGCGCCGCGCCGTACGCGAGAAGGAGTTCGACCCCGCGGCCGGCGTCCGAGACCCGCTCGAACGCGTGTCGGTCGAGACCTCGCACCCGGCCTGGCTCATCGGGCGCTGGGCCGACGCCTTCGGGATGGAGGAGGCGCGCGCCTTCGCCCTCGCCAACAACACGAACGCGCCCGCCGCCTTCCGCGTCAACCCCCTGCGCGCCGAAAGCGAGACGGTCGTCGAACGCCTGCGCGCGGCGGGCGTCGCCGTCGAGCCTTCGCGCGTCGCGCCCGACGCGTGGCGGGTCGCGGGCGGCGCGGCCGCCTCGGCGCTGCGCGAGGCGGCGGAGGCCGGCGCGGTCTACATGCAGGACGAGGCTTCGCAGCTCGTCGCGCACGTCCTCGGCCCGAGGCCCGGCGAGCGCGTCCTCGACGCCTGCGCCGCGCCCGGCAGCAAGGCGACGCAGATCACGGCGCTGGCCCTCGACCGCGCGCGCGTCCTTGCGGGCGACCTCCACGCGCACCGCCTCCGGGTCGTCAGAGAATCGGCCGCGCGGCAGGGCTCGCAGGGCGTCAGCCTGGCCGTGCTCGACGCCGCTCGCACCCTGCCCTTTGCGGACGCGACGTTCGACCGCGTCCTCGTTGACGCGCCCTGCACAGGCACGGGCACGCTCCGCCACAACCCCGAAATCCGCTGGCGCGCCGCGCCCGCAGACATCGCCGAACTCTCCGCGCTCCAGCGGAGGATTCTCGGCGAGGCCGCGCGCGTCCTGCGCCCCGGCGGCCGCCTCGTCTACTCGACCTGCTCGGTCGAGAGGGAAGAGAACGAGGAGGTCGTCGCAGACTTCCTCCGCGCGCGCGAAGACTTCCGCCAAGTCGCGGCGTCGCCCGCGCCCTCAAGCCTCCTTCTCCCCTCCGGCGCCGCCCGCACCTGGCCCCACCGCGACGACGTGGACGGCTTCTTCGTCGCCGCCCTCGAAAAGAAATGATGAATGCGGAATGATGAATGATGAATGTGACGAGGCCGGCCCGGTCTAATTCATCATTCCGCATTCCGCATTCATCATTTCCTTCGCTAACCCGTTTGCTTGCGGGTCACTCCGGCCGGGTGTTAGACTGCGCGACTTGGTCGGCCCGCGGCGCGGCGCGCTAATCCACAGGGCGGGCCGCAGCAGGCAAGGGGAGCAGCGGCTTTGCCCAGGATTCTGTCGGCCTTCGGTAAACTCGGGATTTTGGCGCTGGTCGCCGTCGTCTTCGCCGCCGGGCTGCTTTTGAGCGTCTACCTCTCCCTGCGCAGCCCCGAAATCACCGTGCCCGACGTGGTCAACCAGTCTTACCTCGACGGCGAGGCGACGCTAGGGAAGGCCGGCCTCGACATCCGCGAGCGCGCCGCGCGCTTCAAGCCGGGGGTCGCGCCCGGCGTCATCCTCGACCAGTCGCCGCGCGCCGGCGAGGTCATCAAGGCGGGGCAGACCGTGGCCGTCGTCGTCAGCCGCGCGCCGAGGGAGGGCGAGCGGCCGCCCGACGAGGAGGTGGCCGAGGAGCGGCGCGAGGAGGAGAAGACTGGCACCCGCACCGAGAACGTGAACGCGAACGCCAACGCCAACCGCGAGCGCCGCCGCGCCGCCAACCGCAACGCCAACGCGAACGCGGCCGCCAACACGAACGCCAACGCCTCCGCGAACACCGGCGTCAACCTGAATCGGAACGCCCCGCCCGCCAACCGTAACGGCGGGGACGCGAACACCCCCGTCAACCGCAACGCGAACACCCGGAACGCCAACACGCGCAACGCCAACTCCGGCGGCTCACGCAACGCCAACGCGGCCCGCCCGACCGCCACGAACGCCAACCGACGGCCCAATAACTGAGGCCGCGCCGCCCGGCCCGGAGCCCGAAACCGCATGGTAGAGATCGCGCCCTCCATCCTCTCAGCCGATTTCGCGCGCCTCGGCGAGCAGATCGAGGCCGCCGAGCGCGGCGGGGCCTCGCTCATCCACGTGGACGTGATGGACGGGCATTTCGTGCCCAACCTGACGGTCGGAATTCCCGTGGTTCGTTCGCTCGCTCGCGCAACCCGTTTGCCCCTCGACGCGCATCTAATGATTTCCGAGCCGGGGCGTTACGCCGAGCAGTTCGTCGAGGCCGGCGCGCAGATGGTTTCCGTACACGTCGAGGCCGACCCGCACATCCACCGGACTCTGACGGCGATCAGGCGGGCCGGGGCTCGGGCCGGGGCGGTCATCAACCCGGCGACCCCCCTCGCCGCGCTGGACGAGGCGCTGCAATTCGCCGATTATGTACTGGTCATGTCCGTCAACCCCGGCTTCGGCGGGCAAGAGTTCATCCCGACAACCGTGGAGAAGGTGCGCCGCCTGCGGCGTCTGATAGACGAGCGCGGCCTCGCCGTGCGCATCGAGATTGACGGCGGCATCGGCCCCGAAACTATCGGGCCGGCGGCCGCCGCCGGGGCCGAGATCATGGTCGCCGGGACGGCCGTCTTCGGGCACGCCGACCCGGCCCGCGCCGTCCGCGAGCTTCTCGCCGCGGCGGCCCAACTGGTTTAAGAGAGTAGTCAGTAGTCAGTAGGCTCCGCATCAAGGCCGCTGACGCTGACACCCTGACGACTCGCTAAGGGAAGTCTTTCTACTGACTACTGACTACTGACTACTGTCTACTGCTTTCGGAGGTTTCCTAATGCGTGTTCGGAAGGTCGTGCCGGTTATTCTGTGCGCGGTGATGTCGCTGGGGCTGGTGCCGGCGCCGCCCGCCCTCGGGCAGGCGACGCAGCAGTCGCAGCTCTCCGCGGCCCAGCGCATCGAGGTCATGCGCTCGCGGCTGGAGACGATGCGCCGGACGCTCACGAGCGCGCTGGCGGGCCTCAACTCCCGCGACAAGGGTGAGAAGGGGAAGGAGGCGCCCGCGGCCGACGACCCGCGCGTACGCCTCGGCGGGCTGGAGAAGGAGGTCAGCTCCGTCCTCTCTGAGGTCAACGACGTGCGCGGCAAGCAGGAGCGCGCCGACCGCTACGACACCTCCATCCTCGACCGGCTCGAGACCTCGGTCGCCGACATTGACGCCCGCGTCCAGGTGGCGATGCGCGAGACGGCCTCCGACCGGCGCGCCACGACCGCCACCGCGGCCGACGTGGCCGACGTGAAGAAGAAGAAGAAGGGCGGCTTCTTCAGCCGCCTCCTCGGCCGCGGCGGCGGCGACAAGTACGACGAGCTGGTCGGAACCGTCGCGCCGGGCCGCGACCGCGTCCTCTTCGAGGAGGCGACCAAAGAGGCGCGCGACGACAACTACGAGACGGCCCGCGCGCTGTTCGGCGTCATCATCAACACCTACCCGGACTCGCCCTTCCTCCCGCTCTCGAAGCTCGCCATCGCCGACACCTTCTACCTCGAAGGCACGACGAGCGCGCTCATCCAGGGCGCGCAGCACTATCAAGATTGGTTCACCTTCTTCCCGACCCACCCGCTCGCCGACGACGTGATGCTCAAGATGGCCGAGGTCGAGATGCGCCGGATGGGCCTGCCCGACCGCGAGATGGGGCCGGCGCGCAAGGCCGAGCAGCGGCTCAAGGCTTTCTTCCAGCAGTTCCCGAAGTCGAGCTTGCGGCCCGAGGCCGAGATCAAGCTGCGCGAGGTGCAGGAGAACCTCGGCATGCACAACCTGCTCGTCGGCAACCACTACTACGAGAAGTACCAGCGCGGCGCGGCCACTAACGTCAAGGGCGCGCAATCGCGCTACCGCGAGATCGCCGAGAAGTACCCGGACTTCTCGCGCATGGCCGAAGTGCTCTACCGCCTCGGCGACACCTACGTCCAGGAGGAGGAGCCTGACGAGGCCATCAAGTACTTCCAGCGCCTCGTCCGCAACCACCCGAACAGCGAGTACGCCGAGAAGGCCAAGGAGCAGTTGGCGGCGATGGGCGCGCAGGCCCCCGACCCCGACCCGACGAGGGTCAGCTACGAGGAGCCGCAGGGGCCGGGCTTCTTCGGCGGCATCATCCGCGAACTCACCGGCGTCGTGCCGAAGACCGTTGACAAGAACGGCGTCATCATCAGCACCGACGACAAGGGCGGCGACATCATCGAGGCCGTGCTGCACAACAACGGCGTGCTGCCCGACAACTACAAGGCGCAGCCCGTCGAGCGCACCGCCCCGGCCAGAGACGTCCGGCCCCTGCCCGTCACGAAGACCAGCGGCCAGCCCGGCGTGACCGCCCAGCCGACGCGACCAGGCCCGCCTGCCTCGGGCAGCGACCCGACCCGGCCCGCCACCACCCAGCCGACGGCCCCGGCCACGACCCCGCCGCCGGCCGGCAGCAACCCGGCCAAGCCGTAACTCACGCGCCCGTTCGATTGCGGATTGCGGATTGCGGATTAAAAG
>DASZKF010000093.1:0-1588 GCA_035947355.1 Pyrinomonadaceae bacterium | reverse complement strand
CGCACGCTGAACATTTCAACTCACGCTGAGCGAACTCGAAACCCGAAACCCGAAACTCGAAACTGTTTTGGTTTGATGTCGCGCCCCGCCTGCATCCTGATGGTCAAGGCCCCGCGCGCCGGGGCGGTTAAGACGCGGCTGGTGCCGCCGCTGTCGGGCGGGCAGGCGGCGGCGCTCGCGGCCTGCTTCGCGCGGGACGCGGCGGCGGGGCTGCGCCGCGTCGTGCCCGAACTGATCGTGGCCTACGACCCGCCCGAGGCCCGCGCCGCGCTCGGAGGGCTTTTGCCGCCCGGAGGGGTCGTCTGGCTCGAACAGCGGGGCGCGGATTTGGGCGAGCGCCTCGAAGCGGCCGCCGCGCGAGCCTTCGCGCTCGGGTTCGGCCCCGTCCTCTTGGCCGGCACGGACAGCCCGACACTGCCCGCCGCTTACGTCGGCCGCGCCGCCGCCTCGCTCGCCGCGGGGGAGGCGGACGTCGCCCTCGGCCCGACCGAGGACGGAGGCTACTACCTCGCGGGGCTGCGACGCCCCGCCCCCGGCCTCTTCCAAAACGTCTCCTGGAGCACGCCCCAGGCCCTGCGGCAGACGGCCGACAACGCCTCGCGCCTCGGCCTGCGCGTGCTCGAACTGCCGACCTGGTACGACGTGGACACCTTCTCTGACCTCTCGCGCCTACGCGACGAAATCTTCAACGACGCAGAAGCGCGCGGCCGCGCTCCGGCGACACACAGGTGGCTGCTCGAACACGACTCGCTGCTCTCAGCGCTAACCTGATTGCGGCGCACGGCCCTCGCCGCGCCTCTGTCGCCCTTCGCGGACGGGCGCGTACATCCGGCCGAGCGTGCGCGGGTGCACGCCCGCCCAGTAGAGCGCCTGCAGGAACGCCCACCTCGCGAACGTGACGGCGAAACTCCGCCCCTCGAAGCGGCGCGAGGAGGTCGTGACGACCGCCGGCAGGTGCACCACGCGCCCGCGCCTTCGCAGGCGACGCACCAGGTCGAGGTCTTCGAAGATGGGGAACGACGCGAAGCCGCCGGCCTCCTCGTAAGCCTCGCGCCGCACGAAGATGGCCGAGTCGCCGTAGCAGAGCCCGAGCCTTCTGAGTCGCGGGTAGAGCCACGTCAGGAGGCGCGCGCCCCGGCTGCCGCCGTCGAAACTCACGCCGAAGTTGCCGGCAACGACTCCGGGGTCTTCGAGCGCCTCGGCGATTCGCGCGGCGCACTCGGGCGCGGGCCTCGTGTCCGCGTGCAGGAACCACAGCGCGACGCCCCGCGCCGCCCGCGCCCCGGCGTCCATCTGGAGGCCGCGGCCGCGCCCCGAAGTGATGAGCCGGACGCCGCGCCCGCGGACGAGTTCCGCCGTGCCGTCAACGCTCCCGCCGTCAACGACGATCACTTCGAGGTCGCACGGCAAGGCCGCGACGGCGGCGAGTGTTTCTCCGAGAGCGCGCGCTTCGTTAAGCGTCGGGATGATGACGGAGAGCCCCGGCGTGCGCCCCACCCCGGAGTGACTTTCAGTTGAGTCGAGCAAGCAGATAATCCTGTCGGGGCAGGGCTTGTCCCCGCCCGCTGAGGTTGGACAGATTCAACCT
>DASZKF010000092.1:0-4128 GCA_035947355.1 Pyrinomonadaceae bacterium | reverse complement strand
CGGCGCGCGCCGCGCCGCCATCGCCGCCGGCGCGCCCGTCGTCCCCGGCACGACCGAGCCGCTCCGCTCGCTCGCCGAGGCGCGCGAGGTGGCCGCGCGCCTCGGCTACCCCGTGATGCTCAAGGCGACCGCGGGCGGCGGAGGCAAGGGGATGCGCCTCGTCGCCTCGGAGGCCGAACTCGGCTCGGCCTTCGAGACGGCGCGGTCCGAGGCGGCCGCGGCCTTCGGCGACCCGTCCGTCTACCTGGAGAAGGCCGTCGAGCGGCCGCGCCACATCGAGATTCAAATCTTCTCCGACGCGCACGGCAACTTCACCCACCTCGGCGAGCGCGAGTGCTCGATACAGCGCCGCCACCAGAAGGTCATCGAGGAGTGCCCGTCGCCGATTGACGAGCCGGGCCTGCGCGAACGGATGGGCGCGGCCGCGGTCGGGATAGCGCGCTCGGCCGGCTACGTCGGCGCGGGCACGGTCGAGTTCCTCGTCTCGGACGTGACGCGCGACTTCTACTTCCTGGAGATGAACACGCGGCTGCAAGTCGAGCACCCGGTGACGGAGATGGTGACGGGCTTCGACCTCGTACGCGAGCAGATCCGGGTCGCGGCCGGCGAGCCCCTGTCTTTCACGCAGGCGGACGTGCGCTGGTCGGGCCACGCCATCGAGTGCCGCGTCTACGCCGAAGACCCGGAGCAGGACTTCATGCCTTCGCCGGGCCGCATCACGGTCCTGCGCGGCCCCGGCGGGCCGTTCGTGCGCTACGACGGCGGCAGCTACGCGGGCGGCGAGGTCTCGATCTACTACGACCCGCTCATCGCCAAGCTGGCCGCCTGGGGCCGCACCCGCCGGGAGGCCGTCGAGCGGATGCGGCGCGCGCTCGGCGACTACCATCTCGGCGGCATCAAGACGACGCTCCCCTTCTTCCGCGAGGTGATGCGCGACGAGGAGTTCGTGTCGGGCCGGCTCGACACCGGCTTCATCTCGCGCTTCAACGAGCGGCGCGCGCGACGTTCGGAGGAGGAGCGGGCGGCCGCGCCCGACGAGGACGAGCGGCGCGCCCGCGACGTGGCCGTCATCGCCGCCGCGCTCGCCTACCAGCAGCAGACGGACGGCGCGCAGCCGCCGCCACCGACGCAAGCGCCCGCGAGCCGCTGGAAGACGGCCGGCCGCGCCGCGCTCCACGGGTCAAGACTCTAAAACAGTTTCGAGTTTCGAGTTTCGAGTTTTGAGTTAAAAGACAAGGTGCCGCCGCGGCGACTCGGCTTTTAACTCGAAACTCGAAACTCGAAACTCGAAACTCGAAACTATATGAAACTGAGGGCTGAGATCGAAGGCGAGGAGTTGACGGCCGACGTGCGGCGCGAGGGCGCGCGGGTGTCGGCGGAGGTCGGCGGGCGGCGCTACGAGTTGGAGGCGCACGCCTTCGGCGAGGGCGAGTTCCTTCTGCTGCACGAGGGGCGCGTCTACGAGTGCCGGGCCGCGGCCGCGGGCGCGGCGGGCACGATCGAGGTGCACGTCGGCGGGCGCGCCTACGAGGTCGCGCTCTCCGACCCGAAGCGCCTGCGGGGCGCGCGCTCGGCGGCCGCGCACGACGCGGGGCGCGCGCAGATCGTGGCGCAGATGCCGGGCCGCGTCGTCCGCGTGATGGTCGAGCCGGGCCAGGAGGTCGAGGCCGGCCAGCCGGTCGTCGTCGTCGAGGCGATGAAGATGCAGAACGAGATGAAGTCGCCGAAGGCCGGCGCCGTCGTCGAGCTGCGCGCCCGCGCCGGCGCGACCGTCAACGCCGGCGACGTACTCGTCGTCATCGAGTAGGCGCTCTGTATGCCCTGACGCGCCGCCCCTTCTCCGGCAGCAGGCCCTTCGGACTCGCCATGCGTTTACGCCTTCAGACGGCCGCCCTTCTTCTCTCCCTTCTCGTCACGAGCACCCCTCCGGCGCCGCGCGCCGCGGCGCCGGAGGCCGAAGGGCGGCCTCTCGCCTTCGTCGGCGTGAACGTCATTCCGATGACGGGCGGCGGCGTGCTCAGGAACCGAACCGTCATCGTCCGCCGGGGGCGCATCGAGCGTATCGGGCCGGCGCGCTCCGTCCGCCCGCCGGCCGGGGCGCTCCGCGTTGAAGGCAGGGGCAGGTACCTCCTGCCCGGCCTCGTGGACTTCCACGTCCACCTGCGCGACCCGAGCGAGCTGCTCTCGTACCTCTCTTACGGCGTGACGACGGTGGTGCAGATGAGCGGGCCATCGGGCAACGTCCGCGACGTGCTCGCGCTGCGCCGGCAGATCGCGTCCGGCGAGGTGCTCGGCCCGAACCTTTACGCGACGGGGAAGATGTTGGACGGGAGCCCGCCGATCTTTCCGAACGTCAGCACCGTCGTCACCACGCCCGCAGAGGCGCGCCGCGCCGTGGCCGAGCAGCACCGCGCCGGCGTTGACTTCATAAAGGTCTACAACAACCTCGGGCCTGAAGAGCACCGGGCGGCGGCCGAGGAGGCGCACCGGCTCGGCCTGGCCGTGCTCGGCCACGTCCCGCGCCGAGTCGGGCGGCCCCGCGCGCTCCAGGCCGCGCTCGCCGCGCGCCAAGACATGATCGCGCACGCCGAGGAGTTCTTCTTCACGTACTTCTACGGCGACACGGAGAGCCTTCTGAAGCAGGGGCTGCCGCCCCGCCCCGACCGCTCGCGGATTCCCGAAGTGGTGCGGATGGTCAGGGAGAGCGGGGCGGCCGTGACCGCGAACCTTTCTTTCTCGGCGATGCTGCTCAGGCAGCTCGAAGACCTCGAAGGCGTCTTCGCCGACCCGGAGTTCGCCTACCTCTCGCCGGGGGTGGCCGAGATGTGGCGCGAGCAGAACCCTACGCGTCGGCGCGACCTCGAGCAGTTCTCTCTGCGCGAGCGGGCCAAGTACCCTTTCCTGCAGGGGCTCGTCCGCGCCCTCGAAGCGGGCGGCGTGCCGCTGCTCGTCGGCACGGACGCGAGCGCGGCGGGGATGTTCCCCGGCAAGTCTGCGCACACTGAGCTGCTGGAGTTAGTCAAGGCGGGCCTGACCCCGCGCGCGGCGCTCGCGGCCGCGACCGTCAACGCCGGTCGCTTCATCCGGCGACACGTGCGCGGCGCGGATTCGTTCGGCACAATCGAAGCGGGCGCGCGCGCCGACCTCCTGCTGCTCGAAGCCGACCCGCTCAAGGACGTTGCCAACGCCTCGCGCATCGCCGGCGTCGCCGTCCGCGGGCGCTGGCTCCCGAAGGACGAACTCGACCGACTAAGGAGTCAGTACGACCACTGACGCTGGACGAGTCAGAAGCCCGACCGTGAGGGAGGGCGTCGGCGCTGGCATTAACGTCAACGCCCTCCCTGACGGTCGGGCTTCTGACTCTCTTCTACCGTCCACTTTCTTTTATGTCCAAAGACTTACGCATCCTCCTGTGGGACATTGACGGGACGCTGATCCGCTCGGTGCGGGCCGAGGCGTTCAAGGAGTACACGGTACCCGTCCTGGAGAGCGTGTTCGGGACGGCGGGGCGGCTGCGCGAGATGCGCGTGTCGGGGATGACCGACTTGCAGATCGTGGCCGAGGCGCTTGCCGACGAGGGCTTCACGCCGGAGCAGATTCGGGGGCGCGTCGCGGAGCTGAAGGCGCGCTACCTCGCCGAGCTGGAGCGTGTCACGTCCGACCCGAGCCGCGGGCCGCTCTTCGAGCTGCTGCCCGGCGTGCGCGCGGCGCTCGAAGCCGCCGACCGAAACCCGCGCTACCGCTCGGCGCTGCTGACGGGCAACATCGAGCCGGCCGCGCGCCTGAAGATGCGCCTCGTCGGGCTGGAAGGTTTCTTCCGGCTGCCGGGCGCGTTCGGCGACGACTCGCACGACCGCCGCGACCTGCCGCGCCTCGCGCAGGAGCGTATCCGGCGCCGCACCGGCCTCGACCTCCAGCCCGCGCAGTTCATCGTCATCGGCGACACGCCCAACGACATCGCCTGCGCACGCCACTTCGGCGCGCGCGCCGTCGGCGTCGGCACCGGCCGCATGAACAGCCTCGCCACCCTCGCCCCGCACTCGCCCGACGCCCTGCTCCCCGCCCTGTCAGACACCGGGCTGGTGATGCGGACGCTCGACTCGCTGTAGATGAGAGCGGTTTGCGTTT
>DASZKF010000091.1:0-6764 GCA_035947355.1 Pyrinomonadaceae bacterium | reverse complement strand
GCCGAGCAGGAAGCCCCCGCCGGCGAGTGACGCCGAGAGCGCGAGCGGCGCGGCCAGGCGCCGCCGCCGCAGACGCCTCGCGCACGGCGCGCAGAAGCGCCGGCTCGTCCACAACCGCCAGCGCGCGCGCACCACGCGCTCGCCGCACTCGGCGCAGAAGTTCGGTCTGTACACGGCCCCTCCCCTCCGGGCGTGCGCCGCCCGACGAAGCTGCTCCGACGAGTTCCTTTTGATCGGAGAGAACGGGTAGGTTCGTCCGCCGGTGGGTGCGCGCATTATACGCGCCGCCCCGACGCGAGGGAACGGTCAGCCGCCGCGGGGCGGGCCGGACGCAGCCGCCGCCTTGTTTCACGCGCAAGCTCTCGTTGCACGTGCGGGACACAGGTGATATAGTGTCTGCCGCCCCCGAAGAAGTCCCGCGGCGGCGTTCGTCGCCCCGGGGCGGGCCGCGTGCAAAGATGCGTCTGAAGCTCTACTGCAACCGCTACACGCACTTCAAAGACGCCCTGGTGTGCGCGGTGAGCTGCGTCTACCGCACGCGCTGCCACGACTTCGCGCTCTACTACGACGGGCACCGCGCGGACGTGGACGCGCTCGTCGCGGACTATTACGACGCGCGCCGCGAGCAGGAGGCGCGCCCCAAGCCCGTCGCCGCGGAGACGCCGGCCGCCGTCGCGCGGCCCGAAGAGTTGCGCAAGCTGATACGCCTGGAGGTTCTAAGAGAGATGGCCGAGTCCCTTTATATCTGGATTGACAAGGAAGACCGCGCGGAGCTGCTCGAAACTCAGGAGGTCTTGCGGCGCGCCGAGCGCGGGCAGAAGGCTAAGCACATCTACCGCGTCGCGCAGGAGATGGAGCTGCGCTACCAGCTCGTCCCGCGCAAGCGCATCGAGAAGGCCAAGCGCGCCGCGGCCGTCGAGGCCGAGCGCACGGAGGCGCGCCGCACCCGCCGCTCGCCCTCCGGCGCGCCCGCGCCCGTCCCCTTCCCCGCGCCCGTCCCCGCGCCGGAACCTCCGGCCGAAGCCCCCGCCCCGCGCCGACGCCTCAAGGCGAGGGGCTAGAGTCTCGTGGCCGGAGGCTAGTTAAAAACAGTCCGTCTTTAACAAGCCTCCGGCCCCAACCCCCCCGGCCTCCCGCCGAAGCAACTTCGCGCGCGCGCGGCGCACCCAAACAGTCCGGCCGGCGGCCGGGCGTTCGGCTGCGGCCGCCGCGCTTTCTTTATTTGCGGCGCTTGCGCGGGCGCTGCGCGCTTCGGCATACTAAAGCGCGCCGGATTGATTGAGTGATGATTCCTTCGAGCATTCTCCCGGACAATTTACGAGCCTTCGTACGCCTCGCCCTGCTCGTCGCCCTCTGCCTCGCGGGCGCGGGGCGCGCGCGCGCGCAGCAGCAGCAACAGCCGCCGCCGCAGGACGAAGACGAGACGGTGCGCGTGGACACGAACCTCGTGATCCTCAACGTCGGCGTCGCCGACCGCCGCGGCTCGGCCGTGACCGACCTGTCGCGCAACGACTTCACCGTCTACGAGGACGGCGTGCGCCAGCAGATCGTCAGCTTCGAGCCGGCTGCGGCCCCGTTCAGCCTCGTCCTCCTGCTCGACATGTCCGGCTCGACGCTCAACTTCCGCCAGACGCTCAAGCAGTCGGCGCTCCGCTTCGTAGACGCGCTCGGCCCCGAAGACCGCGTCGCCGTCGTCTCCTTCAACAACAAGGTCGAGACGCTCGCCGACTTCACGACCGACCGCCGCAAGATCGCCTTCGCCATCTCGGAGCGGGCCGGCGGGCGCGGCGACACGCACCTCTACGCGGCCCTCAGGCAGTCGCTCGGGCTGCTCGCCAAGGAGGGCAAGCGGCGCAAGGCCGTCGTCGTCCTCACGGACGGCGTCGACACGGAGAACCGCAAGCTCGACGGCCAGGCCACGGCGCAGGCCGCGACCAGCGAGGAGGCCGTCGCCTCGGTCAAGCCGGACGAGAACGCGCTGCTGCGCTCGGTGCTCGACGCGGCCGACCGCCAGGGCGTGACGATCTACCCGCTGGCGCTGCCCTCGGGCGACCCGCGCCGGATGCTGCCGCTCACGCCGCAGCAGTCGGCCATCTACGCGGCGGCGCGCGCCCGCATGACGAGCCTCGCCAACCGTACCGGCGGCCGCCTCCACCAGATCAACCGCATCGAGGACATCGGCCGCCTCTACGCCGAGGTGGCCGCCGACATGCGCACGCTCTACAGCATCGTCTACCAGTCCTCGAACGCGCGCCCGCGCGACGGGAGCTGGCGCGCCATCAACGTCGAAGTCTCCCGCGCCGACACCATCGCCCGCGCCCGCCCCGGCTACTACGCCCGCTGATTCGAGGGACTGCAAAGGTCGTCTGACTACGAATCAGGAGTCTGACAATTTCACTCCTTATGCCAGCTTGACACGCCCTCTTACCGTCCGTAAACTTTTTCTTACAGAAGAGGTTCGCACCCGTAGCTCAGTTGGATAGAGCGTTTGACTACGAATCAAAAGGCCGGAGGTTCGAGTCCTCCCGGGTGCATTTAGAATCTTCAAGGTTGGGCGGCTGCGACGGCCGCCCAATTTTCTTCCGCTGGTAAACCCACCTACGAGCGCACCACTTAACAAGTCTGAAGCCTGCCCAAAAGGGAGGCCGTGCCGTGGACGAACTAAGCCTTCGACAGAAGACTTGTACGGGGTGTCGTGTCGCCAAGCCAGTCACGGAGTTTAACTTCAAAAACCGCACGAGCCGCACGCGCCACTCGTACTGCCGGGAGTGTGGTAAGAAGTTGACGCGGAGCCACTACGAACGCAACAAGCGGGCCTACCTGGACAGGAACGCCCGCACTTACCTGCGGCACCGGAAGTTGATTCGCGATGCGAAGTCGCGCCCCTGCGCGGACTGCGGCGTTCAATACCCGTATTACGTGATGGACTTCGACCACCGGGCCGGCGAGGTTAAATCATTCGAGATGAATTCCGTCAGCCGGAAGACAGTGCGCGAGATACTGCGCGAGATCGAGAAGTGCGACGTGGTCTGCTCGAACTGCCACCGCGAGCGGACGCACCGGCGGTGGCAGGAGTCGGTGGGACGCAGGCGCGATTGAATTCCCTCCGACTGTTAAAAGCTTCCCTTCCCCTCACACTCAACAGTGCAGAGCGAATCGTGACGCGCGGGGAATAAGCCGCGCGGGGCTTGGGATTAATGCGTCGTGAGTGAGGGCGCGGGCGTCTCTCGGGCGCGCGGCGTCGGGGCGGCGCGGCCGCGAGGGTTCGGAGAAATTCTTTGGAGGAGACGGAGTCATGCGACGAAGGAAGTTGTGGCTGGTGCTGGCGGTGCTCGTGGCGCTGGCGGGCACGGCGGTGACGGCCGGCGCGGACGGTCATGCAAGGAAGGCCGGGCGCGCGGTGAAGTTCAAGGTGCGGGTCGAGAACGTCTCCGCCGCCGAGGGGCAGCGGGCGGCGGACGGCACCCGCTGGCCGTTCGCGCTCTCGCCGGGGCTCTATGCGGTCGGCGGGCGGGGCGTGGCTCTCTTCAAGGCGGGCCGGAGGGCCTCGGCCGGCGTCGAGGCGCAGGCCGAGGACGGCAACCCCGAAGCCCTCTTGAAGTCCCTGGAGGCGGCCGGTCACGAGGCGGCGCTG
Source organism: Pyrinomonadaceae bacterium (assembly GCA_035947355.1). Lineage (GTDB taxonomy): Bacteria > Acidobacteriota > Blastocatellia > Pyrinomonadales > Pyrinomonadaceae > QHXN01. The sequence goes on along the minus strand of DASZKF010000091.1, from coordinate 3,130 downwards.
CACGGCGTCTTCAACACGCCGGCGGGGGCCGCGGGGCCGGGGCCGATCGGGCCGGGCGCGGCATATGAATTCACCTTCAGCGCGGCGCCGCGCATGAAGCTGACGCTGGTGACGATGTTCGGCCAGTCGAACGACCTCTTCTACGCGCCGGACAAACCCATCGAGCTGTTCGGCGCGAAGGGTGAGCCTTTGGGCGGCGACGTGACCTCGCGGCTCGTCCTCTGGGACGCCGGGACCGAAGTTGACCAGGAGCCGGGCGTCGGCCCCGACCAGGCCCCGCGCCAGAAGGCCCCGAACACCGGCGCGACCCAGAACGGCGTGGTGCGGCGCGCCGAGGGCGTGAGTTTTTATTCGCGCTCGGCCGAGCTGTTCCGCGTCACGGTCACGCCGCTGATGTGACAGGCCGCGCGGCAACGCGCGCGCAGGAGAGAGGGACCATGAAAGCTTTGCTGAGGACAATCGCCGCGGCCGCGGTCTTGACGGCGACGGCCGTGACCGCCGGGGCGCAGGTTAACAACAAGAAGGCGCTCAACCTCGAAGGGGCGCGCAGGGTCATCGCGGCGGCGGTGGCCGAGGCGAGGAGGCTGAACGCGCCGGGCGGCGTCATCGCGGTCGTGGACGACGGCGGCAACCTCGTCGCGCTCGAACGCATGGACGGCACGTTCACGGCCGGCGCGAACATCTCGGTCGGCAAGGCGAAGACGGCCGTCATGTTCAAGCGCCCGACCCGCTTCTTCGAGGACGTGATCCGGAACGGGCGCACGGCGATGGTCGCGCTGCCCGACTTCACGCCGCTGCAAGGGGGCGTGCCCGTCGAGTTCGAGGGGCAGATCGTCGGCGGCGTCGGCGTCTCGGGCGCGGCCTCCGCGCAGCAGGACGAGGAGATCGCCCTGGCCGGCGCGAACGCCTTCAAGCAGGCGGGCGCGGCGAGCGGCGCGAACGGCGCGGGCGCGAACGGCGCGGCCGTCAGCTTCTTCGAGAGCGGCGCGGTCGGGGCCGCCTTCGAGCGCGGCTCGGTGCTGGTCGGCGAGGGCGAGGGGCGCAACTACATGGTGCACGCGAGCCGCCGCGAGCGGCCCGGCATGGCCGAGGTGCACGAGCTCGACACCGACATCATCTACGTCCTCGACGGCGCGGCGACCTTCGTGACCGGCGGCGCGGTCGTCGGCGGCGGCGAGACCGCGCCGCACGAGGTGCGCGGCGCTTCGATTGAGGGCGGCGAGACGCGCCAGCTCCGCCGCGGCGACGTCATCACCGTCCCGCGCGGCACGCCCCACTGGTTCAAAGAGGTGCGCGCGCCGTTCCTCTACTACGTGGTGAAGGTACGCTGAAAGGGTTTTGGGTGCTGGGTGCTAGGTGCTGGGTGAAAGGTAAGCTTGCTTTTCCCAGCACCCATAACCCAGCACCCAAAACCCTTCCAATGGAGTGAAAGCCATGCGTCGAAGAAATCTTTTCTCCTTGCTGGGGGCGGCCGCGGCGCTGCCTGTGTTGATCCTTTCGGCGGCGGCGCAGGCGCTCGTGGGCGTCCCGGCCGCGCGCCCCGACGCGAGCCTCGACCTCGCGAGCGCGGAGGGCGTGCGCCTCGTCCGCGGCGAGTGGCGCTACAGCGACACGCGCATCGTCGAGGCGGAGTTCCGGGCCGCCGGCCCCGACGGCCAGCCGACCGGCGCGCCCGTCAAGACCTACGACTACGAGCCGCACGCGGGCCGCGCCGACTTCGATGACTCGCGCTGGGAGGTGGTCGAACCGGCCGCGCTCTCGGAGCGGCGCGGCCACGGCCGGCTCTGGTTCAACTGGTATCGGCTGCGCCTGACCGTGCCGGAGCGCGTCGGCGACTTCGAGACGGCCGGCTCGACGCTCGTCTTCGAGACGGCGCTCGACGACTACGCGGAGGTCTGGGTGGACGGCGAGTTGGCGCGCAGCCTGGGCCAGTCGGGCGGCTCGGTCGTGTCGGGCTGGAACGCGCCGAACCGGCTCGTCGTCGGGCGCGGAGTGCGGCCGGGCCAGCAGATACAGCTCGCCGTCTTCGGCATCAACGGCCCGCTCTCGAACCCGCCGACCAACTTCATCTGGGTGCGCCACGCGCGGCTCGACTTCTACAGGGGCGGCGCGGCCGTGCCGCTCGCGCTCGTGCCGAGCGAGGTCAACGTCGAAGTCGTGCGGCGCGACCCCTTGATGGAGCGCATCACGGGGCCGAACCCGAAAATCTTCAAGCTCGCCGAGGGCTTCAGGTTCACGGAGGGGCCGGTGTGGGTCGGCCGCGAGGGCGGCTACCTGCTCTTCAGCGACCCGAACAGCAACCGCATCTACAAGTACCGGCCGGGGGGCGCGGCCGAGCCGGGCGGACTCACGGTCTTCCGCGAGCCGAGCGGCTACGCGGGCGCGGACATCAAGGAGTACGGCCAGCCCGGCTCGAACGGGCTGGCGCTCGACCCGCGGGGCAGACTCACGATCAACCAGCACGGCAACCGCCGCGTCGTCCGCCTCGAAGAGGGCGGGGGCGAGACCGTGCTCGCCGAGCGCTTCGAGGGCCGGCGGCTCAACAGCCCGAACGACCTCGTCTACGCCGCGGACGGCACGCTCTTCTTCACCGACCCGCCCTTCGGCCTGCCGAAGTTCTCGGCCGACCCGCGCAAGGAGCTGCCCTTCAGCGGCGTCTACTCGCTGCGCGAGGGCCGCCTGCGGCTGCTCACGAAAGAGCTCGAAGGCCCGAACGGCATCGCGCTCTCGCCCGACGAGAAACACCTCTACGTCGGCAACTGGGACGAGCGGCGCGTCGTCGTCATGCGCTACGAGGTCAACCCGGACGCGACGGTCGGGCGCGGCGAGGTCTTCTTCGACATGACGCCGGCGCTCGACCGCGAGAAGAACGCGATTGACGGCATCAAGGTGGACGCGGAAGGCAACCTCTACGTCGCAGGCCCCGGCGGCCTCTGGGTCATCTCCCCGGCGGGCCGGCACCTCGGCACGATCATCGCGCCCAAACACATCCACAACATGGCCTGGGGCGACGACGACCGCAAGACCCTCTACCTCTGCGCCCGCTCGGGCCTCTATCGCATGCGCTTCAACGTCGCGGGCACGAACTGAAAAGAAGATGGGTGATGGGTGATGGGTAAAAGACAAGTCG
>DASZKF010000090.1:0-11343 GCA_035947355.1 Pyrinomonadaceae bacterium | reverse complement strand
CCTCTAGCCCCCAGCCTCTAGCCCCTAAAAAGAAGGGGCCAGGCTCCCCCATAGCCTGGCCCCACTGACCACTTTGAGAAGTGGCCTGCCCCAAAGTTTCACTCGTTCTCAGAAGGAACGCCCGTTTTGTGAGTGGATGATAGCCGCGCCCCGCCCGCCTTTGGTTGCAATCGCGTTGCGACGAACCGACAAGGCGACGACAGAGGGAGGCGGGTCAGAAGCCCGACCGTGAGGGAGGGCGTTTGAGATTCGCTATAACTCGACGCTGACGTAACCGACGACGCCCTCCCTCACGGTCGGGCTTCTGACTGTCTACTCCTCCCCAACACCTTCGTGCACCTGATGAACTCTTCGGCGTAGCCGAGCTTTTCGTAGACCTCCCGCGCGCGCGCGTTGGCGGCGTAGACGTGGAGCGTGAGGAAGCGGTAGCCGCGGGCTCTGGCCCAGTCCTCGCCGGCCTCCATCAAGGCCGCGCCGACGCCGCGCCCCTCGCCCTCGCGCGCGACGACGAGGTCGGAGACGTGGCCGAACTCCTCGTCCCTGTAGTAGTCGGCGCGCGTGATGAGGTGGATGAACCCGACCGCGCGGCCGTCCGCCTCCTCGGCGATGAAGACGGCCGTGCCGGGCGTCTGCTCGCGCAGGTTACGCTCGACGAACTCCACGTCGAAGCGGGTCATCTGCTCCACGTCGTGCCACTCCGGCAGCCCGAACTCAACGAGCCGCGGCATCAGCGAGACGACAAACTCTCTGTCCGCCCACGTCGCCTCCCGCACCCGCCCCCCGAAACCCGCCCTCTCCGTCTGCGACATCGTCATTACTCCACGATTTTAGATTTTTGATTTGCGATTTTTGATTGGGAGACAGCACAGCCTCTCCCTTCAATCGCAAATCAAAAATCTAAAATCCTTCTTACGGGACGAGCACGATCTTGCCGTAAGCGCCGGGCCGCAAGACCTCTTCGTGGGCGCGGGCGGCCTCGGCGAGCGGCAGCTCGCGGCCGACGAAGGGCCGGAGCGTCCCGGCCTCCAGGCCCGCGCCGAGCGCCGCGTGGATGCTCGCCAGCTCCTGCGGCGAGGCGTTGAAGAGCGACATCGCGTGAATCGAGGCGTCGCGCGTCATCGCCGCGCGCGGGTTGATCTCGACCGGCCCGCGCGAGCCGACGACGACGACGCGCCCGCCCTTCGCCAGCACGTCCAGGTCGCGGCCGAGGTTGACGTTGGCGAGCATCTCCAGGATCACGTCGGCCCCGCGCCCGCCGGTCAGCTCCTTCAACTGTTCGAGGTAATCGCCGGCGCGGTGGTCGAGCACGTGGTGCGCGCCCTCGCTGGCGGCGAGCCTCCGGCCCTCCTCCGTCCCGCCCGTGCCGATGACTTTGAGGCCGGCGGCGCGCGCGAGCTGCACGGCGGCCGTGCCGACGCCGCCGCTCGCGCCGTGCACGAAGACGGTCTCACCCGGCACGGCGCGCGCCCGTTGGAAGAGCGCGCGGTAGGCGGTCGCGTAAGGCGTGTTGACGCCGGCGCCCTGCCCGAACGTGACGCGGTCGGGCAGGCGGTGCACCTGCGCCTCTTCGCAGACCGCCAGCTCGGCGTAGGTGCCGGTGACACTCCCCGCGGTGTAAACACGGTCGCCGGCCGCGACACGCGTGACGCCCTCGCCGACGGCCTCGACCGTGCCGGCGGCGTCGAGGCCCGGCGTGTAAGGCAGCGCCGGTTTGACGGCGTGAGCCCCGCTCCTTATGTACGTGTCCACCGGGTTGACGCCCGCCGCCCTCACGCGCACCAGCACCTGCCCCGCGCCCGGCCGGGGGTCTTCCAAATCCTCCAGCCGCAGAACCTCCGGCCCGCCGAACTCGTGAACGCGAATCGCCTTCATCATCTTCCCCCGTCAAAAAGGATTAGCCACAGAGACACAGAGAAAAACAAGGGACAGAGTTATGTTAAGGGAGAGTCGAAGGCGATTGCCAATCTCGACGCCCGGGGAGGTTCGATCTTTGCGCCGCGCCCCAACCTCGGCACATCGGGAGCGCACTCGACTCTCCCCCAAAACATTTTGTTTCTTCTTCTCTGTGTCTCTGTGGCTATTCACGGCTTTGAAAGGCCGACGCGTGGTCGCGCGCGAACTGTTCGAAGGTGCGCGGCTCGGTCCCGGTGATTTCGCGCACCACGTCGGTGACGGCCGAGGCGCGGCCGGAGGCAAAGGTCTCGTTGAGCAGGCCGAGGGCTTCGACGAGCCATTCGGGCAGCCCCGCGGCCAGCGCGCCGCGGCGGAACTCTTCGGGCGAGATCGGCACGTAGGTTATCTCACGGCCGGCGGCGGCCGACAGGCGCTCGGCCACGTCGTAGTAGGAGAGCGCCTCCGGCCCTGTGATGTCGTAAGAGCGGCCCTCGTGCCCGTCCTCTGTGAGCACGCGCGCGGCGACGGCCGCCACGTCACGCGTGTCCACGAAGCTCGCGCGCGCCTCGCCGACCGGTTGGTAGATGCGCCCCTCGGCCGCAATCGTCTGCGCCTGGCCGAGCAGGTTCTGCATGAAGAAGTTCGGCCGCAGCATCGTGTAGGCGAGGCCCGACGACCTCAGCTCTTCCTCCGCGTCGCCGTGCCACTTGGCGAAGCCGCCGGGCGCGGCAACGCTCGCGCCGAAGGCCGAGAACTTCACGACGTGGCGCACGCCCGCGCGGCGCGCCGCCCCGATGAAGCGGCCCTGTTGCTCGGTCGTCTGCGGCGAGGGCGGGGTCAGCAGGAAGGCGCGCTCGACGCTCCAGAGCGCCGCGTCGAGCGTCTCGGGCCGCTCGAAGTCGCCCTCGACCAGCTCGAAGCCGGCCTCGCGGATGAAGTCGGCCTTCGACGCGTCGCGCACCATCACGCGCACGCCGGCCGCGCCCAGCCTCGACAACTCCCCGACGACATCGCGGCCCGTCGTCCCCGTCGCGCCGGTAATCAGAATCATCTCGCTTCGCTCCTTTGAAAAAAGTTTCGAGTTTCGGGTTTCGAGTTTCGAGTTTGTGTTGCGTGAGCTGAATGGCGCGACGTGCGCTGAACGAACTCGAAACTCGAAACCCGAAACTCGAAACTTATTGTTCGAACGTCTTCCTGACAATCGTCGTGTCGCTCGTGCGGTAGGCCGGGACAGGCATCATGTGCGCGGGGCGGGGCGCGAAAGTCCGGCCGGGGATTTCGGGCAGCGCGTAGGACACGTCCTGTACGACGAGGCGCACGGGGCTCGCCGGCTCGACCTCGAGCAGGAGTTCGATGCCCTCGCGCGGCGGGGCCGCGTAGGAGAGTCGCAGGCCGGGCCCGCCGGGGCCGGCTCGGCCGTTCTCGAACACGGGGCGGCCGTTGACGAGTGCGCGGCGGACTGCGAGAGGGGGCTCCGTGTGTGCGACCAGCATCGGCGCGCCGCGCGGGGACGTGAGGCGCAGGCGCAAACGCCTCGCCCCCCGGCCCGCGGAGTCTTCCAGGACTTCGACGCCGGGCGCGGGCAAAGAGGCCGGCGGCGCCTCGCCCGCCCAGCCGCTCTGCCTCAACCAGGGGAAGACCGTGTCGAGGCCCTCGCGCCGCGCGCCGGGGCCGACGAACTGCGAAGTCCACTCGTCGGGCGCGGCGTCGGCGCTCACGAAGCGCGCGCGGTTCGCGTCGGCGTCGAGGAAGTAGAAGACGCTGTTCGCCTTCCTCCGGCGCGCGTCGAAGCCGGCCGTCGAGACCGCGGCGGCGACGAACGCGAAGCCCGCGACCAACACGACCGCGGGCATCAGCCAACGCCCCGCCCCCGCCTGCCTCAAGAGCGGCACGCAGAGGCCGAGCGTCAGCAGCGGCATGACGGAGAAGAACCCGATCAGCCCCAGCCCGAGCATCATGAAGAACATATAGACGAGCGGCGCGACGAGCGCCACGCCCGGCGCGGCCGAAGCGGCGACGACGAAGATGTTTTTCGCCGTGAACGTCCCGGCCCCCCGCGACGCGAGGACGGCCCAGAGGCCCGCGAGCGCGAAGGCGAGCGGCCACGCGTAGAGGAAGCTTCCGAGCGGCAGCGCGAAGGCCGTCACGAGCAGGAGCAGAAGCCACCACGCGAGCGCGCCGGCCCAAAGGTTCTCCGCCCGCGTCCCGCGGAAGGGCAGCGCGTAAACGACCCAACCCGCGCCGAGCGCCAGGAGCACGAGGCCCGCCGCGTAGAGCCAGAGTCCGTAAGGCGTCCGCCACGGCAGCGACTCGAAGCCCGCGTGGAGCGAGCGCGCCGCGCGCCACACGCCGGCCGTTAACAGCCCGGCCGCGACCGCCGCCGCGAGCCAGGCCGCGAAGCCCGCCGCCAGCCCTTTAAGACTCAAGCGCCCCCGCCTTATGCCGTAGACGACGACGCCCGCGAAGAGCGCCGCGAGCGCGAGCGTCGAGGGCCAGACCCAAGCCTCCGGGTAGCAAACGAGGAACGGGCCGAGGGGGTTGAAGTAGACCGCGTCGGCCCCGCGCGTCTCGCGCAAGTCCTCCCGGCCGAAGCGGCGCGCCAGCGCGAGCGCGTACGAGCCGTGGTGTTGCAGGCTGCGCTCGTCCATCTCCTCGACCGAGTCGAGCATCGTGTGGTAGTGCGTGAGGCGCGCGGCGTATGCGAAGTTGAGCCCGGCCGCGCCCGCGCGACGGAAGACCGTCATGTCCGTGTCGTTCGGCATCCGCCGGTAGACGGCGTACATGAGCGAGTTCGCGATGGGGTGCGGGGCCGACTCGCCGAGGGCTTCGACGAGCGGGCCGTTGCCGTCGCTCGTCTCGAACATCATCGAGGGGCCGCCCGCGCCGCGCCCCTCGAAGTTGAGCACCAGCCCGACCTCTCGCATCCAGGGGTGCTCGCGCGCGAACGCCTCGGCCCCGAGCAGGTTAAGCTCTTCGCCGTCGGTGATGAGCAGGATGAGGTCGTTCGCGAGCGGCGGGCCGGTTCTGAGCGCGCGCGCCGTTTCGAGCAAGGCGGCCGTGCCCGCGCCGTCGTCGCTCGCGCCCGGCGCGGTCGGCACCGAGTCGTAGTGCGCGGCGAGCACCAGGGCGCGGCTGTTGGCCGTGCCGGGCAGGCGCGCCAGGACGTTCTCGACGCGGGCGGCGGCCGCGGGCCCGCCCGAGGCCGGCGGCCCCAGCACGACCTCGGCCGAATGGACTTCGGCCGCGAAGCCGAGCGCCGACAGTTGCTCGACGAGGTAGCGACGGACGCGCGCGTTCTCTTCCGTGCCGGTCGGGTGCGGGCGGCGGGCGATCTCGCGCAGGTGTCGCATCGCGCGGGCGGAGGAGAAGTCTGCGGGCGGCGCGTCTGCGCCGACGGCCGGCGGCGGCCCGACGAGCCGGAGGCTCGCCGCGGCCACGGCCGCCAGAAACAGAAGAGCCGCCAGGGCGGCGGCTCCGCGTCGCGTCGAGTTGTGAGCGGGGGTCGTCTCTCGCACGGGGGTTGAAAGGTTTTCCGCGGGGCTTCGGTCAGCCGGGACGTTCGCGGTTTAGCCGGCGAGCAGCGCGCCGTCGTAGATGACCTCCCAGCCGTTGCGGCGGCTGGTGGCGAGGCTGCGCGCGAACCACTTGGCGGCCTCGCGCTCGGTCTCGTAGCGCTGGACGGCCGGCATCGCCTCGCGCGGGTCAACGCGCATGATCTGCCCGCCCGCCTCGCCGGCCCTGAGTGAGAGCAGTGCGAACATGCCGTTCTTCGTCAGCACGGCCGTGCGCACGACGCCGGCATCATCGTCGTCGTCCGTCTCGGCGTCGTCATCGTCGTCGAAGTACTGCGTGGCGTCCGTTTCGGAGTCGTCGTCCACGTCAATCGCGTCGTCGAAAAAGTCGTTGTAATCGCTCATCTCGATCTTCCCGTCTCCGTTCAGTTGTCCTTCTTGATTTCCTGCCGCAAGGTCGGGGTTTTCAACAGTCCGCAGCTCTTGAAGCGTGTGCGGGTATCATAGCACGGAGTAGACAGTAGACAGTAGTCAGTAGACAGTAGATTATTGGGGCGGCCGGGACGATTGCGGATTGCGGAATGAAAAACGGCGACTTGCTTTCTATCCCGCAATCCGCAATCCACACTGTCCGCCGCGCAGCAAGGTTTTTTTACTGACTACTGTCTACTGTCTACTCCATGCCCCCCCGCATCCCCCGCGACCTCGCCGCCGCGCGCTTCGACGTGATCATCGTCGGGGCCGGGATTAACGGCGCGGGCGTGGCGCGCGACGCGGCGATGCGGGGGCTGCGCGTCCTCCTGCTCGACAAGGGCGACCTCGGCGGGGCGACCACCGCCTGGTCTTCGAGGCTCATCCACGGCGGGCTGCGCTACCTCGAACACGGCGAGCTGGGGCTGGTGCGCGAGTCCCTCCGCGAGCGCGAGACCCTGCTGCGCGTCGCGCCGCACCTCGTGCGGCCGCTCTCCCTGCTCATCCCCGTCTACCGCGGGCAGCGGCGCGGCCCGCTCACCGTCCGCGCGGGGATGCTCGCCTACGACCTGCTCTCGCGAGGCAAGTCGCTCCCGCGTCACAGGATGCTTCGGCCGGCCGAGGCGCTCGGCCTCGCGCCCGGCCTCAACCCCGAGGGCCTGCGCGCGGCCGCGCTCTTCTACGACGCGCAGGTCACCTACGCCGAACGGCTCGCCGTCGAGAACGCGCTCGACGCCCGCGCCCGCGGCGCGACCGTCATCACTTACGCACGCGTGACGAAGATATTGACCGCGGGCGGCGCGGCGGTCGGGGGCGTCGAGTTCGAGGACGTGCCGGGCGGCGGCGTTCACGCGGCGCGCGCTCCGCTCGTTTTGAACGCGGCGGGGCCTTGGGCCGACGCGGTGCTCGAAGCATCGGGGGTGGCCGGCGCGCGACTGCTCGGCGGGACGAAGGGGAGCCATGCCGTCGTCGGGAGGTCCGAGGCCGCGCCCGACGTGGCGCTCTACGTCGAGGCCCGCGCCGACGCGCGCCCCTTCTTCATCCTCCCCTGGGACGGCAAGCTCCTGCTCGGAACGACCGACGAGCGCTTCGAGGGCGACCCCGGCCGCGCCGCCCCGACCGCCGCGGAGATAGACTACATCCTCGGCGAGACGAACCGCGCGCTCCCTTCGGCGCGCCTCACGCGCGAGAGCGTGCTCTACGCCTACGCGGGCGTGCGGCCGCTCGCCTTCACCGGCGCGCGCACGGAGGCGGCGGCGGCGACGCGCCGCCACTTCATACGCGACTCGCCGCTCGGCGGCCTCTTCTCCGTCGTCGGTGGGAAGCTCACGACCTACCGCAGCCTCGCCGAGGAGGCGACCGAACTGCTCTTCCGTCAGCTCGGCCGCGAGGCCCCGCCCTGCGCGACCGCGCGGACGCCTTTGCCCGGCGCGGCCGTCGCAGACTTCGCGTCGTTCAGCGACTCCTTCGTCAACGAGAGTGTCCTGCCGCGCCCGTCGGCGGCGCGCTTGCTGAGCGTCTACGGCGCGCGCGCGACCGAGGTCGAGCGGCTCGCGCGCGAGCACGCCGCACTACGGAGTTGCATTAGCGAAGAGACCGGCAGCGTCGGCGCGGAGGTCGTCTACGCGTTCCGGAGCGAGCTGGCCGAGACGCTGGTTGACTGCCTGATGAGGCGGACGATGACGGGGCTCAACAGCCGACTCGGGCTCGACGCGGCCGCGCGCGCCGCCGAGGCCGCGCGGCAGTTCTTAGGCTGGGACGACGCCCGCGCCGCGCGCGAGGTCGAAGAATACCGCCGCCACGTCGAGAGGTTTCAGGTGCGGCCTTGAACAGGGCCGGGGGTTTCGGCAGTTGAGTGGCGGAAGTCGGAGTTGAGCGTGGCGCGGGTTCGCTTTAACACGGAGGGCACAGAGGCGGGACACAGAGGACACAGAGAAATCCGATTTCTTCTCTGTGAACTCTGTGAATCCTCTGTGCCCTCCGTGTTAGAAACGGGCGCGCGGCTCGCTCAACCGGCGACGGCTAACGTCACCGCCCGCGGCCCCGTTCGTTTACGCCATGACGCGGGAGGAGTGCGTCGCGCGGCGGAGCCGCGGGGCGGGGTTCTTGTTTGCCGTGCGGGCGTGGCGCGGCAGGCGGACGTTCTCGAAGTAATCAATGGCGGCGACGCGCAGGCCGATGTCGCGGCCGAGGCGCTCGCTGACGAACCACTTGTGTTCGAGCACGCGGCCCCACTCCGAGGCCGCCTCGGCGCGCGTCAGCCGCACGCCCGCCAGCTCGCGCAGGAGCTTCTGTTCCTCGCCCGCGCCCCCGCCGAGCGTCTTTTCGATCACGTAGTCGAGCCTGAACGGAATCATTATCAAAACCCTTTCTTCTGTCAGCGGCCGCCGGCGGCCGGAACCCTTCATGATTCTTTGGTGTTTGCCTTAAGTTTGAGGGCGATGATAGGCGCGAGTTTGCCCGGCCGTCTAACTCATTGTGTTCATCGGCCCGATTAACTATATTCATCCACACTTCCGCGACAGAGAGATAAACGATGGAACTATCTCAGTTACGCACCTTCCGCGAGGTGGCCGAGTCGCTCAGCTTCACGCGGGCGTCACAGAAACTTAACCTGACGCAGTCGGCCGTGAGCCACCAGATCAAGGCGCTGGAGCACGAGCTGGGCGAGCCGCTCTTCATCCGCGCCAAGCGCGGCGTCAAGCTCTCGGACGCGGGCCGCCTCGCGCTCGAATACGCCGGCCGCATCCTCGAAGAGGCCGACGCGCTGCGCGAGCGCATCTCGGGGCGCGACCACGAGCCCCGGGGCCGCGTGCGCGCGGCCGCCGCCACCCAGGCCTTCGTCCACCTCTTCGCCCCGCTCTTCGAGTCGTTCGTGCGCGAGCACCCCGGCATCGAGCTCTCGTTCCGCACGACGGTGAGCACCGAGCAGACCGTCGCCGACATCACGGGCGGCGCGGCCGACGTAGGCTTCGCCTCTCTGCCCGTCTACTCGCCCGCGCTCCAGGTGACGGAGCTGTTCGAGGACGAGCTCGTCCTGGTCGCAGGCCCGCAGCACCGCTTCGCCGGGCGCGGCGAGGTGACGACCGCGGAGCTGCGCCGCGAGCGCTTCATCCTCTTCGAGCAGGGCGCTTCGATACGCCGCGCCACCGACGCCTTCTTCAAGCGGGTCGAGCTGAGCCCCGACCTCGCGCTCGAATCAAACGACACCTACTTCATCAAGCTGATGGTCGAGCACGGCCTCGGCCTCTCGCTGATGCCTGCGTGGGCCGTGCGCGAGGAGGCGGCGGCCGGCCGCCTGGCGCGCCTGCGCATCGAGGGGCACCGCCTCGCCCGCTCGGTCGCCGTCGTCGCCCTCGGCCGCTTCCAGCCCTCGCCGACCCGCGTCTTCATCAACTACGTCCTCGGCCGCAAGGCGCAGCTCCAGGAACTCGCACACGGCAAATGATGAATGCGGGATGATGAATGATGAATGTGACGCACGCTGAGCTTCATCATCCGAGCTGTCTTTAATTCATCATTCCTCATTCCGCATTCATCATTTCCCCTTCGAAGGTGGTTTGAGATGCCCGACACGACATCAATCCCGGCGGCGATGCGCGCCGTCGAGCTGCGGTCATACGAGGAGGGCGAGGGCGGCCTGTCGGTGGTCGAGCGGCCGGTGCCGAGCCCGCGGCGCGGCGAGGTTCTGGTGAGGATCGCCGCCGCGCCCGTCAACCCTTCCGACCTGATGTTCGTGCGTGGCCTCTACGGCCACCGCAAGCGGCTCCCCGTGGTGCCCGGCTTCGAGGGCAGCGGCGTCGTGGTCGCGTCGGGCGGGGGCCTCCTGGGCAGTTATCTCAAAGGGCGTCGGGTGGCCTGCGCCGCGCCGCTCGAAGGCGACGGGACTTGGGCCGAGTACATGAGAGTCCCGGCGGCGCAGTGCATCCCCCTGCGCAAGGGCGTGGAGACGGAGCACGCCGCCTCGATGATCGTCAACCCTTTCACGGCCTGGGCGCTGATGGAGCTGGCGCGGCGTTCGGGCGCGCGGGCCGTGGTGCAGACGGCCGCGGCCAGCGCCCTCGGCCGGATGGTCGTGCGCCTCGGGCGCTCGCAAGGCGTCGAGGTCATCAGCGTCGTGCGGCGCGACGAGCAGGTCAGGCTCCTGCAAACGGAGGGCGCCCGGCACGTGCTCAACAGCGAGGCCGCGGACTTCGACGAGCGCCTGCGCGAACTCTGCGCGCGGCTGCGCGCGACGGTCGCCTTCGAGGCCGTGGCGGGCGAGCTGACCGGGCGCGTGCTGCGCGCGATGCCGGAGGGCGGCCGCGCCGTCGTCTACGGCGCGCTCTCGCAGGCGGGCTGCGTCGTAGACCCGCGCTCGCTCATCTTCGAGTCGAAGCGCGTCGAAGGCTTCTGGCTCTCGCAGTGGCTCCTCGGCCGGAACGCGCTGCGGCGTATTCTCGTCGCCGGCAAGGTGCAGAGGCTCCTCGCCGGCGAGCTGAAGACCGAGGTTCGCGCCCGCCTCCCGCTCGAACGCGCCGCCGAAGGGCTCCGCCGGTACCAGCGCGAGATGACCGGCGGCAAGATCATCCTCGTCCCCGGACTTAAAGAAGAGGCTTGAGGCTAGAGACTAGAGGCTGGCTAAAAGCCGACGGAGGCTTGCGCTTCGACCGTCAACTTGCCAAACGGCGCCCTCCTACTGTCTACTGACTACTGTCTACTGACTACTTCTTTCGGAGGTGGAGATGCGTCTCACGGAGATGGTCTCGTGCGCGGGTTGAGCGGCTAAGCTCGCGCCGAGCGAACTGGCCCAGGTGCTGGGCCGTTTGGAGATACCCCCTGACCCGAATCTGATCGTCGGCATCGAGACGGCCGACGATGCGGGGGTATACCGTCTCTCGGAGACCCTGGCGCTCGTCCAGACCGTAGACTTCTTCACGCCCATCGTTGACGACCCGTTCGACTACGGCCGCGTCGCCGCGCTCAACTCGATCAACGACGTGTGGGCGATGGGCGGCACGCCGCTGACCGCCCTCGCCGTCACCTGCTTCCCGAAGAAGGGCGTCTCGTTCGACATCCTCGCCGAGATCATGCGCGGCGGCCTGCACGTCCTCAGCGAGCAGGGCGTGGCGCTCGTCGGCGGCCACAGCGTCGACAACCAGCAGATCATGTTCGGCTACGCGGTGACGGGGACGATCCACCCGCGTCGTGTGGTCACCAACCGCGGCGCCCGTCCGGGTGACGCCCTCATCCTCACGAAGCCGATCGGCACCGGCGTCGTCTCGACCGGCATCAAGTTCGGCAAGGCTTCCGAAGAAGTCACGCGCGCCTCGCTCTCGACGATGCTTTCGGCGGGCCGCGAGGCCGCGCGCGCGATGGCCGAGGCGGGCGCGCACGCGGCGACCGACGTGACCGGCTTCGCCCTGCTCGGCCACGCCTGGGAGATGGCGCGCGCCTCCGGCGTGACGTTCGAGATAGACTCGGCCCG
>DASZKF010000089.1:0-8389 GCA_035947355.1 Pyrinomonadaceae bacterium | reverse complement strand
GGTTTTGGGCGCTGGGTAAAACGAGTTGCTTTCACCCAGCCCCAAAACCCAAAACCCTGTCTTCCCCGGCGCCCGGCGCCTGACGCCCGGCCCCTTCTTTTTGCCTCCGCCCTCCCTTTGCCTTTAAACTTGTGGGCGATGAGCAGGCTGGAAGAGGGCAGGGAGGCGTCGGTCGCGAGGGGCGAGGCGGCGGAGGAGTCTGCGGCGGCGCAGGCGACGCATTACCACTCGCGGATGGAGGCCGAGAGGGAGCGGGGCGAGTCGCGCGGCGGCGCGCAGGCCGACGGCGGTGGAGTTTCGGGCGCGGGGCGCGAGGGCGTGCGCGCGCGGCCGCCGGAGGAGTTCACGGGCGGCGAGGTCAGAGGCCCTTCCCGTGTGTCGGGGGGCCTGGGGGCCGTGTGGTCTGCGACGAAGCAGATCATGCGCGAGGCGGGCGCGTCGCGCGGCGCGCGCACGCTCCTCAAGGTGAACCAGAAGGACGGCTTCGACTGCCCCGGCTGCGCCTGGCCCGACCCCGACGGCGAGCGCTCGCACGTAGAGTTCTGCGAGAACGGCGCGAAGGCCGTCGCCGAGGAGGCTACACGGCGCCGCGTCACGCCCGACTTCTTCCGAGAGTGGAGCGTCGCCGACCTCTCCTTAAAATCCGACTACTGGCTCGGCAAGCAGGGCCGGCTCACGCGCCCGATGATTCTGCGCCGCGGCGCGACGCACTACGAGCCGGTCAGTTGGGACGAGGCCTTCCGCGCGGTCGCCGCGGAGCTGAACGCGCTCGGCTCGCCCGACGAGGCGGCCTTCTACACCTCGGGCCGCACCTCGAACGAGGCGGCCTTTCTCTACCAGCTCTTCGTCCGCCAGTTCGGAACCAACAACCTCCCCGACTGCTCGAACATGTGCCACGAGTCTTCGGGCCGCGGCCTCACCGAGACCATCGGCGTCGGCAAGGGCACGGTGACCCTTAACGATTTCCGACTCGCCGAAGCGATCTTCGTCATCGGCCAGAACCCCGGCACGAACCACCCCCGCATGCTCTCGACCCTGCGCGAGGCGAAGCGCCGCGGGTGCAAAATCGTCCACGTCAACCCTCTGCCCGAAGCCGGGCTCGGGCGCTTCAAGCACCCGCAGCACCCGCTCGACCTGCTCGGCGGCGGCACGGAGCTGACCGACCTCTTCCTCCAGGTGCGCGTCAACGGCGACGTGGCCCTCCTCAAAGGCGTCATGAAGGAGGTCCTTGAGGAGGAAGACCGGCGGCCCGGCCGGGTGCTCGACTGGGATTTCATCCGCGAGAAGGCGGCCGGCTTCGACGAGTTCGCGCGCGCTCTACGCGAACAGAGTTGGGAGGAGTTAATCGAAGAGAGCGGCGTCGCGCGCGAGGGGATGCGCGCGGCCGCAGAGATTTACATCGCCTCCGCGCGCACCATCGTCTGCTGGGCGATGGGGCTGACGCAGCACAAGAACGCGGTCGCCAACATACAGGAGATCGTCAACCTCCTGCTGCTGCGCGGCCAGATCGGAAAGCCGGGCGCGGGCGCGTGCCCCGTGCGCGGCCACTCGAACGTGCAGGGCGACCGCACGATGGGCATCTGGGAGCGCCCGGCCGACTCGTTCCTCGACGCGCTCGCGCGCGAGTTCCGTTTCGAGCCGCCGCGCCGCCACGGCCTCGACACGGTCGAGACCATCAAGGCCATGCACGACGGCCGCGTCAAAGTCTTCTTCGCCGTGGGCGGCAACTTCCTCTCGGCCACGCCCGACACGGAGTTCACGGCCCGCGCGCTCGCCCGCTGCCGCCTGACCGCGCACGTCTCGACGAAGCTCAACCGCGCGCACCTCGTCACGGGCGAGCAGGCCCTGATCCTCCCGTGCCTCGGGCGCACCGAGCGCGACGTGCAGGAGTCGGGCGAGCAGTTCGTCAGCGTCGAGAACTCGATGGGCGTCGTCCACTCCTCGCGCGGGAGCCTCCCGCCGGCCTCGGAACATCTCCTGAGCGAGCCGGCCGTCGTGGCCCGCCTCGCGCGCGCGACGCTGGGCGGGCGCGGCGGCGTCCGCTGGGAGTGGCTCGTCGAGGACTACGACCGCATCCGCGATTTAATCTCGCGCACGATACCCGGCTTCGAGGATTACAACCGCCGCGTCCGCGAGCCCGGCGGCTTCTACCTTCCGAACGCGGCGCGCGAGGGCGTCTTCAAGACTTCCACGGGGCGGGCCAACTTCACCGTCCACGAGCTGCCGCGCCATCCTTTGGCGCCGGGCCAGTTCCTGATGATGACCGTCCGCAGCCACGACCAGTTCAACACGACCATCTACGGCCTCGACGACCGCTACCGCGGGGTTCATAACGAGCGGCGCGTCGTCTTCCTCAACCCGGAGGACTTAGCCGAGCAGGGCCTCTCGGCCGGCCAGGTCGTAGACCTCGTCAGCCACTTCGAGGGCGAGACGCGCACCGCGCGCCGCTTCCTCGCCGTCCCCTACCCGATACCGCGCCGCTGCGCCGCGACCTACTTCCCCGAGGCCAACGCCCTCGTCCCCGTCCGCAGCGTCGCCGACAAGAGCAACACGCCCGCCTCCAAGTCGGTCGTCATCAGCGTGCACCCCTCCGATGCCCCGCTCAGGTTCGACTACGATCAAGCGTAATAAGTTCAAAGTTACAGGTTCAAAGTTCAAAGTTAAAAGACAAGTCGCCATAGGGCTAACTTGTCTTTTAACTTTGAACTTTGAACCTGTAACTTTGAACTTTTTTACGGCGCTTCGTAGACGGTCTCGTTCTTGTTGCCTTTGCCGAGGGCCGCGCCGACGGCCGTGCCGACGGCGGCGCCGAGGGCGGTGAAGGCCGGAACGGTCGAGCCGGCGATGTCGTCGCGGTGGGGGAAGTAGATGATGCCGCCGACGGCGAACCCGGCCCCGCCCCCGACGGCCGCGCCGAGGAGCGCGCCCCTCAGCCGCGACTTGCCGCGGTTGAGCTGGACGAGGCGGACGTTGTCGCGCGCCAGAGTGAGGTCGGTCTCGTCGTGGCGGACGACGAGGCGCTGGTCGCTCGCGCTGACGAAGCGGCCCGCGAGGCGTTCGCCGTCCTTCGTCCTGACGACCAGCTTCTCGCCGGGCGCGAGCGCGCGGACGGCCGACCAGCCGTCGCGGGCCGGCGGCGGCTGCTGCGCCGCCACGCCGAGCGCGGGCGCGAGGGCGAGCGTGAGGGCGAGGGCCGGGGCGTAGAGTCGTTTGTACATGGTTCGCACCTTCCGTTTGAGTGTCGGTCTTCAGACCCGCCCGGAGGTCGGTGCAAAGGGCGTTCCCCGCCGGCCCGGCCGGATTCGACAGGGCGCGGGCCGTGCGGCTAAGATGCGGCGCAGTAAAATCGTGACAGACGTGCGGGGATGTTTGCGAGGCGCAGGCAGACCGGCGCACCGGACGGGGGAGAGACTGTGGCTCTGATCGGCGCGAACGAGTTGAAGCGGAGGATGATGATCGAGGTGGAGGGCGAGCCGTACGCGGTCGTGGAGGTGACGTTCGCGTCGCCGTCGGCGCGCGGGGCGACGACGATGGTGCGCACGCGGCTCCGCCACCTCCTTTCGGGCGCGGTGCTGGAGAAGAGCTTCCGCTCGGGCGAGAAGTTCTCGGAGCCGGACGTGGCGCTCGCGCCCGCCTCCTTCCTCTACGCCGACGCCGAGGGCTTTCACTTCATGGACGAGGAGACCTTCGAGCAGTTCGCGCTCCCCGCCGAGCAGGTCGGCGACGAGCGCGGCTACCTCAAGGAGAACCTGCAACTGCAAATCCTGAAGTACAACGGCGAGGCCGTCGCGATGCAGCTCCCGCAGTTCGTCGAACTCGCCGTGGCCCACACCGAGCCGGCCGTCGCCGGCGACCGCGCCTCGGGCCGCGACCTCAAGCCGGCCCGCCTGGAGACCGGCCTCGAAGTCCGCGTCCCCCTCTTCATCAAAGATGGCGAGCGCGTCCGCGTCAACACCCAGACCGGCGAAGTCACCGGCCGGGCGTAAAAAAAGTTTCGAGTTACGAGTTGCGGGTTTCGAGTTCGGGCGGCGTCGGTTGAGCCTTTCAACTCATGCCGAACAAACTCGAAACCCGAAACCCGCAACTCGAAACTTTTTTTGCCTTCCCCGAAGGCGCTGGTGTACTCTAGCGCGCAAACGAAGCAAATTCAGCGACAGGAGTCAAGGCCAATGAAGCTCAGGTTTCTTTCGGCGTGCGCCGCGGCGGCGTGCGCGTGCGCCCTGGCGTGGGGCGCGGCGGCGCAGGAGACGAAGCAGGACGAGCCGAAGGTCTCGGGCGGCGAGCGCAGCGCCATCGAAAAGATTGACAAGGCCAAGGGGCCGGAGGCCAAGCTCCAGGCCGCCGCCGAGTTCCTCAAGAAGTACCCGAAGAGCGCGCTGCGCCCGAAGGTGGCCGAGGTCGTCGGCGCCGAGATCGCGGCCGCGGCCGACCCGCAGTTGAAGGCGTCGCTGGCCCGCACCTACCTCGACATCTTCACCGAGCCGGGCGAGGGCGACCGCATGGGCCTGCTCCTGCTCGACACCTACATCACCAGCGATAACGCCGAGGAGGCCTTCCGCGCCGCCGGCCCGTGGCTCCAGAAGAACCCGGAGGACGTGGAGACGCAGCGGCGGCTCGCGACCACGGCGCTGAACGCCTCGATACGCGGCAACAACGCCTTCCTCGCGCAGGGCCGGCAGTACGGCGAGAAGGCCCTGGAGCTGATCGCGGCCGACAAGCGTCCCGCCGGCGTCACCGACGCGCAGTGGGCCGAGTACAAGGAGAAGCGGACGCCCGCGCTCCACCGCGAGGTCGGCGTCATCGCCTTCCGCGCCGGCGACGAGGACGCGGCCCGGAAGCACCTCGAGCAGGCCGCCGCGCTCAAGAGCCGCGACCCCGTCGTCTACCTCCTGCTCGGCGACATGGCCCACAAGGAGTACAACCTTTTGGTGCGCGAGCACGCCGCCGCGCCCCCGGCCGAGAAGGCCGAGCGGATGAAGAAGGCCCAGGCCGGGCTCGACCGCGTCATCGAGCTCTACGCGCAGGTGCTGGCCGTCACCGAAGGCCAGGCCCAGTACGACGCGGCCCGCGCGCAGGTCAAGCAAGACCTGGAGAGCTACTACAAGTTCCGCCACAACGGCTCGACCGAGGGCCTCCAGCAGCTCATAGACAAGTACAAGCAGCAGTAGACAGTAGACAGTAGTCAGTAGCCAGTAGAAAGGCAGCCGCTATCGGGTCGTCCGGGTGACAGCGTCGGCAGACTTCATGCGGGGCCTACTGGCTACTGACTACTGACTACTTCTTTTGCTATACTCCGCGCGCCTCCGGCCCGCCGTCCCCGGGCCGTCGCCTCGCACCGGGCGAACCAGGTCGCGTTCGCCGCACGAGCTTCCCGTGGAAGCGCCAGCGTCCCGCAGGAGATTCCCGCCATGAACAGATTTTGGAAGAGCACGCTCACCAGGCTGCCCCTCGTCCTCATCGTCCTGCTCGCGCCGCTCCCTTCGGCCGCGGCCGACTTCAAGCGCGAGGTCATCTACCAGATCATCACCGACCGCTTCTTCGACGGCAACTCGGCCAACAACAACCCCGCGCAGTCGCCCGGCCTCTACGACTCAACGAAGACCAACTGGCGCGCCTACTGGGGCGGCGACCTCCAGGGCGTCCAGCAGAAGATGTCCTACCTCGCCGGCATGGGCGTCACCGCCGTCTGGATTTCGCCGCCCGTTGACAACCTGAACGCCAACATCCCCGACGGCCAGGGCAACCCGACCGCCTCCTACCACGGCTACCAGGGCCGCGACTTCAAGCGCGTCGAGGAGCACTCGGGCGACGCCTCGAACTCGTGGACGGCCTTCGACAACCTGGTGACGGCCGCGCACCAGGCCGGCATCAAGGTCATCGTGGACTTCGCGCCCAACCACTCGACGCAGGACAACGCCGGCGAGTTCGGCGCGCTCTACGACAACGGCACGTTCCTCGGCAACTACGCCAACGACACCCAGGGCTACTTCCACCACAACGGCAACATACAGAACTGGGACGACCGCTACCAGGTGCAGTACTACACGCTCTTCAACCTCGCCGACCTCAACCAGGAGCACGCCACCATCGACGCCTACATGAAGGCTTCGGCCAAGCTCTTCCAGGATCACGGCGTGGACGGCTTCCGCATAGACGCCATCAAGCACATCACCTGGGGCTGGCAGTACTCCCTGGCGAACTCCATCTACTCCTACAAGGACAGCTTCCTCTTCGGCGAGTGGTATCAGACGGGGACTTCCGACCCGCTCTACCGCGACTCCTACAAGTACGCCAACCGCAGCGGCATCTCGATGCTCGACTTCCCGCTCAACACGGCGATCCGGAACGTCTTCGGCTCGAACGCCAACTTCTCCGAGCTGGAAGGCGTCCTCACGGCCGAGGCCGCCAACTTCACCTGGGACGAAGACCTCGTCACCTTCATAGACAACCACGACATGACGCGCTTCCCGACCGTCAACAGCAGCCAGACGCGTCTGCACCAGGCCCTCGCCTTCATCCTCACCCAGCGCGGCATCCCCTGCATCTACTACGGCACCGAGCAGTATTTAGTGAACAACACCTCGGGCGGCGGCGACCCCTACAACCGCCCGATGATGAACGCCTTCAACACCACGACGACGGCCTACACCCTGACGAACCGCCTCTCGACCCTGCGGCGCAACAACACGGCCGTCCCCTACGGCTCGCACCAGCAGCGCTGGATCAACTCAGACGTCTACATCTACGAGCGGAAGTTCTTCGGCAACGTCGTCCTCGTCGCCATCAACAAGGGCGCGAGCGCGGCGAACATCACGGGCCTCAACACCTCGCTCCCGGCCGGCTCCTACACGGACTACCTGACGGGCCTGCTCTCCGGCGTGGGCATCTCCGTCACCTCCGGCACGGGCGGCAACAACCCCGTGACGGCCTTCTCTCTGCCGGCCAACTCGGTCGCCGTCTGGCAGGCGACCGAGGCGGGCGGCGCGCCGCAGGTCGGCTCCGTCGGCCCGACGGCCGCGCAGCCCGGTGTGAAAGTCACCATCGGCGGGAAGAACTTCGGGACGACGCAAGGGACGGTGAAGTTCGGGACGACGACGGCGACGATCAACTCCTGGTCGTCGTCGAAGATCGTCGCCACGGTGCCGGCCGTCACCCAGGGCAACTACAACGTGACGGTGACGAACTCCGCGAGCCAGGTCTCGAACGGCATCCAGTTCACCGTCTACCAGGCCAAGCTCATCCCCGTCACCTTCACCGTCTACAACGCCACCCCGACGCAGGTCGGCGACTACATCTTCCTGACCGGCAACACCGTCGAGTTGAGCAACTGGGCGACGACGTGGGACGCGGCCGTCGGCCCGATGCTCACGCCCAACTACCCGAACTGGTTCATCAACGCCAGCGTCCCCGCCGGCAAGACCATCCAGTTCAAGTTCATCAAGATCGCCGCGAACGGGGCCGTCACCTGGGAGGCCGGGGCCAACCACAGCTACACCGTCCCGACGAGCGGCACCGGCTTCGTGAATGTGAACTGGCAGTATTAAAGAAATGATGAATGATGAATGCGGAATGATGAATTGAAGGCGAGTCGAGTGATGAGATTCAACGCGCGTCACATTCATCATTCATCATTCCGCATTCATCATTTTCTGTGAGAGTTATGCGCGGACGCTGGTTGGTCGCTTTGCTGCTTTGTGTCGGGCTGCGGGCGTGGTGCGCAGGGCAGGCGCAGCCGGCGGCGAAGGCGGACGCGAAGGCGCGGGCCGCGGCCGAGGCGCTGAAGAAGTACGCGGGCCGCTACGAGCTGGAGGGCCGCGTCATCCCCGTCACGTCGCTCGACGTGACGGCCGAGGGCGGCGAGCTGTGGGTCAAGCCGACCGACGCCAGGAAGCGGCGGCTGCTGCGACAGTCGAGGTGGACTTTCACCGACGAGGTCGAGGGCACGCCCGTCCGCTTCGGGCGCGACGACGAGGGGCGCGTCACCTCGCTCACCTTCCGCTACGGCGGCGAGGAGTTCACGGCCTGGCGCGTCGAGCTGCCCGCCCCGAGCCTCAAGGGCAACACGACCTTCCGCCTCCGCGGCCACCCCGAAGCGCGGGTCGTCGCGCTGGCCGGCTCCTTCAACGACTGGAACCAGTCGCAGCTCCTCTTCGGCCGCGAGGGCGACGAATGGGTCTGCCGCCTCGACCTCGACCCCGGCGTCTACACCTATAAATTCGTCGTTGACGGCAACTGGCTCCTCGACCCCTCGAACCCCTCGACCCAGGAGGACGAGGCCGGCAACGTCAACAACGTCCTCGAAGTGAAGCCGCTCTGACCGCCTGTGCATTCTCCGTGCGCTCTGTGTTAAATCTATAGCAGCATCACAACTCAATCCTGACTGCCAACC
>DASZKF010000088.1:0-8970 GCA_035947355.1 Pyrinomonadaceae bacterium | reverse complement strand
GCTCGCGCGCGACGACGCAGAGGCCCTCGGGCGCGCCGGCCGCCGCCTGCCGCGCCGCCTCCGTGTTGGTCGAAGGCAGCGAGTCGTAGCGCAGGACGGTGAACGGAATGCCCACCCGTGAATCGTAAATCGAAAAGCCGTGAATCGGAAAAGCAGTCGTCAGTTATCAGTTATCAGTAAGGACTTTCCGCCGCCGGGCCGTGAGGTGGCGGGCGTCAGGGTGAGCGCCGCTCAACCGGCTGACAACTGATGACTGATAACTGACGACTGCTTTTATAAAAATTTCGTGTGCGGGGCGGCCCGTTTGTATTACCTTTGTGGAGGGGGCGTGGGCCGATGAAAGTGACGCGCGAAGACTTCGAGTGGGCGGCGGGCGAGGGGCTGATTACGGCCGAGCAGTCGGGGGCGCTGTGGGAGGCGCTGGCGCAGCGGGCCGAAGGGCGTGCGCGCTTCGACCTGCCGCACGTCGCCTTCTACTTCGGCGCGCTCGTCGTCATCTCCGGCATGGGCTGGTTCATGACGCTCGGCTGGGAGGCCCTGGGCGGCTGGGGCATCTTCGCCCTCTCGGGCGTCTACGCGCTCTGCTTCGCGCTGGCGGGGCGCACGCTCTGGTTCAAGCAGGGGTTGCGCGTGCCGGGCGGGCTGCTCTTCACGCTCGCCGTGTGGATGACGCCGCTCGCGCTCTACGGCTTGCAGAGGGCGCTGGGGCTCTGGCCGCAGGAGTCGCCCGAAAACTTCCGCGACTACCACGTCTGGGTCAAGGGCTGCTGGCTCGTGATGGAGGTGGGAACGATCGCGGCGGCCCTGGTCGCGCTGCGCTACGTGCGCTTCCCTTTCCTGACGTTCCCGATCGCCTTCACGCTCTGGTACATGTCGATGGACCTGACGCCGCTCCTCTTCGGGCAGGCCGAGTTCAGTTGGGAGCAGAGGCTCTGGGTGTCGCTCGTCTTCGGGCTGCTGATGCTGGTCGCGTCGTTCCTCGTAGACCTCCGGGCGCGCGAGGACTACGCCTTCTGGGGCTACCTCTTCGGGATGCTCGCCTTCTGGTTCGGCCTCTCCCTGATGGAGTCTTCGAGCGAGCTGAACAAGTTCTTCTACTTCCTCATCAACGTGGGGCTCGTCCTCGTCTCGGTGCTGCTCGACCGCCGCGTCTTCATCGTCTTCGGCGCGCTCGGCGTGACCTGGTATCTGGGCTACCTCTCGTCGCGCGTCTTCGAGGACTCGATGCTCTTCCCCGTCGCCCTCAGCTTCATCGGCATCGCCATCATCTACCTCGGCGTCCAGTACCAGCGCCGGCGCGAGAGCATCGCCCTCTTCGTCCACGCCCGCGTCCCCGACTCGGTGCGCCGGCTCCTGCCCCCGCGGCGCGCGTAAAACGGGAGGCGGGCGCCCGGCCCGCGACCTTTCCTCTTTAACTGTTAACGAACGGGATTGACGCCCCGGCCCCCGGCGAACCCGGCGCCGCGACGGCGTGAGGGGATGCACGGGTATTACCTACTTGATGCAAGTAAGATTAAGAATATACTTGCCGCCATGTGGAGAAGCCGCGTCTGAGGCAGAAGCGTTTGCCCGAAAAGCTGCGCGCGATTCGGGACGCGCTAGGCGTTTCCCAGAGTGAGTTGTTGAGGCGTCTGGGTGCTGAAGACTTGATCGAGTACAACCGGATTTCTGAGTTCGAATCCGGGAAGCGGGAGCCGCCGCTGAGGATTCTCTTGCTCTACGCCCGCGTCGCTAATGTTTGGATGGACGTGCTTGTAGATGACGAGCTAGACCTACCCGCCAAACTGCCGAGCGCGACGAAACATGAAGGTGTAAGGCATCGCCACGAATAAATTCTCACAGCTTTGGTGAAGCGCACGCTCAGACAACGTTGTAATTAGTCATCCGCTCCTTTCCGTCATCATCTCGACGCCTAGTCTTCCGGCACCGGCTCGCCGCGCTCGCGCAGGACTTCGACGTGGAGCGCGATGGCCTCCTGTATGTTCGCCAGCGCCTCGTCGCGCGTCCGGCCCTGACTCACGCATCCGGGCAGGCTCGGCACTTCGGCCACGACGTAGCCGTCCTCGCCGGGGTAAAGAAGGACTCGCCTCTTCATTCTGCTCCCTCCATCTGCCTCGAATAGACAGCCGCAGGCTTGTGTTGAAGTTTTTGCATGAGACCCGCTCCCTGCGCTAAGCTCCGGCGCGGCCACGCTGTCTTGAAAGACCCTTTCGAGGAGGCTCCCGAACATGTGTAGAACGGCCGGAGTCGCGGCGCTGTTTATCGTCTCCGTTTTGGCGCTCTCGTGCAAGCCGGAGGCGGCCGACCCTTTGGCGGGGACGCTCGTTGACCTGTCGCACCCTTACGACGAGCAGACCGTGTTCTGGCCGACGGCCGAGGCGTTCAAGCTGGAGAAGGTCGCCGACGGCGTGACGCCGCAGGGCTACTACTACGCGGCGAATAACTTCTCGACGGCCGAGCACGGCGGGACGCACCTCGACGCGCCCGTGCACTTCGCCGCGGGGCGCAACTCGACGGACACGGTGCCGCTCGAACAGTTGATCGGCGCGGCCGTCGTGGTGGACGTGTCGGAGAAGTGCGCGCGCGACGCCGACTACCAGGTGACGGCGGAAGACTTCGCGGCGTGGGAGCGCGAGCACGGGCGTCTGCCCGGCGGCGTGATTCTCATCCTGCGCACCGGCTTCGGGCGGCGCTGGCCCGACCGCCGCAGCTACATGGGCACGGACGAGCGCGGCCCCGAGGCCGTCCCCAAGCTGCACTTCCCCGGCCTCCACCCGGAGGCCGCGCGCTGGCTCACCCGCGAGCGCTCGATCAAGGCCGTCGGCCTCGACACGCCGAGCATAGACTACGGCCAGTCCACCCTCTTCGAGAGCCACCGCGTCCTCTTCGACCGCAACATCCCCGCCTTCGAGAACCTCGCCAACCTCGACCGCCTGCCGCCCAAAGGCTTCCACGTAATCGCCCTCCCGATGAAGATCAAGGGCGGGAGCGGCGGCCCGCTGCGGGCGGTGGCAATTGTGAAGGAGTAGACAGTAGACAGTAGTCAGTAGTCAGTAGAAAAGACATTTGTCGGCGAATCGCCCGCGTGTCGGCGTCAGCGCCCTGAAAGGGCGCGAGACAATAGCCGGGGGCGAGCGAGCATAAGCGAGCGCCGCCCCGGTACAGGCCGAAGAAACATCCCGACCCTGAAGGGGTCGCAGATTCGACGCACGTCCGCGACCCTTTCAGGGCCGGGATTCTTGTTCATGCTATTCCGGGGGCGGCGCTCACTTCGCTCGCTTGCCCCCGGCTATTGTCTTCGTCCCCTCCGGGGATAACGCGGCCCCGGCGTCGCCTTTTCTACTGTTTACTGTCTATTCGTCTTCTTCGAGGAGCTTCGTGGTCTGTTCGGTGACGCTGCCGCGCGGGGCGGCCACGCCGGTCGTGTCGGGGCGGGCGGCCGTGCGGGGCTTGACGGGGACGGCGCGGGCGGGCGGGAGTTCGGCGGGCGGGTCGGTGCCGAGCGCGGGGCGGCGGTCGTCGGCGGGCGCGGCCGGGGGTTCGGCGCGGCGTCGCGGCGCGTCGCCTTCGAGCAGGAGGCCGTAGAGCATCCGTATCACGCCGAGCGTGAAGACGAGCGCGGCGAGCGGGAGCAGCACAAAGAGGTCTTCCTTCACCGCCGTGAGCAGCGCCGCGATGCCGCCGAAGAGCAGGCCGGCGGCCATCACGAGCAGCCCCAGCCGCACGCCCCTCTGCCGCGGTGTCAGGGCGCGCCCCTCTTCCTCTTCGCCGGCCTTCAGCCCGCCGCGCCCGACGAAGCGCGCCAGCCCTTCGAGCGAGGCCCCGCAGCGCTTGCAGAAGCGCACGGCCTCGGAGGCTTGCTGTTGTCCACATTGCGGGCAGAACATTTCGCGGGTTAACCTCACACGAACTTTGAAGGGTCGGGGCCGCAGCCCCGTGGCCGTGTACGCCCGCCGAGGCCGTGAAGTTCACGCTCCCGGCGGCCGCCCATTCACGCGGCCGCGCACGCGCGAGAGATTTTATCGCGCGGGGGCGGGACGGAGAAACCGTGCGAAGTTTGACCCTTCCGACGGAGGCTTTGCGAGGTTGCTGACACACATCGTCATCTGGAAGTACCGCGCCGAGGCGGGCGCGGAGGCGCGACGTGAACACGTCGCGCGGCTGCGCGCGCTGCCCGCCCTCATCCCCGAGGTTCAGAGCTTCGCCGTCGGCACGGACGTGCTCCGCCTGCCGCGCTCGTACGACACGGGCCTCGTCGCCGTCTTCCGCGACCGCGCCGGCCTCGAAGCCTACACCGTCCACCCCGAACACGCGGCCGTCGCCGAGTTCGGCCGCGCCATCAGCGAGCACGTCGCCTCGGTGGACTTCGAGGACGAAGCAGTTTCGAGTTCCGGGTTTCGAGTTTCGAGTTAAAAGCATGTCTTCAACTCGAAACTCGAAACTCGAAACCCGAAACTTTAAGCGGCTCGCGCTCGTCGTGCTCGGCCTGCTGCTCGTGTCGCAGGCGCCTTTCGCGTGCAGGCGCTACCGGCTGGGGCGACTGCGCGCGGCCGTCGAGGGGTTGAACGCGCGCCGCCTGCCAGCCCCGCCTGAAGACCCTTTCGAGGATTACGCCGGCGTCTTCCACGTCCATTCGTCGCTCGGCGGCCACAGCGAGGGGCGGCCCGAAGAGATCGTCTCGGCGGCGGCCTCGAACGGCCTCGCCTTCGTCGTGATGACCGAGCACCCCGCGGCCGGCGTCAACACCGCCGAGGCGACGCTGCGCGGCCCGCACGGCGGCGTCCTCTTCGTGGGCGGCAGCGAGCTGGTCGCGCGCGGCGGCGAGCGACTCTTCGTCGTCCCCGGCTTCGCCCAACCCCCCGCGGCCGACTCCCTCCCCCTCCCCGAACTCATCGCCCGCGCGAAGGCCGAGGGCCGCCTCGCGCTGCTCGCCTACCCCGAACAGTTGGGCGAGTGGCCGGCCGGCGGCTACGACGGCATAGAGGTCTACAACCTCTACACGAACGCGCGCGAGATCAACTATGTGCGGCTCTTCTTCGACGGCCTCTGGTCTTACGCCGCTCACCCCGACCTGCTCTTTGCGACCTTCTATGAGAGGCCCGGCGGCAACCTGAAGCGCTGGGACGAGGTCAACGCCGCCGGCGCGGCGCGGGCCTCGGCCGTCGCGGGCAACGACGCGCACGCCAACGTCGGCTTCGACCTCGCGTGGCCGGGCGGCGGGAAGCTTTTCGGCGTGAGGCTCGACCCTTACGAGCGCAGCTTCCGCGTCGTACGCAACCACGTCCTCCTGCGCAGGGGCGAGCCTTTGAGCGCCGAGGCCCTCCTCGAAGCCCTCCGCGCGGGGCGCAGCTACATCGCCTTCGACCTCTTCGGCGAGGCCGCCGGCTTCCGCTTCCAGGCGGAGAACGCACGGGGCCGCAAGACGATGGGCGAGGAGATTTCGCTCGCCGACGGCACGGTGCGCCTGCGCGCGCGCGCGCCGGTCGAATGCCGCCTGCTCTTTTTCCGTGACGGCGAGGTCTTCGCAGAGGCGGGCGGGCCGTCGGAGAAAGAGCTAATCATCGAACGACCCGGCGTCTACCGCGTCGAAGCCTACCTCGACCAACTCGGCAGCTTCCTCCACGGCAAGCCCTGGATCATCTCCAACCCGATCTACGTGAGGCAGGGGGCAGTAGCCAGTAGCCAGTAGTCAGTAGTCAGTAGAAAAACCTTCTCTAGCGAATCCGACTAGTGTCAGCGTCAACGACCTCAGTGCGGGGCCTACTGTCTACTGCATTTCCCCAAACACGACATCGCCCCGCACAAGCTTTACGGCCTGTGTGGGGCGCTCGCTGGGTCGGAAGCCCGGCCCAAATTTGCGGAGACGGCGCTTAAGTCGCCTTTACTGTAGAGAACCGAGTGTGTTGGTTCTACTCACGCTGACTGACCCAGTTAGCGGGAAAGCGCGTGTACAGCCTCCTGAAAGGGTCGTCCAAGTGCCGTCGAGTTTAAGCCGACGGCCCGCCCGTGTCAAGAATCAGTTTGACCGTGCGCCCCGCGGACAAGCCGGCCGCCCCGCGCGTCATACGCCCGTAACTTAACCCCCCCGAAAACGGCCGGCGCGGCGCACGCACGCCGGCACGCCTTCGGCACAGCCTGAATAATTTTCATCAACCGGCGGTCAACCTTCGACACGGTTCATACACGGTTTCGGCGGCCGGCGAAGGATATCGTCTGCGGGCCGGGCCGGCGAGGTCTAAACACCTGATTTACGGTAGATTTCACGCCGCCCCACGTGGCACCGGGATTGCTCTTTGAAGACTTTGCCTTCGGGCCTCGCGCATTCAGCGCGGGCCGAGAGGCGGTGCTCGACACCAGGAGTTTCCCGATGAGCGAAACAGCTTCCTTCCCCTTCCTCCAGAGCGCGACGCCGCGCGAGGCGGCCATCAAGGTCACGAAGCCCGTCACCGATTACGAGCTGGCGCAGGCTTCGGCCTCCGGCGACATGACCTCGTTCGAGGAGCTCTACGCGCGCCACTCCCGGCGCGTCTACTCGCTCTGCCTGCGGATGACGGCCAACACGGCCGAGGCCGAAGATTTGGCGCAGGAAGTTTTTATCCAGCTCTACCGCAAGATCGGCTCCTTCCGGGGTGAGTCGCAGTTCACGACCTGGCTCCACCGGCTGACGGTCAACCAGGTCCTGATGCACTTCCGCCGCCGGGGCGTGCGCCTGGAGCAGACGACCGAAGACGGCGAGGCCCCCGTGAGGGTCGTGCCTGGGACGGAGGATCAGTCGCGGATGCCCGTGGTTGACCGCATCGCGCTCGACAAGGCGATAGGGCAGTTGCCGCCGGGCTACCGTGCGGTCTTCGTCCTGCACGACGTGGAGGGCCATGAGCACGAGGAGGTGGCGCGGCTGCTGGGCTGCTCGGTGGGCACGTCGAAGTCGCAGCTGCACAAGGCCCGCATGAAGCTCCGGACGCTTCTGAAGACCGGGAGGTCGCGGCGCAGGAAGTAACGGCGCGGCGTCCTACGAGTCTCAAGAATCTCTCTGTCGGCCCCGGCCGTTTCTGCGATCATACGGCCGGGGCCTTCGTGTCTCTGCGGCGAATCGGTCGGTCTCGTCAGGCGCGTACGGGTGTTTGTGAATCACGGACTCATTGACCCGGCGCTCGTCTTCGCCGCGCTCCCGCGCCGCATCTCCTTCCCGGATTGGTTCTCCCACACCCCGAAGATTCTGTTAGTTTCCCACAAGGTTGCAGTATAAAATTGCGCCGGGATGAAAGATGAATCGGCAATCTTAGTTTCCTTTTCTTTCTTCTCGTCTGGTGCATCCTGTGTGCGGGATTATACTTTGGATGGTTTAAGTGAATACAAAGAGGCGGCGCGATCAGGCAACGATGACGAACAAAAGACTACTCCTGCTCAGCAACGGCTCGGAACTCATCGGCGACGAGCCGTCCGAGTTGTTTCTCAACGAAGTCCGGGACTTCCTCGGCGCGGGCGCGAGGCGCGTCCTCTTCGTCCCCTTCGCGGCCGTTGACAAGACTTACGACGGCTACGAGGCGAAGGTGCGCGCGGCCCTCAGCCCGATGGGCTACGAGGTCGAGTCGGTCCACCGCGCCGGAGACCCGCGCGCCGCCGTTGCGCGCGCGGACGCCTTCGCCGTCGGCGGCGGCAACACCTTCCACCTCCTGCGCGAGATGTACGAGGCCGGCGTCGTCGAGGCCATCCGCGGGCGCGCCGAGCGGGGCGCGCCCTACGTCGGTTGGAGCGCCGGCTCGAACGTCGCCTGCCCGACGATCCGGACGACGAACGACATGCCCATCGTCGAGCCGCCCACGTTCGGCGCGCTCGGCCTCGTCCCCTTCCAGATCAACCCGCACTACACGAGCGAGCGCCTGCCCGGCCACCACGGCGAGACCCGCGACGAACGCCTCAAGGAGTTCGTCACCGCCAACCCCGGCGTCCACGTCGTCGGTCTGCGCGAGGGGACGATGCTGAGAGTCGAAGGCGCGAGCGTCCGCCTCGTCGGCCGACGCCCGGCGCGCCTCTTCCTCAAGGGCCAGGAGCCGCGCGACCTCGCGCCCACAGACTCTTTCGACTTCCTTCTACGACCCGCGACGGAGGGAGCATGAGGCCGTATCTCGACCTGCTCGCCGACATCCTCGAACGCGGCACGCGCAAGGAAGACCGCACCGGGACGGGCACGCTCAGCGTCTTCGGCCGCCAGATGCGCTTCAACCTCGCCGAAGGCTTCCCCGTCGTCACCACCAAGCGGCTCCACCTGCGCTCGATCATCCACGAGCTGCTCTGGTTCCTGCGCGGCGACACGAACGTCCGGTACCTGCGCGAGCACGGCGTGACGATCTGGGACGAGTGGAGCGACGCGGAGGGCGAGCTGGGGCCGGTCTACGGCAAGCAGTGGCGGGGCTGGGAGACGGCGGACGGGCGGACGATAGACCAGATCAGCCGCGTCGTCGAGCAGATTAAGACCAACCCCGACTCACGCCGCCTCATCGTCTCGGCCTGGAACGTGGGCGAGCTGGAGAGGATGGCGCTCCCGCCGTGCCACCTGCTCTTCCAGTTCTACGTCGCCGAGGGCCGCCTCTCCTGCCAGCTCTACCAGCGCTCGGCCGACGTCTTCCTCGGCGTCCCCTTCAACGTCGCCTCCTACGCGCTCCTCACGCACATGGTCGCCGAGCAGTGCGGGCTCGGCGCGGGCGACTTCGTCTGGACGGGCGGCGACTGCCACCTCTACCTCAACCACCTGGAGCAGGCGCGCCTCCAGCTCTCGCGCGAGCCTTACCCCCCGCCGCGGCTACGCCTCAAGCGCCGGCCCGACTCGATTTTCGATTACGAGTTTGAGGACTTCGAGTTAGAAAATTATCAGGCCCACCCGCGCATCGCCGCGCCCGTCGCCGTGTAAAAAAAGTTTCGGGTTGAAGACAGCAGTCGGAAGCCCGACCGTGAGGGAGGGCGTTGAGCTTT
>DASZKF010000087.1:0-7482 GCA_035947355.1 Pyrinomonadaceae bacterium | reverse complement strand
GCCCGGACGTGGCCCGCGGGGCCGAGCCCCCGAGGAGGTTTCAGATGACGGTCGAAGATTGCCGCGCCGAGATGGCTTCGATTGATAACGAACTGCTCTGCCTGCTCAACCGGCGCGCGCGGCTCGCCCGCCGGCTCGGCTCGCCCGCCCCCGGCCCGCCGGCCGCCGGCCCGACCGACGCCGACGCGCTCGACCGCGCCTGCCGCGCCAACGCCGGCCCGCTCGACGAAGACTCCGTCGCCCGCATCTTCCGCCGCATCATCCGCGAGACGCGCCGCGCCCACGCCCCCGCCCACACCCCCGACTGGCACGCCCCGCGCGCCGCCCACGAAGAGGTCGGCGAGCTGGTGTAGGAGGGTTTTGGGTGCTGGATGCTGGGGAAAAGCCAACGTCTTCCCCAGCACCTAGCACCCAGCACCCAAAACCCTCTTCACAGTCTTCCCGTGGCGATGAGGAGTTCGGCGTTGAGGACGGCCGCGCCGGCGGCCCCGCGGATGGTGTTGTGGCTGAGTGCGACGAAGCGGTAGTCGAGGACGCGGTCGGGGAGGATGCGGCCGACGGTGACGCTCATCCCGCCCCCGGCGTCGCGGTCGAGGCGCGGCTGCGGGCGGTCGGGCTCGTCGCGCACGACGAAGGGCCGGGCCGGCGCGGTGTGCAGGCCCAGCTCCTGCGGCAGCGAGGTGAAGGAGGCGAACGCCTCGCGCAGCTCGCCGGCCTCGGCGCGGCGCGCGAGCTTGACGCGGACGGCCGCGAGGTGGCCGTCCGAGACGTTGACGCGGTGGCACTGCGCGCTGACGGCGAACGCGGCCGGCTCAACGCGGCCCCCGTCGAGCCGGCCGAGAATCTTCAGCGTCTCGGTCTCGACCTTCTCCTCCTCACTCTCGATGTGCGGCAGCACGTTGTCGTTGATGTCGAGCGAGGCGACGCCGGGGTAGCCCGCGCCCGAGATGGCCTGCATCGTCGTCGCCACGACCGCTTCGACCCCGAAGCGCGCGTGCAGGGGCGCGAGCGCCATCGCCAGCATCACGGTCGAGCAGTTCGGGTTGGTCACGACGAAGCCGCGGCCTCCGCCCTCGCGCTTCGCGGCCTGCGCGTCGAGGAGCGCCAAGTGTTCGTGGTTGACCTCGGGGATGAGCAGCGGCACGTCCTCGTCCATCCGCAGCGCCGAGGAGTTGCTGATGACGGCGTAGCCGGCGCGGGCGAAAGCCTCCTCGGCCTCGCGCGCGACGCCTCCGGGGAGGCTCGAAAAGACCAGCTCGCAGTCGAGCGGCGGCTCCGGCGGCCGCACTTCGAGGCCGCGCACGCCTTCCGGCATCTCGCCCGGCAGCCGCCACGCGCACGCCTCCTCGTAACGCTTCCCGCGCGAGCGGTCTGAGGCGGCCAGCGCCGTCACCTCGAACTGCGGGTGGTTCTCCAGCAGTTGAATGAACCGCTGCCCGACCGTCCCCGTCGCCCCCAGAATCCCGACCCGGTATCTCTTGCTCATGGCTCTTATCGTAAATCGTAAATCGCGAATCGTAAATCGGAGTCATCAGTTGTCAGTCATCAGTAAAGGCAAAAACTGATAACTGATGACTGATAACTCTTATCCGCGATTCACGGCTCTTAACCCTTCGCCCATCCGGCGGACGCCTTCGGTGATGACGGGGAGGTCGGCGCAGAAGGAGACGCGCAGGTAGCCTTCGCCCTCCGGGCCGAAGGCCGCGCCGGGCACGGTGATGACGCCGTGCTCCAAGCAGCTCTCGGCGGCGCGCGCCGAGTCGGCGTAGGCGCTCACGTCAACCATCGCGTAGAAGGCGCCGTCGGGCGCGACGGCGCGCAAGCCTAATTCGTCGGAGAGCAGGCGGAGCAGGTGGTCGCGGCGCGCGCGGAAGGTCCGGCGGATTCGGGCGCGGGCCGCGGCGGCCTCTTCGGTCCAGGCGGCGAGCGCGGCCTTCTGCGAGACGGTCGAGGCGCAGGTCGTCGTGTAGCCGTGCAGCACGAGCGCGGCGCGCGCCGCCCCGGCGTGACCGCACAGCCAACCGAGACGCCAGCCCGTCATGCTCATCGCCTTCGACAGCCCGCCGACGACGACCGCGCGCTCCGGGTAAAACTCCGAGACCGACGGCGGGCGCTCCTCGCCGTAATAAAGCTCGCGGTAAATCTCGTCGCTGACGACGAAGGCGTCCGTCCCGCTGAGGGCCTCGGCCATCGCCGCGAGGTCCCGGCGCGAGAGGACGCGGCCCGTCGGGTTCGAGGGGCTGATGCAGACGACGGCGCGGGTGCGCGGCGTGAGCGCGCGGCGGAACTCGGCGAGGTCGAAGCCGAAGCCGCCCGCGGCCGGTAGGCGGTAGGTCTTCGGCACGCCGCCGGCCATGCGGACGATGGTCGGGTAGGCGACGAAGCCTGGGTCGGGCAGGAGCACCTCGTCGCCCTCGTCCACGAGCGTCATCAGCGCGAGGTAGAGCGCCTCCTGCGAGCCGGCGGTGACGACGACCTGGTCGGGCGTCAGTCTCAGGTGCGGGTACTCGGCGGCGATCAACTCGCGCAAAGCGGGGAGGCCGGCGTGCGAGGTGTAGCCGTTCTGCTCCTCCGTGACGACGCGGGCGGCCTCGCGCCGGATCACGTCGGGCGTCGGCAGGTCGGGCTCGCCGAGGCCGAGGTTGACGCTGCCCGGCCGCGCGCGGTCGAAGACCTGCCGGATCATGCTCTTCTGGATGCCGCGCAGACGCCGCGCCGGCCGGAACTCGGTTGTCTCTTCGTCAGTCAACGTCGTCACCGTACGTCGCACTTCAGTTCTCTGTCGCTCTCGAAGTGTCGCTCGCGCCCCGTCAGAGGGTCGCGGAACGAGATTGACCTCGCCAGCAGGCGGAGCGGGCGGGAGAAGTCGTCCTCGCCCGCCGGGCTGACCTCGGGGTAGAGCCTGTCGTTGATGACCGGAATCCCCAGCGCCGAAAGGTGCAGGCGGAGCTGGTGCTTGCGGCCCGTGAC
The DNA here is from genome assembly GCA_035947355.1 of Pyrinomonadaceae bacterium. Classification (GTDB taxonomy): domain Bacteria; phylum Acidobacteriota; class Blastocatellia; order Pyrinomonadales; family Pyrinomonadaceae; genus QHXN01. The sequence continues at coordinate 4,512 of DASZKF010000087.1, read as the reverse complement.
GGGGCGCAGCTCGTAGAGCGTCACGCCGCCCGTCCTCCTTAACACGCCGACGCGGGTCTCGGAGTTCGGCTCGCCGGCGACCTCCCGCATCCGGAAAAAAGGCTCGCCCGCGACGATGCGGCTGCGCCTCGTCAAAGGGAAATCAATCCCCGTGGCGGTGCGGGCCAGCGCCTCGTAGACCTTCGTCACCTTCCGTTCGCGGAAGAGCGACGCGTAGCGGCCGCGCGTCGCCGGGTTGAGGGAGAAGAGGACGAGGCCGGCCGTCTCGCGGTCGAGGCGGTGGACGGGTGCGAGCGTCTCAGGCGCGCCGCCCTCCTTCAGGCGGACGAGCAGGGTCTCGCGGAGGAAACGGCCCGCGGGGACGACCGGCAGGAAGTGCGGCTTGTCGGCCACGAGGATGTGTTCGTCTCTGTAGACGACCCGCTCGGCGAAGGGGATTTTCGTTTCCGCCTCAAGCTCTCGGTAATAGAAGACGCACGCGCCGGCGCGGTACGGCGTCCGCGGGCCGAGCCGCCGCCCCGCCTCGTCCACCACCTGCCCGCGCGACATCCGCGACAGCCAGGTCTCGGCCCCGACGCCGGGGAACCTCTCTTTCAGAAAATCGAGCACGGTCTCCCACCGGCCCGCCGGAAGACGCTGGCGGCTCGGGCCGACGCCCCCGACCGTCGGCAGCGGCGGCTTCAAAACGTCCTTGTCGAATGAATTCACCAATCGCTTATATCGAATTGTTGTTGAGTGTATGGTGACGCCGTTTTCAACACAGAGGGCACAGAGGTTACACAGAGAACACAGAGAAATTCATTTTCTTCTCTGTGCCCTCTGTGCCCTCCGTGCCCTCTGTGTGAACCTTGCCGCACCCTACACTCAACAATAATCTATGATTCAACTCACCGCAGGTAGTCTTCCAGCCTCACGGCCCTGTCCGTCTTCTCGTCGCGGTACTTGACGATGACGGGCGCGTAAAGCGAGAGGCCCCACTCGCGGCCGCGCTCGCCCTCGACGCGGCGCGCGCCGGGCACGACGACCGCTCCGGCCGGCACCTCCAGAGGCTTCCCGCCCGCCCGCCGGTAGACCTCGCCCCGCACCAGGTCGTAGACGGGCGTCGAGCCGGTGAGGATCGTCCCCGGCGCGAGCACCGCGCCCGCGCGCACGACCGTCCCCTCGTAGACGCCGCAGCCGCCGCCCACCATCACGTCGTCCTCGATAATCACCGGCACCGCGCCGACGGGCTCCAGCACGCCGCCGACCTGCGCGGCGGCCGAGAGGTGTACGCGCTTGCCCACCTGCGCGCACGACCCGACGAGCGCGTGGCTGTCAATCATCGTGCCCTCGTCCACGTACGCGCCGACGTTGACGTACATCGGCGGCATGCACACGACGCCCGGCGCGAGGTACGCGCCGTCCCTCACGCTCGACCCGCCGGGGACGATGCGCACGTTGTCCGCGACCGTCGTCGCCCGCACCGGGTAGGTGTCCTTGTCGAAGAAGCGCAGGGAGGCGTGGGCCGACATGTCCGCGAGCGCGCCCATCCGGAAGCCGGCGAGGATGCCGCCCTTGACCCACGCGTTGACGCGCCACTCGCCGTCCGCGCCGCGCTCGGCGGCGCGCGCCTCGCCGCGGTTCAGCGCCGCCTTGAACTCCTCGAACAGCTCGCGGTCTGCCGCCGTGAAGTCGCCTCCCCGCGCGGCCAGCCCCTCGACCCGCTCACGCAGCGACATGCGTCGTCTCCTCCAGCAGGCCCGTCTCGGCGAGCACCGCGCGCACCCGCTGGCGCGTCGCCTCCTGCACGGGGACGAGCGGGAGGCGGAGGTTCTCTTCGAGCAGGCCCATCAAGGCCATCGCCGCCTTGACGGGGCCGGGGCTGGTCTCGACGAAGTTCACGTCCATCAGCGGCAGCAGGCGGTAGTGCAGCTCGCGCGCCGCGTCCCACTCGCCCGCGAGCGCCGCCCCGACCATCCGCGACATCAGGGCCGGGGCCTCGTTCGACGCCACCGAGATCAGCCCGTCGGCCCCGAGCGCCAGCATCGCCAGCGTCAGCGCGTCGTCGCCCGAGAGGACGAGGAAGCCCGCGGGCCGCGCGCGCAGAATCTCCATGACCTGCGCGAGGTTCCCCGAAGCCTCCTTGACCGCCACGACGTTCTCGCAGTCGCGCGCGAGGCGGAGCACCGTCGCCGGCAGGACGTTCGAGGAGGTGCGGCCCGGCACGTTGTAGAGCACGACGGGCAGCCCCCCGACCGATTCGGCCACGGCCCGGAAGTGCTGGTACAGCCCCTCCTGCGTCGGCTTGTTGTAATAGGGCGCGACGACGAGCACCGCGTCCGCGCCCAGCTCCCTCGCGCGGCGCGACTGCTCGACGGCGGCGGCGGTCGCGTTGCTGCCCGTCCCCGCGATGACACGCGCGCGGCCCGCCGCCGCCTCCGCTGTCGCGCGGATGACGGCCTCGCGCTCCGCCTGCGACATCGTCACGCTCTCGCCCGTCGTACCGCACGGCACGAGCAGACGCACCCCGCCCTCGACCTGCCGCCTGACGAGCCGGCCGTGCGTCTCCAAATCCACGGCCCCGCCCGCCCCGAACGGCGTCACCAGCGCCGTCGCACAACCCCGCATCCACTCAACGTCCATTGCCACCACCTCCGAAAGAAGGTGATGGGTGATAGGTGATGGGTAAAGACGATCTGCTTTTACCCATCACCCATCACCCATCACCGCTTTTAAGATTTCATCAAACGTCTCCGAAAACTCGTACACGCCGCGGCGGCCCTGAATCCAGCGGGCGGCGAGGAGGGCGCCGGCGGCGAAGCCCTCGCGCGAGCGGGCCTCGTGCGTGAGCCGGAGCTGGTCGGCCGCCGAGTCGAAGCCGACGCGGTGCGTGCCGGGGATGTGGCCGGCGCGCGTCGAGGCGACCGAGAAGTCGCGCTCGAATTCGGCCGCGACGATCTCGCGCAGCCGCAGGGCCGTGCCCGAGGGCGCGTCGCGCTTGCGCGAGTGGTGCGCCTCCTCGACGAACGGTTCGTAGTCGAAGGCCCGCAGCAGCTCGGCCGCGCGCCGGACGACGCGGTAGAAGACCTGCACGCCGACCGAGAAGTTCGCGCCGTAGATCATCGCGCCGCCCTCGCGCTCGACCGAGCCGCGCACCTCTTCGAGCCGTCCGTGCCAGCCCGTCGTGCCCTCGACCAGCGGCACTCCGGCCAGCGCGCACGCCTCGGCGTTGCGCGCGACGGCCTCGGCCACCGTGAAGTCCACGGCCGCGTCGTGGCCGCGCAAGACCCCGGCCAGCTCGCCCGCGCCCATCCCCGCCTCGCGCGAGGAGACGACCGCCCCCACCTCGTGCCCCTCCCCGCGCGCCCGCGCCGCCACGAGCCGCCCCATCGCGCCGTTCCCTATCAGAGCCAGCCTCATCAACGCGCCCTTCCTAAAGACCGTCAATCGTGAATCGTGGTTGAATGTCGCTGAAGTCGCACTTTGAATCGCCAGCGGGACGAGCGTCAAGCCGTTTTCACGATTTACGATTCACGGTCTCTCCGCGAGGAGCGTGCGCGCGAGGCGGGCGTAGAGTCCGACGGCCTCGCGCAGTTCGCGCTTCGGGACGCGCTCGTGGGGGGTGTGCGCGTCGAGTATCGAGCCGGGGCCGACGAGCAGCGGCGCGCCCCAGTTGGGGAGGTAGGGGATGTCGGTCGTGAAGCGGACGACCTCTCGCGCGAAGCCCTCGACCGTGTGCAGGCGGACGGGCTCGGCCGCCGACATGTACTCGACGCGGGCGCGGCCCGCGACCGCCCGTTCGAGAATTTTTTTGGCCTCGGCCGAGGGCGTGACGAGGCGGATTTGCAGCTCGGCCTCGGCCTCCTCGGGGATGACGTTGGGGCGCGTGCCGCCGCTGAGCGTCCCGATGTTGCAGGTCGTCTCGCCGAAGAACTCGTCGCGCGGCCAGGGGGCGGCGCGCAGGTCCGCGAGCACGTCGAGGAGTTTCTCGACGGCCGACTCGCCCTCCTCCGGGTAGGCCGAGTGCGCGGCCCGCCCCGAGGCCGAAAGCCTCACGCGCAGCGAACCCTTCGAGCCGGCGGCCAGGCGGTTGCCCGTCGGCTCGCCGTTGACGAGGTACTCGCAAGCCCCGGCCGCCGGGTGCCCGTTCGCGGCGCGCGCGCCGAGGCTCCCCATCTCCTCGTCCACCGTGAAGAGCAGCCCGACCTCGTCGGCCCCTTCGCGCCGCAGCGCCTCGGCCGCGAAAATCTGCGCGGCGGCGATGCCCTTCGCGTCGCACGAGCCGCGCCCGTAGATGTGCTCGCCGTCCTCGCGCGAAGCGATGTGTGGCGGCACCGTGTCCATGTGCGTCGAGAGCACCACGCGCGGCCTCGCCCCAGTCCGCGCGACGACGTTCGCCCGCCCCTCCGCAACTTCCTGAAGCTCGACCCCGTAACCGAGCCCTTCGAGGTGGGCCGCGAGAAAAAGCCCCACCTCCCGCTCCGCGCCGGAGACGGACGGGATGTCAATCAACTCGCGGGTCAACTCGAAGAG
>DASZKF010000086.1:0-15783 GCA_035947355.1 Pyrinomonadaceae bacterium | reverse complement strand
GCCGGCGTGCGGGGCCGGCGCCGCGGCGCAGGGCTTGAGGCGCGCGAGCGTCACGGTGGACGCTCGCCGGGTCGAGAACCGCATCAGCCCGCTCCTCTACGGCCAGTTCCTCGAATTCATGTACGAGGGCATCAAGGGCGGGCTGCACGCCGAGCTGCTCCGCGACCGCGGCTTCGAGGAGCCTCCGAACTCGCTCGGGCTGCCGCGCCGCTGGGAGCGCTACCCGGACGACCGCAACGACGACTTCGGCCTCAACTTCGCCTGGGACGACCGCGTCGCCTACCCGCCCAAGCGGGCCTTCGAGGTGGAGACGGGCGAGCGCGAGGCGCCGGAGCACTCGCTGCGCGTCGAGGCGGGCGAGGGCGTGATCCCGCGCCGCGGTTTCTACCAGGCCCGCGTCCCCGTCCGCGCCGGCCAGGAATACCGCGGCCACCTCTGGCTCAAGTCGGACGCTTACGCCGGCAACGTGACGGTCGCGCTCGAATCCGACGTGAACCTCGGCGAAGCTTACGCCTCGGCCAAGGTCGCCGGGGTCGGCGCCGACTGGCGCCGGCACGAGTTCACGCTGCGGCCGACGCGCACCGACCCGCTCGCGCGCTTCGCCGTCCTCTTCCCGGGCCGCGGCCGCGTCTGGGTAGATCAGGTCTCTCTGATGCCCGCCGACGCCGCGCCGGGCGGCGCGCGCCGCGAGGTCTTCGAGAAGGTGCGGGCGCTGCGGCCCGCCTTCATCCGCTGGCCGGGCGGCAACGTCGCGCAGGACTACCGCTGGCCGTGGGGCGTCGGCCCGCGCGACCAGAGGGTCACGTGGGTCAACCTCTCCTGGAAGAACGAGCCGGAGCCGTCCGACTTCGGCACGGACGAGTTCCTCCGCTTCGCCAGGGGCCTCGGGGCCGAGCCGACCATCACGGTCAACGTCGAGGGGCGCGGCGCGACCGCCCGCGAGGCCGCCGCCTGGGTCGAATACTGCAACGGCCCGGCCACGTCGAAGTACGGCGCGATGCGCGCGGCCGCCGGCCACCCCGAGCCGTACGGCGTGAAGTTCTGGGAGGTCGGCAACGAAATCTGGGGCGACTGGGTGCGCGGCCACTCGGACGCCGAGACCTACGCGCGCAACCTCAACCGCTACGCCGCGGCCATGCGCGCCGTAGACCCCTCGATCAGGCTCATCGCCGTCGGCGACAACGACATGGCCTGGAACCGTCAGGTGCTCGCCGCCGCGGGCAGGCAGATTGACTACCTTGCGATCCACCACTACTACGGCCGCAGAGACCTCGGCGGCGACCCGCTGAACCTTCTGGCGCGGCCGCTCTTCTTCGAGCGCTTCTACGGCGAGGTCGGAAAGTTGATCGGGGAACTCGTGCCGGGCCGGCCCGTCAAGCTGGCGATCAACGAGTGGGGGCTCGACCTGCCCGTCGAGCGGCAGTACTCGATGGAGTCGGCGCTCTACGGCGCGCGCCTCATGAACGTCTTCGAGCGGCGCGGAGACCTCGTCGAGATGAGCGCCGTCTCCGACCTCGTCAACGGCTGGCCCGGAGGCATCATCCAGGCGGGCCGCCACGCGCTCTTCGTCTCGCCCGTCTACCACGTCAACCGGCTCTACGCCGAGCACAGGGGCGACGAGCGCCTCGCCGTCAGCGTCAGCGGCCCGACCTTCGACACGAGCCGGGAGGGGAAGGGCGTTCCCGTGCTCGACGTGACGGCGAGCCGGCCGGCCGGCGGGCGGCGCATCTTCATCAAGGCGGTGAACACCGACCGCCACAGCGCGCTCGCGGCGACCGTCAACGTCACGGGCGCCGCGCCCTCGCCGCGCGCCGAGATGAGTCTGGTGACGGCCGGCTCGCTCGCCGAGTCGAACGACTTCTCGCGCCCCGACGCCGTCCGCGTCAGGCGGCTGCCGGTGCGCGCCGGCCGCAGCTTCACCGTGACCCTGCCGAAGCACTCGGTGGCGGTCATCGCGCTCAGCGTCCCGGCCGGCAGGTAGGCGGGGCCGGCGGCGCGCCCGCCTCGCGCCGCGGCGGGTTTTAAAATTCGGTTTCGCAGTCGAGAATTGACGAGAGGGGGAGAGGCGTTGAAGTACCTGGGCGGGAGCGAGGGCGTCGCGGGGGAGTTCACCCCCGCGGCGCGGGGGCGCCGGGGTTGATCGAGCGCGAGGCACTGAGGCGTGAGTTCCGTGAACGCTACGGCCGCGAGGCGCGACTCTTCCGCGCGCCGGGGCGCGTCAACCTCATCGGCGAGCACACGGACTACAACGGCGGCTTCGTCCTGCCGATGGCGCTCGACCGCGAGACGGTCGTCGCCGCCGCGCCGCGCGCCGACCGTTGCGTGCGCGCACACTCGCTCGACCTCGGCGAGGAGGCCGAGTTCGACCTTGACCGGCCGGGCGCGCCGCGCCGCGGACTCTGGCTCGACTACGTCGAGGGCGTGGCGCGGGCGCTCATCTCGCGCGGCGCGAACCTCGTCGGGGCCGACCTCCTGATCCGCTCGGACGTGCCGGCCGGGGCGGGGCTCTCCTCCTCGGCGGCGCTCGAAGTCTCGGCGGGCCTCGCGCTCGCGTCCGTCTCCGGGGCGCGGGTCGGGCCGGTCGAGCTGGCGCTGGCCGGGCAGCAGGCCGAGCACGAGTACGTGGGCGCGATGGTCGGCATCATGGATCAGCTCGTCGCCGCGCTCGGCCGCGCCGGGCACGCGCTCCTGATAGACTGCCGCACGCTCGCGGCGACGCCCGTCCCGCTCGACACGCGCGAGGTCGCCGTCGTCGTCTGCGACACGCGGGTCAAGCACCAGCTCTCCTCCTCGGAGTACAACACGCGCCGCGCCGAGTGCGCGCGCGGCGTCGAGCTGCTCAGGGAGTTCCTGCCGGGCGTCGCGCAGTTGCGCGACGTGAGCGCCGAGGAGTTCGCCCGCTACGAGTCGCGCCTGCCGGAGCCGGTCAGGCGCCGCTGCCGCCACGTCGTGACGGAGAACGAGCGGACGCTCGGCGCGGCCGAGGCCCTCCGGGCCGGCGACCTCGCCGAGACGGGGCGGCTGATGTACGCCAGCCACGACTCGCTGCGCCGCGACTACGAGGTCAGCTGCGAGGAGTTAGACCACCTGGTCGAGACCGCGCAGGCCCTCGACGGGGCCGTGCTCGGGTCGCGCATGACGGGCGGCGGCTTCGGCGGCTCGACCGTCAGCCTCGTCCGCCGGGGCCGGCTCGGAGAGTTCACGCGCGAGGTCTCCGGCCGCTACGCCGCGGCCTTCGGCTTCGGCCCGGCCGTCTACGTCGCCGAGGCCGGCGACGGGGCGGAAGAAGTAATGATGAATGCGGAATGATGGATGATGAATGTGACGCGCGTTGAGTCTTAGCTTTAGAGCGGCCTTGTATTCATCGTTCCGCATTCATCATTCATCATTTAAGTTATGAGTAGCATCAGGGACGTGGCGCGGGCGGCGGGCGTTTCGACGGCGACCGTCTCGCACGTCATCAACAACACGCGGTTCGTCTCGGAGGAGGTGCGGGCGCGCGTCCTCGAGGCGGTCGAGCTGTGCGGCTACTACCCGAACGCGCACGCGCGCAGCCTCGCCTCGGGCCGCAGCCGCATCCTCGGCCTCGTCGTCTCCGACATCTCGAACCCGTTCTTCCCCGAGTTGGTCAAGGCCATCGAGACGGCGGCCTTCGAGCGCGGCTACGACGTGGTGCTCTCGAACACCAACTACGACCCCGAGCGCACCTCGCACTACGTCCGCCGCTTCATCGAGCGGAAGGTGGCCGGCGTCGCGCTGATGACCTCGGAGATGGACACGGCCCTCATCGGCGAGCTGGCCCGGCGCGAGGTCTCGGTCGTCTTCCTCGACCTCGGCGAGCCGGGCGTCCACATGAGCAACCTGCGGGTGAACTACGAGTCGGGCATCGAGGAGGCCACCCGCCACCTGGTCGCGCTCGGCCACCGCGAGATCGCCTTCGTCGGCGGCCCCGCCCACCTGCGGTCGGCGGCGCGCCGCCTCGAAGCGTTCCGCACCTCGATGGGCCGCCACCTGCCGGACGCGCCGCTGCGCGTGCTCCAGGGCGACTTCAAGGTCGAGGGCGGGAAGCGGGCCGGGCGCGAGCTGCTTGGCGGGCGCTCGCTGCCGGGGGCGGTCGTCGCGGCCAACGACCTGACGGCCCTCGGCGTGATGGCCGAGTTCCGCGCCGCGGGCCTCAACGTCCCGCGCGACGTCTCCATCGTCGGCTTCGACGACATCGCCTTCACGGCCCTCGCCGAGCCGCAACTGACGACGGTCTGCCTGCCGCGCGGCGAGCTGGGCCGGCGCGCCGTCGAGGCCCTGATGATGACCATCGAGCACCCGGATCAGCGCGGCGTCGAGGTCAGCATCCCGACCTACCTCGTCATCCGCGACTCGACCGCGCCGGCGCGCGCGGCCGGCAACGGCGCGCCGCGCCGGGCGGCTGCGAAGAAACATAAAGGGGAAAAAGGATGAGGAAGAATTTTCGGTTTTCGATTTTTGATTTGCGATTTTCGGCCGGAGGCCGAGGCGCCGCTTACTCAAATCAAAAATCACAAATCAAAAATCTCAAATCAAAAATCTCTGCGCTGTGTCTCTGTGTCTCTGTGGCGATGCTCGCCGTCGCGGCGGGCGGGGCGCCGGCGCAGCGGCGCGCCTCCTACACCAACCCGGTGGCGGCCGGCGACTACCCCGACCCGTCCGTCATACGCGTCGGCCAGGACTACTGGGCGACGGCGACCTCCTCGGAGTGGGCGCCCGAGTTCCCCATCCTGCACTCGCGCGACCTGGTCAACTGGGAGGTCGTCGGCTCGGTCTTCCCCGTGCGCCCGGCGTGGAGCGTCGGCAACTACTGGGCTCCGGAAATCTCGCAGCACCGCGGCCGCTTCTACGTCTACTACACGGCGCGCAAGCGCGGCGGGCCGCTCTGCGTGGCGGTCGCCACGGCGCGCCGCCCCCAGGGGCCTTACACGGATCACGGCCCGCTCGTCTGCCAGGAGGTCGGCTCGATTGACGGCTTCCCCGTCACCGACGAGGCGGGCCGCCGCTACCTGCTCTGGAAGGAGGACGGCAACAGCAAGAGTCTGCCGACGCCGATCTGGGCGCAGAGGCTCTCGGCCGACGGCACGCGCCTCGTCGGCGAGCGGAAGGAAATCCTCCGCAACACCGAGCCCTGGGAGAAGCACGCCACGCTCCCCTACGGCGATCTGATCGAAGGCCCGGCCGTCGTCAGGCGCGGCGGCTGGTTCTACATGTTCTACTCGGGCAACTTCTGCTGCGCGCGCGAGTGCAACTACATGATGGGCGTGGCCCGCTCGCGCAAGCTCCTCGGCCCCTGGGAGAAGAACCCGCAGAACCCGATCCTCAAGGGCAACGACGACTGGAAGTGTCCGGGCCACGGCACGGTCGTCACGGACTCGCGCGGCCGCGACTGGCTGATGTACCACGCGATGGACGCGGAGGACTTCGTCTACGTCGGCCGGCAGGCGCTCCTCGACGAGGTCAACTGGGGCGCGGACGGCTGGCCGACGATCAACGGCGGGCGCGGCCCCAGCGAGCGCGCGCCGTCGCCCCTGGGCGGGCGCGAGACGAACGCCGACGAGAGGTTCTTCGACGACTTCCTCGCGCCGCGCCTCCGGCCCGGCTGGCAGTGGCCGCACGCGGCGGTGCCCGGCGTGCGCGTCGAGCCGCGCCGGCAGGGGTGGCTCGTGCTGACGCCGAACGCGGCGCAGGGCGCGAGCCCCGTCGGGGCGGTCGTCGCGCGCTCGACCACGGACGGCGACTACGAGGCGACGACCGTCGTCGAGACGGCGCGGCCCGAGGCCGGCGCGGCGGCCGGCCTCTCGGCCTTCGGCGACCTGGAGAACGCGCTCGGCGTGAGCGTCGGCGGCGGGCGCGTCCGCCTCTGGCGGAGGGAGAAGAACGAGCACCGCGAGGTGGCGAGCGCCGAGGCGCCGGCCGGCGCGCGGCTCCACCTGCGGATGCGCGCGCGCGACGGCCACCGCTACCGCTTCGCCTACAGCCGCGACGGGCGCGACTGGCGCGACGTGGGCGAAGAGGTGGACGGCGGCTACCTGCCGCCCTGGGATCGCGGCGTGCGCGTCGCGCTCACGGCCGGCGGCGGCGCCGGGCGTTTCGGGTTCCTGCGCATCGAGCCGAAATAAATAGTTTCAAGTTCAAAGTTTCAAGTTCCAGGTTCGGGCGGCGCGGGTTGAGCCACTCAGCCCGCGCAGAACAAACTCGAAACTCGAAACCCGAAACTCGAAACTTAAAACCACGGGAGAGGAACACATGAAATCGTTTGTTGAGAGTCGGCGAGTCGCTTTGTGCGTGCTGCTTTCGTTGGCGCTTCTGGCGCTCGGGCTGGCGGGCTGCCGCAAGGAGGGCGGCGGGGGCGGCGGGGCCGGGGGCGGGGCGGAGGGCGGCAAGCTGCGCGTCGGGTTCTCGCAGACGGAGAACGACGGGCCGTGGCGCATCGCCGAGACGAAGAGCATGCAGGACGAGGCGGCCAAGCGCGGCCACGACCTGATCGTGACGGACGCGCGCGGCGACACCGCCAACCAGGTCTCGAACCTCGAAGACCTGATCGCGCAGCGCGTAGACGCCATCTTCCTCGCGCCGCGCGAGGCCACCGGGTTCGAAGGCCCCTTGCAGGCGGCGAAGGACGCCGGCATCCCCGTCTTCCTCATTGACCGCGAGCTGAGCGGCGCGCGGGCGGGCGAGGACTACGTGACCTTCATCGGCTCGAACTTCGTCGAGGAGGGCAAGCGGGCCGGCGAGTGGCTGGCGCAGAAGACCGGGGGCAAGGCCGGCATCATCGAGCTTTTGGGCACGGCCGGCTCGTCGGTCGCCAACGACCGCCACCAGGGCTTCGCCGACGCCATCCGCGCCCACCCCGAGATGCGGATCATCGCCTCGCAGGACGCCAACTTCACCCGCGCGCAGGGGCAGCGCGTGATGGAGAACCTGATCCAGGCGCACGGCCGGGCGATCACGGCCGTCTACACGCACAACGACGAGATGGCGCTCGGCGCCATCCAGGCCCTGAAGGCGGCCAACATGCAGCCGGGCAAGGACGTGATCGTCGTCTCGGTGGACGGCCAGAAGTCGGCGCTCGAAGCCATCGTCCGCGGCGAGATGAACGCCACCGTCGAGTGCAACCCGCGCTTCGGCCCCATCGCCTTCGACACGCTCGAAAAGTACCGCCGCAAGGAGCCGATCCCGCCCAAGATCATCGTCCCCGACCGCTTCTTCGACTCCTCGAACGCGGCGCAGTTCGTCAACGAAGCATACTGAAAGTTTCAAGTTCCGGGTTTCAAGTTTCAAGTTCGCTCTGCCTGAGTTGAAAGGCACAACCAGCGCCGCCCGAACTTGGAACTTGGAACTTGGAACTTGGAACTCGGAGCTGTTATGTCACACGAGCCGTTGTTGCGGATGGAGGGCATCACGAAGGTCTTCTCGGGCGTGGTGGCCCTCGACGGGGTGGACTTCCGGCTGGAGCGGGGGGAGGTGCACGCGCTCGTCGGGGAGAACGGGGCGGGGAAGTCCACGCTGATTAAGATCATGACGGGCGCGTACCACCGCGACGGCGGGCGCGTCTTCCTCGAAGGGCGCGAGGTCAACTTCCGCTCGCCGGAGGACGCGCAAGCCGCGGGCGTCGTCGCCGTCTACCAGGAGGTCAACCTCCTCACCTTCCGCACGGTGGCCGAGAACATCTTCCTCGGGCGCGAGCCGCGCCGCTTCGGCCTCGTGGACTGGAAGCGGATGAACGCCGAGGCCGGCGACGTGCTCCGCCGGCTCGGCCTCGACATAGGCCCGCGCGCCACCCTGGGGAGCCTCAACATCGCGCTGCGGCAGATGGTCGCCATCGCCCGCGGCGTCTCGTTCGGGGCGAAGGTCGTCGTCTTAGACGAGCCGACCAGCTCGCTCACCGAGCACGAGGTCTCCATCCTCTACGACGTGATCCGCCGGCTCAAGGCCGAGGGCGTCGGCGTCGTCTACATCAGCCACCGCTTCGACGAGCTCTACACGGTCTGCGACCGCGTGACCGTGCTGCGCGACGGCAAGTTCGTCGCCACGCGCCCGCTCGCCGGGCTTGAGAAGATAGACCTCGTCTGCCTGATGCTCGGCAAGCAGCGCGAGGAGCTGCGGCGCGGCGGCGCGACCGCCTTCGGCGAGCACCGCGACGCCGCGGCCGCCCGGCCGCTCCTGCGCGCCGAGAACCTGACGCGCGGCCGCAAGCTCAACCGCGTGACGGTCGAGGCGGGCCGCGGCGAGATCGTCGGCATGGCCGGGCTGCTCGGGTCGGGGCGCACCGAGACGGCGCGCGCCATCTTCGGGGCCGACCCCGTGGACGAGGGCACCATCTACCTCGACGGCGAGCAGTTGAAGCTCGGCGCGCCGGCCGACGCCATCCGCGCCGGCCTCGCCTTCCTCACCGAAGACCGCAAGGCCGAGGGCATCATCCCCGAACTATCTGTGCGCGAGAACCTGACGCTCGCGGCGCTCCCCGAGCTGAGCCGGATGGGCGTCGTCTCGCGCGCCCGGCAGGAGGAGATCGTCGAACGCTTCATGAAGCGGCTCGGCATCAAGGCTTCGAGCGCCGAGCAGAAGATTAGGGAATTGTCGGGCGGCAACCAGCAGAAGGTGCTGCTGGCCCGGTGGCTCTGCAAGAACCCGAAGTTCCTCATCCTCGACGAGCCGACGCGCGGCATAGACATCGGGGCGAAGGGCGAGATACAGGCGCTCATCAACGAGCTGGCCGAGTCGGGCCTCGGCGTCCTGATGATCTCCTCCGAGCTGGAGGAACTCGTCGAGGGCAGCTCGCGCGTCGTCGTCATGCGCGACGGCCAAGCGGTGGCGGAATTGCGCCGCCCGGACATCTCGCAGGACAACATCATCCACGCGATGGCCGAGGGCAGCGCGGAAGAAAAGCAGGAGTCAGTAGACAGTAGTCAGTAGCCAGTAGCGCCCCGCGCCGGAGACGCTGACGCGAGCCCGGTTCCATAGAGACGGTTTTTCTACTGGCTACTGACTACCGTCTACTGTCTACTTCCTTCAGGAGCTTCCGATGTCGAACGCAGCGCAGGCAATGGGCGCGGGGGCGCGGGGGCGGGGGCGTCTGGCGGACTACGCGCCGACCTACGGGGCGCTGGCCGCGCTCGTCCTGCTCCTCGTCGCCAACTCCGCCCTCACGCCGAATTTCTTCGACGTGAACAACTTCCGCAACATCCTCCTGCAAGTCTCGCCCACGGTGCTCGTCGCCGTCGGGATGACCTTCGTCATCGCGACCGGCGGCATAGACCTCTCGGTCGGCTCGGTGATGGCGATCGCGTCGGCCGTGGCGGCCGCGTCGCTCGACGGGGGCGCAGGGTTAGCCGTGCTGCTCGGCCTCGCGGCGGCCCTCGGCGCGGGCCTCTTCAACGGCGCGCTCATCTCGGGCTTCCGCATCCAGCCGATCATCGTCACGCTGGCGCTCTTAATCTCGGGGCGCGGCGTCGCGCAGGTCCTGAGCGACGGCCGCCTCGTCCCCTTCAGCAACCCCTCGTTCGAGTACCTCGGCCGCGGCGTGGTCGCCGGCCTGCCCGTGCAGGTCATCGTGACGGCGGCGGTCGTCGCCCTCGCCATCTTCGGGATGCGGGCGACGGCCTTCGGGCGCTACGTCGTGGCGGTCGGCGGCAACGAGGCGGCGGCGCGCCTCGCCGGCGTCAAGGTGCACCGGACGAAGATCGCGGTCTACGCGCTGAGCGGTGCCCTGGCGGGCCTCGCCGGCCTGATTGAGACGGCGCGCCTCGGCGCGAGCGACGCGCAGAAGGTCGGCATTAACATCGAGCTCGACGCCATCGCCGCGACCGTCGTTGGCGGGACGCCTTTGACGGGCGGGCGCGCGACCGTGGTCGGGACGGTCGTCGGCGCGCTCATCATGCAGGTCATCACCACGAGCTTCAACATGAACGGCTTCGCCTACTCCTGGTCGCTCGTCATCAAGGCGGCCATCATCATCGTCGCCGTCTACATCCAGCGCCCGAAGCTCGCTTAAGGCCGCGACCCTTTATGTCACAGGCACGCCGCAGGCCGACAGCCTTGCGCGCTTTTCTCAGGGGCGCGCTCGCAGCCTTCTGCCTCGCCTCGGTCGCGGCCGCCGGGCAGGCCGTCTACAAGAACCCGGTCGTCGCCGGGGACTTCCCCGACCCTTCGGTCGTGCGCGTCGGCGAGGACTACTGGGCGATGACGACCTCCGGCACGTGGGCGCCGCACTTCCCCGTCCTGCACTCGCGCGACCTCGTCAACTGGCGACTGGCCGGCCACGTCTTCCAGCGGCGGCCCGCCTGGGTCAGGAGCGACTTCTGGGCGCCGGAACTGATCCACGACCGGGGCCGCTTCTTCGTCTACTACACGGCGCGGCGCGACGAGGGGCCGCGCAAGACCGGGACGCTGTGCGTGGCGGTCGCCACCGCGCCCGCGCCGGCCGGGCCTTACACCGACCACGGCCCGCTCGTCTGCGAAATCCGCGAGCTGAAGAACGTCGGCTCCATTGACGCCTTCCACGTCCGCGACGAGGAGGGCGCGCCCTACCTCGTCTGGAAGGCCGACGGCAACGACGCCGAGCCCGACCGGCCGACGGTGATCTTCGCGCAGCGCCTCTCCGAGGACGGGACGAAGCTGCTCGGCAAGCGCCGGGAGATTCTGCGCAACGACGCGCCCTGGGAGCGGCACGTCGCCGAAGGCTCCTTCATCCTGCGCCGCGGCGGCTGGTTCTATCACTTCTACTCGGGCAACGCCTGCTGCGGCCGCGGCTGCGCCTACGCCCTTGGCGTCGCCCGCGCGCGCAAGCTGCTCGGCCCCTGGGAGAAGAACCCGCGCAACCCCATCATCGGCCCCAACGAGGACTGGCAGTGTCCGGGGCACGGCAGCATCGTCTCGACGCCGGACGGCCGCGACTTCCTGCTCTACCACTCCTACCGGCGGCGGCCCGACACCTTCAACGTCGGGCGCGAGGCCGTGCTCGACGAGGTGCGGTGGGGCGCGGACGGCTGGCCGACGGTCAACGACGGGCGCGGCCCTTCGAGCGTCGCGCCCGCCCCGCTCGGCGTGGCCGAGGGCGAAGACGACGCGGAGGTCTTCGACGGCTTCAACGAGGCGGCGCTCGCCCCGCAGTGGCAGTGGCCGATGTTCGTCGAGCAGACGGCGCGCGTCGAGACCGCGGGCGGCGGCCACCTCGTGCTCACGCCCGTCTCGCACCCGAAAGGCGACCGCGTCGCCTCGGCCGTCCTCGCGCGCCCGACCGTCTCGGGCGACTACACGGCGACGGCGCTCGCGGACGCGCGGGGCACGGCGGCCGGGGCGCGCGCGGGGCTGGCGGCCTACAGTTGGCGCGACGCGGCCGTCGGCGTCACCTTCGGCGGCGGCCGCGTCGAGGTCTGGCGCAGGGAGGGGGAGGATCACCGGACGGTCGCCGCGGCGGCCGCGCCCTCCTCGGACGCCGTCTTCCTGCGCATGACGGCCGCGGGCGGCGAGACCTACCGCTTCGCCTTCAGCGCCGACGGCCGCGCGTGGACGGAGCTGGGCGGGGCCGTCGCCGGCAGCCACGTCGAGGCCGCCCGCGTCGCCCTCACGGCCGCCGGCGGCGCGGCCCGCTTCGACTGGGTAAGAATAAAAAGCAGTAGACAGTAGACAGTAGTCAGTAGCCAGTAGGCTCCGCGCAAAGATTGCCGACGCTGACACTCGGACGATTCATTAACGAAAGGTTCTTCTACTGACTACTGACTACTGACTACTGTCTACTTCCGGAGGTTGCTATGTCCGGTGCGACGACTGCCGATACGGGCTCGGTGCGGGGCGCGGTGATGCGCGCGAAGGTGGCTTCGTTCCTCCAGCGGCAGGGGGCGCTGGTGACGCTGCTTCTGGTCGGCGTCTTCGCGGCCGCGCGCTACGAGCGCTTCCTGACGGAGGAGAACCTGACGAACGTTTTGCGCCAGAACAGCATGCTCGGGCTGCTGGCGCTCGGCATGACGTTCGTGATTTTGACGGGCGGCATAGACCTCTCGGTCGGCTCGCTCGTGGCCGTCTCCGGCGTCGTCGCGGCGAGCCTCTCCGGGCAGGGCGTGCTGGCGGCGGTGCTCGGCGGAGTGGCGCTGAGCACGGCGCTCGGGCTGACGAACGGGCTGGTCATCGCGAAGGCGCGGGTGCAGCCGTTCATCGTGACGCTGGCGATGATGATCGCGGCGCGCGGCCTCGCCCTCGCCTACACGGGCGAGCGTTCGGTGGGCGTGGACGCCGGCGCGTCCGCGTTTAGAGAACTCGGCCGCGGCCGGGTCGAGCTGGGGCTGGTGGCGATCCCTTACCCCGTCCTGATCCTCGTCGCGGCCTACGCCGTCGGGTGGCTCGTGCTCAACTACACGCGGTTCGGCCGCCACGTCTACTCGCTCGGCGACAACGAAGAGGCGGCGCGGCTGATGGGTCTCAACATCGGGCGCGTGAGCGTCGGCGTCTACACTTTGAGCGGCGCGCTGGCCGGGCTGGCGGGCGTGCTCCTGGCGTCGCGGCTCGGGTCGGGCCAGCCGGTGGCGGCCGTCGGCTGGGAATTGGACGCCATCGCGGCCGTCGTCGTCGGCGGGACGCTCCTGACGGGCGGGCAGGGCGGCGTCGGCTCGACCCTCGTCGGCGTCCTCCTGCTCGGCCTCATCTTCAACATCTTCAACCTCGAAGGCTGGATCAGCCCCTGGTGGCAACTCGTCCTGCGCGGCGTCATCCTCCTCGCCGTCGTCGTCGTGCAGAACCGTTTGAGCAAGAGGAAATGATGGATGCGGGATGCGGAATGATGAATCTGATGCAAGCCGAGCGTCACCACTCAGCCTGCATCACATTCATCATTCCGCATCCCGCATCCATCATTTATTGATATGGGTCGTTATAGCCAAGCAGAAATCGAATCGTTCGTGCGGCGGGTGTTGGACGAGGGGTTCTGCGTGCTGCCGGGGCATTTCCCGCCCGGGAAGATGGAGGCGTGGCGGGCGGAGTTCGCGCCGCTGCTGGAGCGCCACATCGAGCGCGAGGGGCATTTGCGGAACCGAGGGCCGGGGCGCTACTACGTGACGCTGCCGTTCGTCAGCCCCTTCGCCGACCCGGAAGTCTACGAGGACGACGACGTGCTCGCCGTCGTCCGCGGCCTGGTCGGCGACGACGCCGTCATGTGCCAGCTCGCGACCGACACGCCCGTGCGCGGGTCGGAGTACCAGGATGTGCACCGCGACGCGCCGCCGCTCTTCCCCGAGACGGGGCGCGAAACGCCGCCCTTCCAGCTCGCCGTCAACTTCCCGCTCGTGGACGTGACCGAGGAGAACGGCCCCTTCGAGGTGGCGCGCGCGACGCACATGATTTCGAAGGAGGAGGGCTTACGGCGCATCGGGTCGGGCGAGGCCGCGCTCGAACCCCTCCTGATGCGGGCGGGCGACGTGATGATCCGCGACGTGCGCGGCCTGCACCGCGGCACGCCCAACCGCACCGACACGCCGCGGCCGATGGTCGTCGTCGGCTACAGCCGCCGCTGGCTCTTTCGGCCCGAGGTCTCCGTCCGCATCCCCCGCGCGACCTACGAGACGCTCTCCGAGCGCGCGCGCTTCCTGCTCCGCTTCAACCCCGTCGTCGAGAGCCTGGACGAAGACGCCGGGGAAGTCTACCAGTCTTTCGCCTACTGAAAGGGTCGTGACGCCTCCGGTCGCGAAGCTGACAACGTGCGCAAAGTAAACTGCCTCGGCCTGCCGAACTGCCTGCTGCTGTCGAACGGGACGGTCGAGGTCGTCGTCACCACGGACGTGGGGCCACGGGTCGCCCGCTACAACTTCGCCGGCTCGGAGAACGTGCTCGGCGAGTGCCCGGAAGAGGCTTTGGCGACGGAGTGGGGCGAGTGGAAGCCGTGGGGCGGCCACCGCCTTTGGACGGCGCCCGAGGCCGCGCCGCGCAGCTACGCGCCCGACAACGACCCGGTCGAAGCCGAGCCCCTGGGCGGGCTGGGCGTGCGGCTCGTGCCGCCGGTCGAGGGCCGTACGGGGATGCAGAAGGAGCTTTCGGTCGCGCTCGACGCCGGGGGCAGCGGCGTGACGCTCGCGCACCGCCTCACCAACCGCGGCGCGTGGCGCGTCGAGGTCTCGGCGTGGGCGCTCACGATCATGCGCGGCGGCGGCGAGGTCTTCATCCCACAGGAGCCTTACGGCCCGCACCCGCAGAACCTCCTGCCGGCGCGCCCGCTCGTGCTCTGGCCCTACACGGACATGACCGACCCGCGGCTGCGGTTCGGCCGCAGGCTCGTGCGCGTGCGGACGGACGCGGCCCGCGCGGAGCCGCAGAAGATCGGCGTCGCCAACAAGCAGGGGTGGGCCGCGTATCTGATCGGCCGGACATTGTTCGTCAAGCGCTTCGGCCACGAGGAGGGCGCGCCCTACCCCGACCTCGGCTGCAACAACGAGGTCTTCACCGCCGGCTCGTTCATCGAACTCGAATCGCTCTCGAAGCTCGTCGGACTTGAGCCGGGCGAGTCCGTCGAACACGTCGAGCGCTGGTCTCTCTATGAAGACTTCGCGCCGGGCGACGCCGAGGAAGACATAGACGCCGGCATCCGCGCGCTGTTAGGGCAGGGAGGTGGCGAAGCCCGAAGCGTCTGAGGCGAATTATGGTTGAGTGCGCCGGGAGGCGATTTCAACACAGAAGGCACAACGGTCTTTCAATGTAGAGGAATGGGAAGGGAACCAACACAATGCGGGTTCTGGTCACGGGCGGGGCTGGTTACATCGGGAGCGTGGTGACGGAGGAGCTGGTCGCGGGCGGGCACGAGGCGGTCGTCTACGACGACCTCTCGAAGGGGCACCGCGGCGCGGTCGTCGAGGGCGCGGCCTTCGTCCTCGGCGACCTGGCCGACGGCGAGACCCTCCGGCGCGCGCTCGCCGAACACCGGGCCGAGGCCGTGATCCACATGGCCGCCTCCTCGCTCGTCGGCGAGTCCGTCGAAGACCCCGCGAAGTATTACCGCAACAACGTCGCGGCCGGCCTCTCGCTGCTCGAAGCGATGCGCGACTGCGGCGTCTCGCGCCTCGTCTTCTCCTCGACGGCCGCCGTCTACGGCGAGCCGCCCAAGCAGCCCGTCGAGGAGACCGACCCCGTCGCGCCGACCAACCCCTACGGCGAGACGAAGCTCGCCTTCGAGCGCGCGCTCCACTGGTACGAGCGGGCCTACCGTCTGCGCTACGCCTCGCTCCGCTACTTCAACGCGGCCGGCGCGACGCGCCGCTGCGGCGAGGTGCACGACCCCGAGAGCCACCTCATCCCCATCGTGCTCCAGGCCGCGGCGGGCCGCCGACCCGCCGTCGAGGTCTACGGCGACGACTACCCGACGCGCGACGGCACCTGCGTCCGCGACTACATCCACGTCGTAGACCTCGCGCGCGCGCACGTCCTCGCGCTCGGCATCCTCGACACGCGGAGCGCGGTCTACAATCTGGGGTGCGGCGGCGACGGCTACACCGTCCGCGAGGTCGTCGAAGCGGCCCGCGAGGTGACCGGCCGCGACATCACGGCCCGCACCGGGCCGCGGCGGGCCGGCGACCCGGCCGTCCTCGTCGCCAGCTCGGAGAAGATCAGGGGCGAACTCGGCTGGGAGCCGCGCTTCCAGCAGCTGCGCGCCATCATCGGCTCGGCCTGGGAGTGGATGCAGTCGCACCCGGAAGGCTACGGGGATTAAAAAAGTTTCGAGTTACGAGTTACGAGTTTCGAGTTGAAGACAAGATGCCCGTGAGGCGACTTGTCTTCAAC
>DASZKF010000085.1:0-2956 GCA_035947355.1 Pyrinomonadaceae bacterium | reverse complement strand
ATAGGTGATGGGTAAAGAACTCTGTCTTACCTATCACCTATCACCCATCACCCATCACTTGTCTTTATGAGTACGACGCTCGAACCCCCTTCCCCGACGGCGCCGGTGGCGGAGGCGGCGCGGCCTTTGGCGGTCGCGCTGGCCGGGAACCCGAACGCGGGCAAGACGAGCCTCTTCAACGCGCTGACGGGGCTGCGGCAGAAGGTCGCCAACTACCCCGGCGTGACGGTCGAGCGTAAGGAGGGCGTGTGGGCGCTCGCCCAGGCGGGGCCGCCCGCGCGCCTCGTAGACCTGCCCGGACTCTACAGCCTCGACGCCGCCTCGCCCGACGAGCAGATCGCGCACGACGTGCTCACGGGCCGCGTCGCGCACACGCCCGCGCCCGACGTCATCGTCGTCGCCGTGGACGCCACCAACATCGAGCGCAACCTCTACCTCGTCACGCAACTGCTCGAACTCGGCCGCCCGCTCGTCGTGGCCCTGACGATGGTTGACCTGGCCGTGCGCGCCGGGGTCGAGGTGGACGCGGCCCGGCTCGGCCGCGAGCTGGGCGTCGCCGTCGTGCCCGTCAACGCGCGGCGGCGCGAGGGGCTGGACGAGCTGGCGCGGGCGGTGCTCGCGGCCGCCTGGCGGCCCGCGCCGGGCGCGAAGTGGCGACTGTCGCCGCGGGCCGAGGAGGAGGTCGCGCGGCTTTCGACGGGCGGCGCGGGCGCGCGCGAGGCGGCGCTCCACGACCTCTACTCGGAGGAGTTGCCCGAGGAGGCCGCGCGGCGCGAGGCGGTCGAGGCCGCGCGGGGCCGCCTGTCGGGCGCGGACGCGCGCTGGTGGCAGGAGCCTCTGCTGGCGCGTTACGACTGGATCGAGCGGGCGGCCGCCGCGTCCGTCCGCGGGCGCAGGGGCGAGCGCCGGAGGCCGGACGCCACCGAGCGCATAGACTCTCTGGTCACGCACAGACTCTTCGGCCCGGCCCTCCTGCTCCTCGTCATGCTCGTCGTCTTCCAGACGATCTTCTCCTGGGCGACGCTGCCGATGGATTTGATAGACCGCGGCTTCGGCGCGCTCGGCGAGTCGCTGCGCGGCGCGATGCCGGCCGGGCTTCTGACCGACCTGCTCGTGGACGGCGTCGTCGCCGGCGTGGGCGGCGTGCTCGTCTTCCTGCCGCAGATTCTGCTGCTCTTCTTCTTCATCGCTCTTTTGGAGGACAGCGGCTACATGGCGCGCGCGGCGTTCCTGATGGATCGGCTGATGCGCGGGGTGGGGCTGCACGGGAAGGCCTTCGTGCCGCTGCTTTCGAGCTTCGCCTGCGCCATCCCCGGCATCATGGCGACGCGCACCATCGAGAACCCGAAAGACCGCCTCGCCACCATCCTCATCGCGCCCTTCATGAGCTGCTCGGCGCGGCTGCCCGTCTACACGCTGATGATCGCGGCCTTCTTCTCCGAGCGGCGCGTGCTCGGCGTCGTCTCGGTCGGCGCGCTCATCATCCTCTCGATGTACTTGCTGGGCTTAATGGTGGCGGTCGGGGTGGCTTGGGTCTTGAAGCGGACGCTCCTGAAGGCCCCGCCGCCGCCGCTCGTCCTGGAGCTGCCGCCCTACCGCGTGCCGAACCTCCTGAACGTCGCGCAGACGATGCGGACGCGCGCGTGGCTCTTCGTCAAGCGGGCGGGGACGGTCATCCTCGCCATCTCGATTCTGCTCTGGGCCTTGATGACGTTCCCGCGCTCGGAGCAGAAGCCCGTGCCGGACGCCGAGGAGGGCGCGTTCGTGCAGGCTTTGCGCGAGACGGGCGCGGAGTCGCGGGGCGAGCCCGCGCCGGGGACGGCCGCGCCGGGCGGCGCATCGGTCGCCGCGGAGGCCGCGCGGCTGCGCCAGAGCTACGCCGGCCGGCTCGGCCGCCTTATTGAGCCGATCATCGAGCCGCTCGGCTTCGACTGGCGGATCGGCATCGGCCTGATCGCCTCTTTCGCCGCGCGCGAGGTGCTCGTCTCGACGCTCTCCATCGTCTACAACGTCGGGAAGGACGCCGGGGCCGACTCGCCGTCTCTGATCGACGCGGTGCGCGACGCCCGGAGGCCCGACGGCACGCCGGCCTGGACGCCGCTCGTCGCCGTCTCTTTGATGGTCTTCTTCGTGCTGGCGTGCCAGTGCATGTCAACGGTGGCGATCGTGCGGCGCGAGACGAACTCCTGGCGGTGGCCGCTCTTCATGGTCGGCTACATGCTGGTGCTGGCCTACGTCGCCTCGCTCGTCACGTACCAGGGCGGGCGTCTGCTCGGGCTGGGCTGAGGTTTAGAGGTTGGCCTTCGACTGGCAATCACTGGCGGTCGCGCTCATCGTCGCCGGCGCGCTCCTCTACGTCGCGCGCCGCGGCCTCGCGCGCCTGCGCTCCTTCCGCGCCTCGCGCGGCCCCGCGGCCTGCGCCACCGGCTGCGGCAAGTGCGGCGACGAAGAGACGCCCGCCCGCCCCGCCAAAGTCCTCGTCCAGATCAGCCGGCGGAAATAAAGTTTCGAGTTGCGAGTTGCGAGTTTGTTCGGCGCGAGTTGAGTAGCTCAACGTGGACTGCCCGAACTTGAAACTCGCAACTCGCAACTCGAAACTTTTTTACGGTTTGAAGTCGAAGCTGAGGTAGCCGCGGACGCGGACGGGCTGGCCGTTGACGACCGTGGGGTTGAACTTCCAGCGCTTGGCGGCGTCGGCCGCCGCGGCCTGGAGGGTGAGGGGGCCGTCGGTGCGCTCTACCGCCTCGACGTTGCCCTCCTCGTTGACGAGGAGGAAGACCGTGACGACGCCGCTGACGCGCGACATCTTCGCGGCCGCGGGGTAGCTGGGCGGCTGGCGCTTGCGCGCTTTCGTCAGCAGCGTCGTCACGGTCTTCCTCCTCGTCAACGAGGAGGGCAACGTCGAGGCGGTAGAGCGCACCGACGGCCCCCTCACCCTCCAGGCCGCGGCGGCCGA
>DASZKF010000084.1:0-2757 GCA_035947355.1 Pyrinomonadaceae bacterium | reverse complement strand
CGCGACGACCGCACGGTGATGAAGGCCGCGCCGGCCTTGGCCGGGAGCGTGAAGTTGCCGACGAACGAGGCGCCGGCCTCGAGCACCACCTCGTCGCCGGGCTGCGCGCGGTCGAGCGCCGCCTGCAGGTCGCCGCCCGCCGGGACGTTGATGGTCGCGGCGCGGGCGGCCGTGTGCAGGCAGGCGACGACGAGCGCGCAGGCGGCGAGTCGCAGGAGGGGGGCGGCGGCGTTGAGTAGAGAGAAAAGATGGGAGCCGGCGAGGGCAACTCTCGGATGGGTCACGGCTGAACTCTCCTTCGGTAACCGGACGATCTCGGCGCTGGGCGCCGAGACTCCTGGCTTTGCGGACCCGCATCGCTGCGGGGGTGCCTTTATCGGTGGGCCGTGCTCGTGCGGAGGAGCCTCGGGTCACCTGCTGTCAAAATCTTTCGGGGGTCGGGCGGGCGTCACGCACACGCGCCCCGCTGCGACTGCGCGGCGCGGGGTTCAGGTGAGCGACTTACCTGTCTGTTCATCGTCCGGAAGCGGGAGGCGAGATGTTGCAGTCCGGGCTAGGGGGGCCGTCTTGCACTAACGTTCTAAGGTCCTTCTTCGATGCGGCGGCGCCACTCACCGGGACGCCCGCATCTGTACGCCCGCGGTTTTGCAAAACGTGTGCCGCCGGCGGCCGCTACGCGAAGCCCGGAAACAGCGGGGGCGGCTGTCAACCGCGGTTGACAGCCGCCCCGCGCCGACGGGGCCGACGCGGGCGTCAAGCGCAGCCAGGAGGCGGGTTTAGAGCCGCCCGCGCGCGGTTGTCAACGGCGGTTTCCGCTGTCGCCGGGCGGCGACAACCGCCCGCCCCTTTTTGCCCCCGCGGCGGCGTCCCGGCGGGGTAGAATGGGACGCGCCGCGCGGCCTTTGGAAGCGGGCGGCGGTTGGAAGTTTCTTGACCCGTGGCCGTTGGGGGCGGCGGGTTTTTCCGGGCGGGAGTTGCTTATGTCTTCAGACCTCGAACGCTGGGAGCGCGCCGAAGTCGAGCGGAGCGCGGCCGAGGCGGCTCATTTCGACGCCGAGAGGCTGCGCTCGCGCGACGTGGCGCGCTACCTGAACCCGCCGGCCGACACCTGCTACCCGCTCGAATACTCTTTCCACCTGCTCGGCGACGTGCGCGGGCTGACCGTGCTCGAATACGGCTGCGGCAACGGCGAGAACACGGTCGCGCTGGCGAAGCGCGGGGCCGGCCGCGTCGTGGCGCTCGACATCTCGCCCGACCTCATCGCCATCGCGCGCCGGAGGCTCGAGGCCAACGGCGTCACCTCGGGGGTCGAGTTCGTCGTCGGCTCGGCGCACGACGTGCCGCTCGCGGACGAGTCGGTGGATGTCGTCTTCGGAATGGCGATCCTCCACCACCTCGACCT
This sequence comes from Pyrinomonadaceae bacterium, assembly GCA_035947355.1. GTDB lineage: Bacteria > Acidobacteriota > Blastocatellia > Pyrinomonadales > Pyrinomonadaceae > QHXN01. The sequence goes on along the minus strand of DASZKF010000084.1, from coordinate 1,355 downwards.
CGGGCTCGCGGCCCGCGAGGTCAGGCGCGTGCTCCGGAAAGGCGGCCGCGCCATCTTCCAGGAGCCCGTGCGCAGCTCGCCGCTGCTCAGGGCGGCGCGCAAGCTGATCCCTTATCGGGCCCCGGACGTCTCGCCCTTCGAGCGCCCGCTGACCGACCGCGAGCTGGAGCAGTTCGCCGAAGGCTATTCCTCCTACCGCGCCAAGTCCTTCCTGCTGCCGAGCACCAACGTCCTCACCCTGCTGCCGGGGCTGCGCCGCCACGCGGCGCGGTTGTACCGCTGGGACGCGGCCGTGCTCAGGCGAGTCCCCGCCCTCAACTACTACGCCAGCATCCGCGTCGTCGAGATGGTTAAGTGACGGCGGCGCGCGCCGGCTTTCGCCGGAGGGCGACGACCCGGCGCGTGGGCGGCTGCCGCGTCCGCCGCCGTCCGGCCCGCTCACCCGCCGAGGTGCCACGCCAGGGCGGCGCGCCACTCGTCGAAGTCGCAGCCGGGGTCTTTGCCGTCGGTCGCGCGCCCCTTGAGCCGGGGGTGCGCGAGGCGGAAGTCACCGCGGGGCGCGTCGGCGAAGAACTTCGGGTCGAGCGCGGCCGGATAGAGGTTGCCGGGCGGGTACTTCTCGGGGTCGGCCCCGGCCAGGACGTTGCCGGCGAAGCGCCAGCGCCGGCAGAACTGTTCGAGCGCGGCCGTGCCCATCGCGCCGCCGCTGCCGAAGACGCCGTAGTTGTTGTGGCGCAGGACGTTGTTCGTGAAGACGAGCGCCTCGTTCTCCTCGCCCTCGCCGGCCGACTCGAAGGCGAGCACGGTCTTGCCGTGCAGCACCGTGTTGTGATCCACGGTGAGCGCCACGGCCCCGCGCAGGAGTTGGATGAAGATGCCCTCGACGCCTTCGCAGAGGTTGTTGCGGATGGTCACGCGCCGCAGGCCCGAGCCCGGCACCTTGTCGCGCGCGCGGATGTTAAATGCCTGGGCGACGTTGCGCACGAGGTTGTTCTGGAAGGTCACGTCCTCGACCTGCGCCCAGGCCCCCGAGTCGTTACTCACCGTCAGCACGACGGCGAAGCCCGACTGCGCGTGCGCCCAGTTGTTCTCGAAGACGTTGCCCTCGACGAGGACGCGCCGCGCACTCTTCAGCTCGAAGAGGTTCTTGGCCGTCCACCGCGTGCCGGCGTAAGAGGGGTCGCCCTGCTTCCAACTGAGCGGCTTGGCGACGTGGTTGCGGCGCACGGTGATGTCGGACGGGATGAGGCCGCGCGCCGCCGGCACGGCCCCGCCGAACAGGACGTTCTCGCCGGCCGCCTCTAGGTAGTTGTTCTCGATCAGGAACGGGCCGGGGCCGTTCCACCCGGCGACGG
>DASZKF010000083.1:0-15658 GCA_035947355.1 Pyrinomonadaceae bacterium | reverse complement strand
CTCGGCGCGCGCCGACACGACCTCGGGCGGGGCGGGCAGACCCCGCCGGGCGAGGCGGGCGCTGAACGAGTCGAGCACGGCGAGCGCCTCTTTCGGGTCGCCGTCCTCCGCGAGTGCGCGCGCGAGCGCGGCGGCCGCGGGCGCGTGGTCGGGCTTGAGGCGGAGCGTGCGCGCCCACTCCCTGATGGCGAGGCCGGCCTCGCCGCGCAGGGCGTGCAGGCGGCCGAGGTTGTAGCTGGCCTCGGCGTAGTTGAAGCTCTCCAGGCGGAGCGCCGTCGTCAGCGCCTCCTCGGCCTCCTGCCAGCGGCCGAGCCGTATGAGCACGACGCCGAGGTTGTGCTGCGCGCGCGCGTAGCCGCCGCGCCGCTGCCCCGCCGCCTTGCGGTAGGCCTCGACGGCGGAGCCCGACTCGCCGAGGCGCGCCAACTGGTTCCCGACGTTGTAGAAGAAGGGCGGGTCGAACCTCTCCTCGGCGAGCATCGCGCGCAGCGAGGCGACGGCCTCGGCCGTGCGGCCCGCCGCCGTCAAACGCTCGACCAGCTCGCGCTGCATCCGCGCGCGCGCGGCCTTGTCCTTCTCGGCCTCGATGCGCGCCCGAAGCTCTTCGAGACTCACCTCGCCGGAAGCGGGCGCGCCCGACTCTTCGACGGCGGATGCTTCAGCCTCCGGCTGCGCCGCCTCGCCGCCCGCGCCCTTCGCCTCCTCGCCCGCCACGACGTTCAGGCTCCCGGACCAGGTCGAGTCCTTCGCGCCCGCCTCGGCCTTCGCCGCCGGCTCGTCCTTCGGGGCCTCGGCCGCGCGCCGCTCGCGCGTCGCTCCCGCCTGCCCCTCCTTCGGCGGCGCGGGAGTCTGCGCCCGCGCGACCCCGAAGCAGGCGACCGCCAAGAGCGCCGAGGCCGCGACCGTCCGCGCGACGAGTGACGACGTTAAGATTGGTGTCTGAGGCATGGCAACTTCTCCGAAGCCCGACCGTCAGGGAGGGCGTTGACGTTTACGCCAGCGGCGACGCCCTCCCTCACGGTCGGGCTTCTGACTCGCCTGTCAGCGTCAGTTGACTGCTCTTTCCCCGAACGCGACTATCGTCCCGCCGAAGCCGACGGCCCAGCCGCGGGCGCGGCCGGCGAAGAAGAGGCGTTCGAGGGTGTGCGGGGTGACGGAGGTGTCGGCGCTCCACGTCGCGCCGCCGTCGGCCGTGTGCAGGATGATGCCCTCGCCGCCGACCGCCCAGCCCTCGCGCCCGTCGAGGAACTTCACGTCGTGGAGATCAGTCTCGACGCCCGACTCCTGCGGCTGCCAGGTGCGGCCGCCGTCGGAGGTCGCGAGCACCAGCCCGCCCGCGCCGACCGCCCAGCCGCGCAGCCCGTCGGCGAAGGCGACGGCGTTGACGCGCGGAGCCTGCCCGGCCGCGGCCGCCGGCCGGCGGGCCGTGCCGTCCCCGCGGCCGAGCCTGTTCGCCCGGCTGCGCCGCGCGTACTGCGCGAGCTGGCCGGCGACGCGCCCCTCGTGCCAGGTGCGGCCGCCGTCCGTCGTGCGTAGAAGCGTCGCGCCCGCGCCGACTACCCAGCCGTGCTGTGCGTCGAGGAAGGCGGCCCCGAGCAGCAGGCGGCGGGTCGGCACGACCTGGCGCACCCACGTGCGGCCGCCGTCCGCGGTCGCGTAGAGCGCGCCCAGCTCGCCGAAGACCCAGCCGCGCTCGCGCCCGGCGAAGCGCACGCCGACGAGGCGCGTCTCCGCGCCGAAGGCGTCCGGCTCGACGCGCGACCAGGTGCGGCCGCCGTCCGTCGTCCTCATCAGGTAGGTGGGCGGCTGCGCCTCCGACTTCAGGCGGTAGACGTCGCGCTCGCAGACGACCCAGCCGTGGCGGCCGTCCACGAAGAAGATGTCGCGCAGAGTGTCCTCGGAATAGATGCTGCGCCGCCGCCACGTCGCGCCCCCGTCCTCGGTCGAGAGCAGCGCGCCCTTGCCGCCGCCGGCCCAGCCGTACCGCTCGTTCAGGAAGTAGACCGCGTGCAGCCACGCGAACGTCCCCGACTTCTGTTTCGACCAGGAGGCGGCCGCCGCGTGAGAAGGCAGAAGGCAGAAGGCGGAAAGCAGAAGGCGGAAGGCAGAAGGCGGAAGGCGGCGGCGGAAGGCGCGGGCCGCCGACCCGCTCGATTCCGGACGTGAGACTTCAGATTTAAAACCTCTCATCGCCGCGACTGCCCTCCGCCTTCTGTTCTTCAGAATCCGCCGGTGAAGATGCGGGCGAAGCTGATGACGGGGATCATCTGCATGATCTTGTCAACGGTCTTCCACTTGTTGCCGGGGACGAAGATTTGGTCGCCGGGGCGGAGGAAGTAGTTGTCGGGCGCCTGGCCGCGCTCGATGGCGGCCACGTCTATGACCTGCTTCTCGATCATCCGGTCGGCGTTCCAGCGCAGCAGCACGACCTGCTTCTTGCCGGTGCGGAGGATGCCGCCGGCGTCCACCAGCGCCTCGTAGACGCTGAGGCGGCGGCTCATCACGAAGATGCCGGGCTTCGCCACGTCGCCGAGCACGCCGTAGCGGTACGACATGGCCTTCTCCAGCGAGACCGTCACCTTCGGGTCAATGAGGTATTCTTCGAGGTGGTGCGTGATGTCGTCGGCCACCTGCCGCGTCGTCTTGCCCGTGACGTGCAGGCCCTCGCGGATGAAGAAGTAGTCTATGCGGCCGTCGGGCGGGATGACGATGTTGGCCTTCGAGTAGCGCTCGTGGCCGAAGACGTTGACCGAGATCACGTCCTCGGGGCCGAGCCGGTAGGAGGACATGAAGTTGTTGTAGTAGGGGATGAGCGCCTCGGCCTCCTCGTTCATCTGCTCGTGGCGGTGGGCGAGCACCTCCTCGGGCACGCCGGCCGGCGGCGTCGCGGCGTCGTCGGCCTCGAGCCGCTCCTCGGCTTCGACCTTCGCCGGCGCGGGCTTCTGACTCTCGTCCTTCTTCTTCCCCTTCTCCTGCGCGGCCGCGAGGGGCGAGACCGACAGCGCGAGCGCCGCGAGCGCGGCGGCGAGTTTCACTTTCATCATCACAACCTCCAGGAGAATTTTTGATTTGCGATTTTTGATTTGCGATTGGACGGGTCGGCGCGCGCCGCCTCTTTCAATCAAAAATCGCAAATCACAAATCGCAAATCCCTTCACGTTCCGCGGCCGAAGAGGATGGTCTTGACCGTCTCGAACAGGATGACGGCGTCGAGCACGAGGCTCTGGTTCTTGATGTAGTACAGGTCGTACTGGAGCTTCTGGCGCGCGTCCTCGACCGACGCGCCGTAAGGGTACTTGATCTGCGCCCAGCCGGTGAGGCCGGGCGGGATCAGGTGGCGCTGCTCGTAGAAGGGAATCTCCTCGGCGAGCTGGCTGACGAAGTGCGGCCGCTCGGGGCGCGGGCCGACGAAGTTCATGTCGCCCCGGAGGATGTTCCAGAACTGCGGTATCTCGTCGACGCGAATCTTGCGGATGACGCGCCCGACGCGTGTGACGCGGTCGTCGCCCGCCTTGCCCGCCCAGACGGGGCCGTCGCGCTCGGCGTCCGTCCGCATCGAGCGGAACTTGTAGAGGCGGAAGGTGCGCCCGTTCTTGCCGACGCGCTCCTGCGTGTAGAAGACCGGGCCGGGCGAATCGAGCTTGATGAGCACGGCCGTCAGGAGCGCGACGGGCAGCGAGAGCACGAAGCCGGCGAGCGCCACGACGCGGTGCATGAGCGCCCGCAGCGCGCCCGGCAGCCGCGCCTGGCGGCCGCGCCCCGAGAAGATGAGCCACGACGGGCGCAGCATGTCCAGGGAGACGCGCCCGGTCAGGCGCTCGTAGAAGCTCGCGCACTCCTCGATGGCGACGCCGCCCGAGAGGCTCAGGTCTAAAAGCTCCTGGGTCGGGAACTGCCCGCGCCGCTCGCCCATCGCGACCACGATGCGGTTGACGCCCTCGCGCCGGACGACCTCGGGCAGCTCCGAGGTGACGCCGACGACGCGCGGGTTCAGGAGGCTCCGGCCGAGCAGGTCGGGCCGGTTGTCCACGAAGCCGACGACGCGGTAGCCGGCGTCGCGCCGCTCCAGGACCTCGCGCGCGATCTCGATGGCCGAGTCGCCCGAGCCGACGATGAGAATCTTCTCGCCGACGCTCGGGTGGCCGAGCAGCCAGTGGATGCCGACGCGCCAGCCGACCATCAGCAGCAGCGCGATGACCATCGCGTAGAGCGAGACGCCGCGCCCGATCAGCAGCTGCGGCAGGGCGTACATCGTGAGCGCCAGCGCGACCCACGCCAGGCCGAGCGACTGGACGAGGCGCAGCACCAGCTCGCGCCGGTCGTGCATGACGACGAAGTCGTAGAGGTCGTAGAGGTAGAAGGCGGCGAGGCAGAAGGCGGCCGCCAGCGCCGCCTTGTAGAAGCCGTGCTTCTCGCTCAGCTCGTAGTAGGCGTCGGCCGAGCTGAGGCGCAGGTAGGCCGCCGCCACCACCGCGCCGAAGAGCAGAAGCGCCTCGGCGGTGAGCAGCAGAATCGTGCGGACGTTAAAGCGCGACGGTGACAACAGCCGGCCCCCGGTGAAAGAAGTGATGAATGCGGAATGATGAATGATGAATGGAGACGACTCGTCTTTAATTCATCATTCCGCATTCATCATTCATCGTTTCCGCCCCCGCGCCCGCGGCGCGAGTAGTAGCGGCGGTAGTAGTAGTAGTTCTGCTCGCTCATCTCCTCGTCCGAGTCGTTGAGGACGACGCCGAGCAGGCGCTCGCGCGGGAGCGGTTCGAGCACCCGGTCGAGCGCGCCGAAGCGGGTGCGGTTGGCGCGGGCGACGATGAGCGCCGCGTCGGCGCGGTTGATGAGCACGCTGGCGTCGGTGAAGACGGCGAGCGGCGGCGCGTCAATGATGATGTAGTCGAACATCCTCCGGGCCTCGGCCAGCACGGCGCTGAAGCGTGGCCCCGAGAGAATCTCGGCCACGTCGTCGCGCACCGACCCGCCCGGCAGAAGGTGCAGGCCCGCGGGTTCGAGGCGCACGATGGCCTCGGCGAGCGAGGCCCCGCCGCCCAGCACCTCGGAGAGGCCCGTCGGCGCGTCGAGGCCGAGGTAGTCGGCGGCGCAGGGGTTGCGCAGGTCGCCGTCTATCAGGAGCGCGCGCACGCCGTCGGTCTGCGCGAGCAGCCAGGAGAGGTTGACGGCCGTCAGAGTCTTCCCCTCCATCACGCCCGCGCTGGTGACGACGAAGGCCTGCATCTTGCGGCGCTCGCCGGCGTGGAGGATGCGGGTGCGCAAAGAGCGGTAGCGCTCGGCGTGGGCCGAGCGGGGCTGGGTGACGGCGACGAGGTGTGGTTCGACGCGCGCGGCGGAGATGTCAACACTGACGAACTCCGGCGCGCGCGCCGAACCGGCAGCGCCCAAAGTTGCCCCAGCGGCACGCGAAGCTGACCCGCCGGGGAGTGCCGACCCGTCGGGTGATCCGGTGCGCTCAGTGGGCGCTGAAACGTGCGCCGCCTCCGGCGCGTGAAACTGCCTGGTCTGCTGGTAGAGGAACTCGGCGGCGGCCGCGGCCTCGCCCGGCTCGAAGGCCGGCGGGCGGGCGCCGTTCGGCTCGCGGCCCTGTGGCCCGCCGCCGTTCTGCTCGCCCCCGTTGCGCTGCGCGCCGTTCTGCTCGGCGGCGCGCTTGAGTGCTTCGTAGACTCTGCCCATCACGAATCTCCCTTGCCGTCCCAGCGGAGGAAGGCCCCCCGCACGTCCTCCGCGGCGGGCGCGTCCTCGCCGGCCCCGAACTCCCGCTCCATCTCCCGCTCCTGCTCGACGCGGGCCGCCCCGGCGACGCCCGAAAGCTCGCCGCCGTCTTCCTCGGAGAGGCCGGCGCTCGCCGCCCACACCTCGGCGCGGCCCGAGGCCGTGAAGGCGCGCGCGGCGCGCTCGCGCTCCTCGCCCAGTTGCCGTCCGCGGGCGGCACCGGGCAGCAGGTCGAAGGTCTCGGCCACCTCCTCCATGATGTCGCGCGTGATCGTCTCGGCCCCGGCGGCGAAGCCCGCGAGCAGGGCGTTGTCGCAGAGGTTGTTGATCTGGCGCGGGATGCCCTCGGAGCAGCGGAAGACGTAGTCTACGGCCGGCGGCGAGAAGATGTCGGTGCGCTCGGCCCCGGCCGCCAGGAGCCGCGAGGTGACGTAGCGGCCCGTCTCCTCGATGTTCGGGAGCGGCCGAATCTCGCACCGGAGCGCGACGCGCTGCTTGAGCTGGCGCAGCTCCGGCTGGTTCAGAACGTCGCGCAGCTCGGGCTGGCCCGTGAGGATGATCTGGAGCTGCTTGGCCGAGTCGGACTCGAAGTTCGACAGCAGCCTGATCTCTTCGAGGACGGCCGGGCTGAGGCCGTGCGCCTCGTCTATGATGAGCACCGTGCGCAGGCCGCGCGAGTGGCGCGACTCCAGGACCTCGGCGAGCTTCAGCAGCAGCTCCGACTTGTTCTCCCAGCGCGGCACGTCCAGGAGGCGCGGCGAGGAGACGTACTGGTAGAACTCCGCGACCGACATCCGCGGGTTGAAGAGGTAGGCGACGAGCACGCTGCGGTCGAGCCGCTGCATCATCCACCGCAGGATGGTCGTCTTGCCCGTCCCGACCTCGCCGGTGACGACGATCAGACCCTTGCCGCTCTCGATGCCGTAGTGGAGGTTCGCCATCGCCTCGGTGTGCGACGGCGTGAAGTAGATGAAGCGCGGGTCGGGCGTCAGCGCGAACGGCAGCTCCTTCAGGCCGTAGAAGTCAAGGTACATGGCAACCTCCGAATCAGTTTCGGGTTTCGAGTTTCGGGTTTCGAGTTCGCGGCTCCGGGCTTGACTCTCCGACCGAAAGAAGTTGTCTTTAACTCGAAACTCGAAACCCGCAACTCGAAACTTTCACCGCTAGGTGAATATCTCCATGACGCGCGTCGCGCCGAGGATGAGGGCGAGGGCGGGGACGCTGACGACGGCGAGCGCGACGCCGGCGACGGCGAGCGCGGCGCGGCGGAGCCGCAGGCTGCGCTCCTCGCCGGGCGTCCGCAGGTTCGGCAGCGCCGCGAGCACGGGCAGCCCCGTGTAGTGCTCGGCGTCCTCGGTCGTCTGCACCGTGAGCAGCCGGGGCACCTCGAAGGCCGCGGCGAGCAGCAGCCCGCAGCCGAGGCCGGCGGCCAGGCCGAGGAGCATGAGGAACGGCCGCTTCGGCGCGACGGGCCGCTCCGGCAGGGAGGCCGGGTCTATGACGGCGATGGTCTCGCCCTGCGCGCTGGAGACGATGTCGGCCCCCAGCTCGGCCTTCTGCTGCTGCGCCAGCATGGTCTCGTAGACGGCCTTCGCCGACGCGTACTCGCGGTTGATGGCTTCGAGGCCGACCTCGGTGCCCGGCATCCCGTTGAGGCGCTGCTCGACGTCGGCGATCTGCCGCTCGGTCATGGCGAGCTGCTTCTCCATCACGCCGAGCTGCGTCTCCGAGGTCTTCAGCTCATACTCGAGCGTCTTGCGGCGCGGGTCTATCAGGCCCTCCAGCTTCTTGCGCTTCTCTTCGATCTTCTCCTTGCTCTCGGCGAGCATCGTGTCGATCTCGCGCTGGACGGAGTCGAGCTCGGCCTGCTTGGCGATCACGTCCGGGTGCTTCGGCTTGTAGATGGTCAGGAGGTTCTGGCGCTCCGACTCGAGCTGCGCCTTGCGCTTGGCGAGCTCGGCGTAGGCGAGCGTCTGCTTCGGGTCGCCGACCTGCTCGGCGACGTTGACGATCTCCTGCTCGCGCTGCTTTCCGAGGTCGCCGAGCTGCGTGTTGAGGAGCGAGCGGCGCTCGCGCAGCATCCCGAGCGAGCCGAGGATGCCCTTCTGCTGCTCGCGCAGGCCGGCGAGCTGGCCGATGAGCGCCTGCGCGGCCGACGGCAGGTGCTCCTTGTTGCGCAGCATGAATTCGAGCCGCCGGTTGTCTATGGCGTCGAGCTCCTCCTTTTTCTCGCGCAGCTTCTGCTCGAAGAACTCCTTGGTCAGCGTGGACTCCTCGCCGGCCGCCTTGTTCTGGGCCGTGACGTACTTCGAGGCCAGCTCGGCCGTGACGGCCTGCGTGACGCGCGGCTCGGGGCCGCGGAAGGCGAGGTAGAAGCCGTTGATGACGTCGTTGCGCGCGGTGTTGATCTCGACGACGACGTCCTGCGTGCGCATCCGCTCGACGAGGGTGTCCATCGGCTCGCCGCGGCGGCGCTCCGAGGCGTAGAGGTCGTACTTCTCGATGAGCGGCTCGAGCGAGCTGCGGCTGACGACCTCCTGGCCGATGTTGTTGATGCGGATGGTGAGGTCGCTGTCGGAGAGCTGCGGGACGACCGAGGCCGAGATGCTCGCCGGCCGCACCGTCAGGAGCGTCCGCGACTCGTAGGTGTTCGGAAGCCGCCACACGACCCACGCCACCGCCACCGCCACCGCCGCCGTCGGCAGCGCGATCAGCCACTTCCTCCGCCAGACCATCCGCGCGTACTCGCCCGGCGTCCGCTGTCTGAATTCGACACTCATGGCTTTCTCCGAAAGCGGGTGCCGGGTGTCAGGTTTTGGGTGCTGGGAAGATCAGTTGTCTTTTCCCGGCACCCGGCACCTAACACCCAACGCCCTCTAAAGCGTTTCCAGCAGGCGGCGCACTTCGTCGGCGGGGGCCGGCGTCGGGGGCTTGACGGCGCGCTGCTGCTCCTGGCCGTGCAGTTCGAGGCACTTCTGGAGTTCGCGGCGGGCGGCCGCGCGGTCGCCCTTGGCCGCGAGCGCCGCGCCCAGGTGGTAGCGGTAGAGCGAGTTGTCGCTGCCGAGCTTGGCCGCGCCGCCGACCGCCTTCTGCAACTGCTCGACGGCCGACGAGTGCAGGCCGCGCCGGTAGTAGACCCAGCCGAGCGTGTCGGCGAAGCCGGGGTTGTTCGGGAACCGGCGCACCACGTCCTGCGCGAGCCGCATCGCCTCATCGGGGTTCCCGATCTGGTGGTCGGCGTAGAGCATGGCGAGGTTGTTGGCCGCGACCGGCTCGTCGGGCCGAATCGAGAGGACGCGGCGGTAGTAGTCGGCCGCCGCCTCGAGGTTGTTGCGGCCCGCCTCGATCATTCCGATGTTGCGCAGCGCGACGAAGTCCTCGGGCCGCCGCTCGGTGATCTTCTGGTACTCGGCAATCGCGCGGTCGGGCTGGCGCGTGGCGAAGTAGATTTCCGCCAGCGCCGAGTAGGCCGGCATGTACTCGGGGTCGAGCTCGACGGCCCGGCGCAGCGCCGCCTCGGCCCGCTGCGGGTCGGGCTGGAGGTCGCCGCCGCCGTGGCGGTACGCCTGCCCGAGCAGGAACTGGAGCGGGGCCGAGCGCGGCTGCTCGGCCGTCAACTGCTCGACGCGGGCGCGCACCTCGGCCAGGCGGCCTTCGGCGGCCGCAAGCGCGATGACCGCCGTGAGGGCCTGGAAGTTGGTGCGGTCTATTTCGAGCGCGCGCTCGAGGTGCTGGCGGGCCTCTTCGCGCCGGCCCTCGGCGAAGGCCGCGTCGGCGAGGCTGACGTGGACGAGCGGCGAGTTGGGCGAGGCGGCGCGGGCGGCCTCCATGTCGGCGCGCGCCGCCGCGGTCTGCCCGAGCCGGAGGTTGGCCTTGCCGCGCAGGATGAGCGCGTTGACGCGCACGTCGGCGAGGAGCTGCGGCGTCTGCTCGCCGTTCGGCGCGGTCTCGGAGAGGCGCTTGAGCAGCTCGTCGGCGAGGCGGCGGGCCGTCTCGGCGTCGCCCGCGTCGAAGTTGATCTGCACCTGGAGGAGCTTGGCCGGGAGGAAGTCCGGGTGGTGGCGTTCGAGTTCGCCCGCCCGCGCGCGGGCCGGCTCCAACTGGCCGTCGCGGTAGAGCGCCTCGGACATGAAGTAGAGGCCGAGGCGCGAGCGCGGCTCCTGTTCGAGCACGGCGCGGAGGTCGTCAACGGCCTCCTTGTAGCGGCCGGCCGAGTTGCGCAGGCGGGCGCGCAGGAAGAGCGCGTCCATGTCGCGCGCGTTGCGGCGGAGCAGCTCCTCGACCTGCGCGGCCGCGCCCTGCGTGTCGCCGCGCTGGAGGCTGATCTCGCCGAGGCGGTAGCGGCCGCGCGTGTAGTCGGGCGAGGTCTTGACGATCTCCTGGTAGAGGGCGGCGGCCTCGTCGTAGCGGCCGACCGTGGCGTAGAAGTCGGCGAGCCGCGCCTTGCCCTCGGGCTTCTCCCAGTCGAGCTGCGCCCAGTCCCTGTAAGCCTGCTCGGCCTCGGGCAGCCGCTGGCCGACGAGGTAGTAGCTGGCGAGCACCCAGCGCACGTCGCGGTTCTCGGGGTCTACCTCGACGGCGCGGCGGAACTCGGCCTCGGCCTGCGCGCCCCGGCCCGACTGGACGAGGAACCGCCCGAACTCGACGCGGGCCAGCGACGAGCGCTCGTTGACCGAGATGGCCTTCTTGAAGGTGGCCTCGGCGTCGCCGGGGCGGTCGAGGATGAGGTAGAACTTGGCGAGGCCGATGTAGGACTCGACGCGCTGCGGGTCGAGCCCGATGGCGTAGTTGAGCTTCTCCTCGGCGGCGCGGCTGTCGCCCTTGAAGTGCAGGACGTTCGCCATCAGGATGTGGCCGTCGGGGTTGTTGGGCTCGCGCCCGAGGATGTCGTTGGCGAACTGCTCGGCCTGCGCGAGGGACTCCGGGTGCTTGTTGCGGGCGTAGGACAAAAGGTAGGCGTTGGCGAGCTTGAGGCGCGCGGCCGTGTTGGCCGGGTCGAGCTTGACCGTGGCATGCAACTCCTCGAGGGCCTCGCCGACCCGGCCCAGGCCCTCGAAAGCCTGCGCCAGCCCCCAGTGGGCGGCCGCCAGTTGCTTGTCTATCTGGAGGGCGTTGCGGAACTCAAGCGTCGCCTCCTGCCAGCGGCGCTCCTTGAGGAACGCTTCGCCGCGGCGGACGTGTTCGGCCTTGGCCTGTTCGGGGTTCGAGCAGTTGGTCGCGAGCGCGACCGAGAGGGCGAGCAGTGCGACGAGCAAGGCCCGGACTCGCCGGGCTGGGGGGCACTCTTGGGGATTCATTGATGGCACTCCTTCTGGGCGCGCGGCCGAGTCCGCCGGGCGGCGGCGCGTGCCGGGGCGTTGGCCCGCGCCGTGAAGCGGACTGGCCGTGTTCTCTCGGGGACGGCCGCGGGCGCGGGCGGCGGGCAAAGCCGCCCCGGCCCCTCGGCCTTCACATCCTAACACGAAGCCGGCCGACTTTCGTCAGGAAAAGCGCGGCCCCGCGGGGCAACGCGGGAGCGGCGACGAACGCGACCGGCCCTATCAAACTCCGCCGCCGGGGCTGACCCCTTGCAGCGAACTATAAAAACACCCAATCCCGCGGGAATTCCGCAAAAGCGAGTAGACAGTAGTCAGTAGGAAGACCTTCGGTATCGAACCTTTCGGGCGTCGGCGTCAGCAGTCGTAGTGTGGGGACTACTGTCTACTGACTACTGGCTACTGGCTACTTCATTCCGGGACGTACGCCGCGAGGTGCGGCGCGACCTCGGCGGCGAAGCGGGTGGCCGTCTCCATCGCCTCCGCCTCGGAGCGGCCGACGGGGACGAGCACGCGCACCATCGCGCCGTCGGAGCGGCGCAGGCGGACGCTGTCGAGCACGGTGTAGACCTTGTCCCAGTACTCGCTCGCCACGGCCCGGCCGCGGCCCTGATACCAGTAGATCAGGAGTTGGCTCTGGCCGGCGTTGCGGATGACGTAACGGTTGGCCTCGAAGGCGGGCGCGCCGCCGGCCGGCTTAATCCGCACGGTCTCGTGGTCGTCGAGCGACCAGCCGGAGCCGGGCAGGCAGTGGAGCGGGCTGTGGTAGGTCGCGCCCGCGCGCTGCGTCCCGTAGTAGCCGACGTAGAACGAGGCGAGCCGGCCCCCGGCGTCCGCGTAGTCGCGCGAGACGTAGTCGTCGGCGCGCAGGATGGCCTCGGTGGCGGCGTCGAAGCGGGCGTCCGGGCCGCGCCGCGACCAGCCGCCGAACTCCGCGGGGAACTCGGCGAGCGCGCGGCGCGCCACGCGCGCCTCGCCCGCCACCTCCCAGAAGTTGATGACCGCGCCCGCCGCGACCAGCAGGGCGACGAGCGCCCAGAAATGTTTGCCCTGTGCTTTCATCGAAAGTCCGGCCCCGATTAGATTTCACCCGAGGGAATTTTAGGTTTGCGATTTAGTCATCGGTCATCAGTTATCAGTTGTCAGTAAAGACAAAAACTGATGACTGATGACTGACGACTGATGACTAAATCAAAGATCGCAGACCTAAAATCATTACTGTGCCCCTGTGGTTCTCATTCCCGTCTCATGCTCACCTGCGCCGCGCCGCCGGCCGCGATTACGCCCTCGGCGTCCGGGGGCGATAGGGCGACCGCTTCCGACACGCGTGCGGCGCCGTCGCCGCCCGCGCCGGGGTCGTGGCGGCCGGGGTCGAAGCGGTCTATGAGCCATCCGAAGGCGAAGAGCAGGAGGAAGGCGACGACGTAGACGACCCAGCCCGAGAAGGAGTGGAAGAAGCCGTCGGCCACCTCCGTGCCGTAGTAGTGCGAGAGCAGGCCCGTGCCCGAGACGCGCGCCGCGTTCGTGATGATCGCGATGGGGACGGCCGCGAGCACGATGAGCACCGCCCGCAGCACGCCGAAGCGGGAGCGGCGGCCGCCGCCGTCGCCCCCCTCGGGGTGCGTGAAGTAGGCGTAGACGACGGCCAGCGTGACGAGCGTCATCAGGCTCCGGATGCCGCTGCACGCCTCGACCACTTCGAGCTTGCGCGTCGTGGCCGAGCCGAGCGGCAGGAGCTCGATGACATTGCCCTCGCGCAGGACGGGGATGTCGAAGGCGCGCATCGCCCACACGGCGCAACGCGACGCGAAGAGTTGCAGCGGGAAGGCGACCTTGTTGAAGACGATGGTCGGGATCGGGATCGCCAGGCCCAGCAGCAGGAGAGGCACCGCCACGGCCCGCAGCAGCCGCAAGCCCCAGAAGAAGACGGCCACCCCGGCGAGGAGCAGAACGAGCGAGGCGCGCTGCACGAACAGCTCCGCGCCCGCCGTCCCCGCCCACAGGGCTAGGAGCGCCGCCGCGACCGCGGCCCCGCCCAGCCAGACGCGCCCCCGCCCCGCGGCGCGCGCCAGCCGGCCGCGCTCCGTCCAGAGGATGTAGCCGATGACGAAGGGGATGAGCAGGCCGTGCGAGTAGTTCTCGTCCTCCCACCAGAAGCGCGCGAGCCGCACGACGACGCCCCAGTAGACGAAGGCGACGGCGGCGGCGACGACGAGCGGCTTCCAGAGGTGGCGGGTCGTGTCTGAAGGGGGCATGGCTTCTTCCGGGAGCATGCGGGCCGGAACGGGGCGGAAGGGGCGGCGCGGGGCCGGCGCCGGACATCTTGGCCCGCCAGCTCGTCGCGTCCCACCGAGGAGCGGCGCGCGGGCGGGGCACGCGCCTCTTTCAGATTACCGCAAAGCGGCGAGGGCCGGCAACAAAAACAAATGATGAATGCGGAATGCGGAATGATGAATTAAAACCGAGGGCCGTGCTTTAAATTCATCATTCCGCATTCCGCATTCATCATTTGTCTCAGAGGCTGCTGAAGCGCTCGCGGTACTCGATGGAGTCGAGGAAGGCTTTGACCATCTCGGCGCGGCGGTAGTCGCCGCCGTTGTCTTCGAGCTTCTTGAGCCAGAAGTTCATGCCGGGGCCGGGGTCGCGCTGGAGGTAGCCGAAGTACTGCATGACGACGAAGGCGCGGTTGAACTCTTTGCGCCGGAACGCCTCGCCGTCTATGACCTTCGCCAGCACGTCGGCGCGCGCGACGCCGCGGCGCAGGTCGGCGACGAGCGCGTCGCGCACTTCGGGGTCGGGCGCGAGGCCGGCCGTGGCGTGGAGTTGGTCTACGAACTGCTCGTGCGTCAGCGAGTCGTAGCGCTCGCGGAAGTCGGGGCGCTGCACCCACGCCTGGTAGAAGGCCCGCTTGTTGGCGTTGAGCTTGTCGGCCCAGCCCTCCGTGCCGACCGTCACGCCCCGGCCGACCTCCTGCGTGTCGGCGAGGAACTCCCGGTGGAGAACCGTGCGACCGAGCGACCCGCGGTAGAGGCGGTAGACGAGGTAGCCGGTCTCCTGGAACTCGATGGAGAGGAAGAAGGCGGCCGACGTGTCTATGCGCTTCATCGCGGCGCAGTTCCGGTCGGCCCCGCAGGCGACGATGGACTTCGACCAGAAGCCGCGGCCCGCCTCGTCCGGCTCGCGGCCGAGGAAGTCAACGTAGTGCTGGCGGACGAAGAAGGAGGCGTAGTCAATGGCGTTCCCCACGTCGCCGTGGAGCATGCGGATGTCGGCCAGCTCCAGGTAGTCAATGGCGCGGCGCAGGTTCGCCTTCACGTCGGCGAACTCCTGCTGGTTGGCGCTCGTGCCGGCGCGCGCCGCGTAGTCGAGCGCCTTCGTGAGCGCGTCCTCGATGCGGGCCGCGGCCGGGAAGAGGGCGCGCTCGGCCCCGAAGGCGACGTAGGTGTGCTGGATGGCGACGACGACGGCTTCGATGCGGCCGGCCACGTCGCTCGTCGTCATCGCCGGCAGGGTCAAGGAGTCTGTGCCCGCGACCGGCAGCGCGTTGCTCACGTTCTGCGCGTCGCGCCGCGCCTTCAAGAGGTTCTGCCGCGCCTGGCTCGGCGTGGGCGTCGGGGCCGGCGTGGGCGTCGGGGTGGCGGTCGGCTTCGGCGTGGGGGAGGGCGTGGGCGTCGGCGTCGGGGCGGGCGTCTGGCCCGTGGTGGCGGCCTCGAGCGCGCCCAGGTCGCAGCCGATGTCTTTGCCGTCGGTGGCGCGGCCGCGGAAGGGCGAGCCGGCGGCGAGGCGGTAGTCGGCCGCGGCGTAGCCGGCGAAGAGCGACTCGTAGTCGGCCGGGAAGAAGTTGCCGGCCGGGTAGCGCGACTCCGGGACGGTCGGCTCGGCGACCGCGTTGCCGGCGAACTCCCAGTCGGTGCTGAAGCTCTGGAACGCGGCCGTGCCGATGGCCCCGCCGCTTCCGAAGACGCCGTAGGAGCCGTGGCGCATGAGGTTGTTGACGAAGCGCACGCGCGCCGCCACCTCCGTCATGTCGTTGACGTCGAAGACGAGCATGGCGCGGACGCCGTCGGCCGTGTTGTGTTCGATGGTGACGTCGGACGGGCCGCGCAGGAGCTGGAAGGCGACGCCGTTGCCGCCCCACCGCGCCCCCAGGTCAACGAGGAGGTTGTTGGCGAGGCGGATGCGCGCCATCTTGACGCCCGACTCCCCGTCGCGCCCGCGGAGGTTGATGCCGTTGCCCGCGCCGCGGATGAGGTTGTTCTGGACGGTCACGTCCTCGATGCGCGACCACTCGCCCGAGTCGTTCAAGCTGTTGAAGATGACGGCCCAGCCGATCTGCGCGTGAGCCCAGGAGTGCTCCAGGACGTTGCCCTCGATGAGGGCGCGGCGCGCGCTCTTGAGTTCCAACAGGTTCTTGACCTGCCACGCCTGCCCGGCGTAGGACGGGTCGCCCTGCCGCCACGAGAGAGGCTTCGTGAGGCGGTTGCGGCGCACGGTGATGTCGGACGGGATGAGGCCGCGCGCCGCCGGCACGGCCCCGCCGAACAGGACGTTCTCGCCGGCCGCCTCTAGGTAGTTGTTCTCGATCAGGAACGGGCCGGGGCCGTTCCACCCGGCGACGG
>DASZKF010000082.1:0-19035 GCA_035947355.1 Pyrinomonadaceae bacterium | reverse complement strand
GCCCGGAGTCAAAAACAAAAACCTGTCTTTGACTCCGGGCTTACAGACTCCCGACTTGAGACTGTTTTTAACTCGTTCCGGGCGGCGTGTTACGGCCGGCCGCCGGCGGGCGCGGCCGAGGCGGTGGCCGGGTTGCGCTGGTTGTAGTCGGCGACGAACGCCTGCGTGATGTCGACGGCCCCGTCAACGACCATCATCACGCCGCCCATCTTGCTGATGTCGAAGACGATCGAGATGCCGCGCTGGCGGGCGTAGGACTGGAGCGCCGTGTTGATGTCCTGGTAGATCGGGTCGGTCAGCTCCTTGACGCGCTTGTCGAGGGCGCGCTGCCCGGCCTGCTGCTTCTGCTCGATTTCGGCCTTGAGCGTCTCGGCCTGGTCGGCCAGCGCGGCCAGCGACTTCTGGTCGGCGACGTTCTTCGTGTCCTGAATCTGCTTGGCGATGCCGTCGAAGCGGGTCTTCAGGGTCTGGATTTCGTCGCGGCGCGGCTTGAACTCGCGGTCGACGGTGCTGAAGGCACTGATGAGCCGCGCGATGCCCGTCTTGGGGTTGCCGAACTCGTCGGTGTCAATGATGGCGACCTTGCCGTCGGGCACGGTGCCGGCGGCCGCGCCGCCCGCGGCGGGGCGGGGGGCGGCCGGCTGCTGCGCGCTGACGGCGACGGCGGAGAAGGCCGCGAAGACGGCCGCGGCGGCGATGGCACGAATCACTCTCATGTCTTTACTGTACTGCTCCTTCACTAAGATCAAAGGGGCGCGCCGCCTCCCGGGCGAGTCCGACAGTCCGGCGCGCGACCGCGTAATTTTAACTCGAAACCCTCAGAAAGTCCGCCCGATGCTGAACCGGAAGAGGCTCTTGCGCTCCTGTATGAACACGGTCTTGGCGTTCGGGTTGTAGGCGTAAATTAGCCGGAACGGCACGTTGACGACCGGCAGTTGGATGCGCACCTCGGCCCCGACGCTGGATCGGTAATCGCCGAGTCGCGAAAAAATGCTGTCCCGGAGGCGGGCCACGGTGTTCGTCTGCACGCCCGAGTCCTCGGCCCCCTGGCGGCGGAAGGCCCGGAGGAAGACGGGCTGGACGCCGAAGGGCAGCCCCGTCGCCGGGTTGATCGGGCCGACGCGCGTCAGGGCCGACAGCTCCTCCTTCGTCAGCAGCCGGTCGCCCTGGACGAGGAGCGCGCGGCCGAAGGTCGTCGCGGCGAACGCCAGCGTCGGGTTGCGGGCGGTCGCGAGCGTCGTCAGCCCGCCGAGGGTCGAGAGGAACGGGAGGTCGTCGAGCAGGTCGGTCGAGAACTCCTGGTTGGCCGTCGAGCGCAGGTTGAAGGCCGAGCCGATGTCGGCGAAGAGCGCGGCCTGGACGGGGCCGAAGATCGGGATGCGGTACTCGAAGTTGCCGAGCAGCTGCGTGTCGCCGCCGAGGAAGCGGAAGCTGCGGTCTATCTGGACGACGTTGTCGCCCGTCGAGCCGGTGAAGGTGCCGACCCGGATGAGCTGCTCGCGCAGGGCGTCGGTGATGCCCTCGACCGGCACCACGTCGCCGGTCGGCGAGCCCGAGACCGCCACGTTCCGCGAGGTGACGAAGACGTCGAGCGGGACGATGGGGCTGATCGAGCGGACGTTGTAGCCGCGGATGGTGAACTCGTCGCCGAGGAAGAAGCGCTCGTAGATGGGGACGCCGTTGATGAACGAGAGCGAGCCGCGCTGCGCCTCGCGGATCACGTCGGTGACGCCGAAGCTGGCGACGTGGCCGGCGACGACCCGGAAGCCGAAGACTTCGGGGTTCTCCGACCGCTTGCGGCGGACGGGGAAGAACTGCGTGTAGGAGACCGTCGGCTGGTAGGTGCGCACGTCGCCGCCCGCGCCGGCGAAGGCCAGCGAGAGCGCCACCTGGCGGCCCTCGGTCGGGTCAATAGCGGCGTTGCGCGTGTCGTAGACGAAGGTCGGCGTCACGCGGCTCGTCAGGATGCTCGGCTGGCGGAAGACGACGGGGATGAAGCGGTCGGGGTCGTTCAGCTCGTTGACCGGCGGGTCCTCGATGGACGACTGCGAGATGGAGTAGGAGAGGCCGACGCGCGAGGCGCGCGCGATCTGGACGAGGCGGCGGCCGCGCGGCCGCCAGAACTCGATGAGCGGCGCGCTGGCGAACAGCGACCCGCCCGTGGACTTCTGCGTGAAGAGGTTCTCCTCGCCCACGTTGAGGAAGTCTACGATGTTGCCGCCGATGCCGGTCAGCGCGTCAATGTTCGACGAGAGTATCGTGCCCTCGCCGAAGAACTTGCGCGACTCGGTGAAGACCGAGAAGCCGAGCGAGATCGGGCGGTCGCGCACGTAGGGCTCGGTGAACGAGAAGAGGAACGAGCGCTGGCGGTTGCCGAAGGCGACCTGGAACGAGAGCGACTCGCCGCGGCCGAGCAGGTTGTTCGTCGAGTACTCCAGCCCGAAGAACGAGCCGCCGATGCCGGACAGCCCGCCGTTGAAGGAAATCTGGTTGCGGCCGCGCTCGGTGACGCGGAGGTTGATGTCAACCTCGCCCAGCTCCTCGTTGGTGCGGAACTCGGCGTCCTTCTCCTTGTCTATGGGGTCGAAGAAGCCGGTCTGGTTCAGGCGCAGCACCGAGTACTCCCAGAGCGTCTGGTCGAAGATGTCGCCCTCGTTGACGGCCACCTCGCGCCTGAGGACGTTGTCGCGCGTGTAGGTGTTGCCGGCGAACTCCAGGCGGCGGAGCGTGAACTGCTTGCCCTCGTTGATGGTGATGGTGAAGTCGGCGATGCCCTCGCCGGGCTTCTGCGGGTTGTCCTTGAACGACGGCGAGACGTCGTACTCGTACTGGATGAAGCCGGCGCGGCCGTAGAGCTTGTCGAGGTCTTCGGCCAGCGCCTTGACGATGCGCTGGCCGTTGGCGACCTCGCCCGCCCGCAGCCCGATGACCTGGCGGATGACCTCCTCGGAGTAGATCGAGTTGCCCTCGATTTTGATCTCGCCGAGGCGGTAGAGCTTGCCCTCGACGACCGGGATCGTCACCCGCAGCCCCTCGTCCACCGAAGAGAGCAGCGGGAGCGGGAGGATGGGGAAGCCGGTGCGCCGCGGCCCCAGCCCCTCGACCCTCGGCTCGCCCGTGCGCGACTCGAGGTAGCCCTTCGAGCGCATGTGCGTGACGACGTTCTGCCGCAGGTCGTATTCGAGCTTGTCGAGGTGGAGGATGTCCTGCCCCTTGAAGCGCGAGATGAGGCCCGCCTCCTTGACCAGCTTCATCGCCCCGCGCAGCTCGCCGTCACTGAAGACCTGGTTGCCCTCGAACTCGATGTCCACGACGCGGACGCGGTCGCCCTGATCCACGTCGAAGGTCAGCGCGACCGAGGTCTCGGAGACTTCGTCCACGACGACGTTGACGGTCGCGTTCGGGTAGCCGCGCTGGGCGAGCTGCTCGCGGATGACGCGCTCGGCCGCCTTGACCTTGACCGGGTCGTAGGTCTGCTCGCGGGAGACGCCGACGCGCTGCTCGCGGAACTCCTTGAGGAGGTCGGCCTCCGACAGGCTGCCCAGGCCCTTGAACTCCAGCTGGCGGATGACGGGCAGCTCCTTGACGGTGAAGATGACGATGACGCCCCCGCGCGGCCCCTGCTCGGTCGAGACCCTCGTCTCGGTCTTGTCGAAGAACGGGAGGTTCAGGAGGGCCTGGAGGTCGCGGCGCACCTGGGCCTCGTTGAAGACGTCGCCCGTGCGCGTCTGGATGTGGTAGAGGATGGCCTCGTCGGGGAGGCGGCGGTTGTTCTCGATGAGGACATCCTCGACGAGCCGCTGCTGCTGGCCCTGCGCGCGCGCCCGCGCGGGGGGCGGCGCCATTTCGAGGAGCAGGAGGCCGCCCAACAGGGCGGCCGCGACACGGGGCCACGGCGCGCGAATTCGCATAGACTTAGTTTTTCGCCTCAAGGATGACTTCTTGAATGAGTTCGGGAGACTTTTCTAATAGAACCGCGAAAGAGAAATGTCGGCCTCGCTGACGGCCCCTGAAGGGGCGGGGCGCGGGGCGCCGCGGGCGCGGTTTTTCGGTTCGGCAGCCTTTGGACGCACGCCGGGCCGCGCCCCGTTGCCAGCCGTCAAACTCCCGCGAAGTGGCGCATTATACAGGGCAAAGTCCAAAGTTCAAAGTTGAAGGTTCAAAGTTTAGGCCGGTTTGCGGCCGAACTTTGAACCTTCAACTTTGAACTTTGGACTGTTTTTCAGTGAATTAACAGCGCGTCGCCCGGCTCCTCGACCGCGGCCGGGCGGTAGGAGAGGCCCGAGGCGTCGGGGAAGACCTCGACGACCGAGGCCCCGCCGAGCGTGCCCTGGATGAGCGCCTCCGAGAGCGGGTCTTCGACGTACTTCTGGAGGGCGCGCCGGAGCGGCCGCGCGCCGTAGGAGCGGTCGGAGCAGGTCTTCTCGACGATCCAGCGCCTGGCCTCGTCGGTGAGCCGCACTTCGAGGCCGCGCCGGGCGAGCGTGCGGTTCAACTGCTCGACCTGGAGGCCGACGATCTCCAAAAGCTCCTCGTCCTGCAACTGGTCGAAGATGATGATCTCGTCGAGGCGGTTGATGAACTCGGGGTTGAAGGTCTGGCGGACGGCCGCCATCACCATCTCCTCCATCTTCTCGCGCGAGGAGTCGGGGCTGGCCTGGAAGCCCATCGTCCCCTTCTTCTGGATGAAGCGCGCGCCGATGTTCGAGGTCATGATGATGATCGTGTTCTTGAAGTCCACGGTGTTGCCGAGCGCGTCGGTGAGGATGCCGTCCTCGAAGACCTGCAGGAGCACGTTGAAGATGTCGGGGTGCGCCTTCTCGATCTCGTCGAAGAGGAGCACGGAGTAGGGCGAGCGCTTGATCCGCTCGGTGAGCTGCCCGCCCTCCTCGTGGCCGACGTAGCCGGGGGGCGAGCCGATCAGCTTCGAGACCGAGTGCTTCTCCATGAACTCGCTCATGTCGAAGCGGATCATCGAGCGTTCCGACCCGAAGAGGAACTCGGCCAAGGAGCGCGCGACCTCGGTCTTGCCGACGCCGGTCGGGCCGAGGAAGAGGAACGAGCCGACGGGGCGGTTCGGGTTCTTCAGGCCGGCGCGCGACCGCCGTATCGAGCGGGCGAGCGCCGAGATCGCGGGCCGCTGCGCGATGACGCGCTTGCGCAGCTCCTCCTCGATGCGCAGGAGCTTGTGCGTCTCCTCCTCCTTCAAAGACGTAATCGGGATGCCCGTCCAGCGGGCGATGACCTCCTCGATGTCGTCTTTGGAGACCTCGACGGCGAGGAGCATCTCGTCGTCGTCGTTGAAGGGCGTGGTGAGCGCCGGCCCGCGCATGTAGATGCTGCGGTCGCGCTCGTCGAGCACCTCGTTGCGGGGCATGTCGCCGCGCGTCATGCCGGAGACCGAGTTGCGGCGGGCGCGCAGCTTGACGCGCGCGCCGGCCTCGTCAATCACGTCAATCGCCTTGTCGGGGAGGAAGCGGTCGGGGATGTAGCGGTTCGACTGGTAGACGGCGGCCTCGATGGCGTCCTCGGTGTAGCGCACCTGGTGGAAGGCTTCGTAGCGCTCGCGCACGCCGTCGAGGATGTGGACGGCTTCTTCCTCGGACGGCGGCGGCACCTTGACGGCCTGGAAGCGGCGCTCCAGCGAGCGATCCTTCTCGATGGACTTGCGGAACTCGGCCGGCGTGGTCGCGCCGATGCACTGGATTTCGCCGCGGCTCAGGGCCGGCTTCAGGATGTTCGCCGCGTCGAGCGAGCCCTCGGCCGAGCCCGCGCCGACGAGCGTGTGCAGCTCGTCTATGAAGACGATGTACTGCGGGTTCTCGACCAGCTCGCGCATGATCTGCTTGAGGCGCTCCTCGAACTGCCCGCGGTACTTCGTGCCGGCGACGATCAGAGAGAGGTCGAGCGAGAGGATGCGCTTGTTCTCAAGGAACGACGGCACGTCGCCGCGGACGATGCGCTGGGCGAGCCCCTCGACGATGGCCGTCTTGCCGACGCCCGGCTCGCCGATGAGCACGGGGTTGTTCTTGGTGCGGCGGCAGAGGATCTGCACGACGCGTTCGATCTCGCCCTCGCGGCCGACGAGCGGGTCGAGCTTGTCGTTCGAGGCGTCGTCCGTCAGGTCGCGCGAGAACTCGGCGAGGTGCGGCGTCTCCTTCTTCTGCGCGGCGCGCGGGTCGCCGCCGGCCTGGCGTGCGACCTCGTCGCGCACGGCGTTGAGCCGCAGGCCGCGCTCCAGAAGGATTTCGGCGGCCATCGAGCGCTCCTCGCGCAGGAGGCCCAGCAGCAGGTGCTCGGTGCCGATGTGCCGGTGCTGGAGGCGGTCGCTCTCCTCGTGCGCGAAGGCCAAGACGCGCTTGGTCTCGGGCGCGAGCGGCAGCTCGACCGAGGTCGAGACTTTCTCGCGCAGCGGCGCGCGCCCCTCGATCTCCTTGCGGATGGCTTCGAGTGAGGCGGCCGCGCGCGCCAGGAAGCGCGCCGTCAGAGTCTTGTCCTCCCGCATGAGGCCGAGCAGAAGGTGTTCGGGCTCGATGGCCGGAGCCCCGAACTGTGACGCCTCGTAGCGGGCGAAAAAGATCACCCGGCGGGCCTTCTCCGTGTAGCGTTCAAACATAAAGGCTGTGACCGAAACCTTAGATAAAGCCGACGTGGTCAAGAGCAGCGCCCCGCGGCAGGGCGGCGCGTCCTTTCGGACGGGCACGCGCTGGCATTATAACCCATCGAACGGAAAACTCAGAAAGAAGAAAATTTGCGCCCCGCCGCCCGCCCCGGTCTTCCGCGCCGGCGCGCGTCTGCGTTAAGCTACACGGCGCGCGCCCCCGGCCTCGCCCCGCGCCCGCCGCCGACTCCTTGAAACGAAGGGATAACCCTCAAGCATGCGACAACACCTCGCGCGCCTCGCCCTCCTCGCCGCCCTGTGCGCGACGGGGCTGCCCTGCGCCGCCCGGGCGCAAGCCCCGACCACGACGGCCCCCGCCGCGCACCTCGAACGCGGCATCGAGCACCAGCGGGCCGGGCGCTTGCGCGAGGCCGTCGAGGAGTACGAGCGGGCCGTCCGCGCCCGGCCCGACCTCTTCGAGGCCCACGCCAACCTCGGCGTCGTCCGCGGCTACCTCGGCGAGCTGGCCGAGGCGGCCGCCGCGCTCGAACGGGCCGCCCGGCTGCGCCCCGACGCGGCCGACGCGCACCTCCTCCTCGGGATGGTCTACGCGGCGACGGGGAAAGACGCCGAGGCCGAGAAGGCTTTCGGCGAGGCGCTGCGCCTCAAGCCCGACTCGACGCCGGCCATCGCCGGCCTCGGCCTCGCGCGCAGCCGGCTCGGCCGCCACGAGGAGGCCGTCACGCTGCTGCACCGCGCGCACGAGGGGCGGCCCGACGACCCGGCCCTCAACCACTGCCTCGCCCTCGCCTACACGCTCGCCGGCCAGCACGAGGCCGCCGCCGAATACTTCAAGCGGGTCACGCTGCTGCTGCCCGAAGAGCCGTCCGCGCACTTCAACCTCGGGCTGGCCTACCTCAGCGCCGGCAAGACCGAGGAGGCCGCGGCCGCCTTCCTCAAGTGCGTCGCGCTGCGCGAGGACGCGGACGCCTACTTCTACCTCGGGTTCCTGCACGCCGAGGCGGGGCGGCACGCCGAGGCCGTCGGCTTCTACGAGAAGGGCGTCCGCCTGGCCCCGGAGATGTTCGGCGCGCGCTACAACCTCGGGCTCTCCTACCTGCACGCGGGCCGGCGCGAGCAGGCGGCCGCCGCGCTCGCCGAGGCCGTGCGGCTGCGGCCGCAGGAAGGGGAGGCTCGCCTCAAGCTCTTCGCCGTCCAGACCTACCTCGGCCGCCTGAAGGAGGCCGCCGCGACGATGGAGGGCTACGTGCGCCTGCGCCCCGAAGACCCCGAGGGACACTTCCAGCTCGGCAACACCTACATGATGGCGGGCGAGTTCGAGAAGGCGCTCGCCTCCCTGCGCGAGGCGCTGCGCCTCAAGCCCGACCACGAGTGGGCGCAGGATCGCCTGCGGATCACCGAGGCCCGCATCCGGGGGGCCGCCGAGGCCGAGACTCTCAAGCGGCTGGTCGAGCGCGAGCCGGACAACGCCGAGGCCCTCGCCCGCCTGGCCCACCTCTACTACTTCACGGGCCGCCACTCGGAGTCCGCGGAGGTCTACCGGAAGCTCATCCGGCTCCGGCCCGACGACTGGGAGCTGCACAACCTCCTGGGCATCGTCTACTCGGAGTCGGGGCGCGACGAGGAGGCCGTCGAGCACTACCGCAAGGCCATCGGCCTCACGAAGCGGCCGCACCACGTCCTGTACCTGAGCCTCGCGCGCGCCTACCTCGACCTCGGCCGCTACGAGGAGGCGGTCGAGCCGCTCAGGGAATCGCTGAAGCTCAAGCCGGAGTTCACCTACGCCCTCCACGACCTCGGGTTCGCCTACTTCACCCTCGGCCGCAACGAGGAGGCGGCGGAAATCTACGCGCAGTTCCTCCGCCTCCAGCCGCGCGACGCCGACGCCCACCTCAAGCTCGGCCTCTGCTACCTCCGCCTCGGCGACCGTCTGCGCGCCGAGCAGCAGTACCAAATCCTCCTCGGCCTCGACGCCAAAGCCGCCCGCGAACTCTACGCGAGACTCAACCCCTGAAGAGGGTTTTTGATTTGCGATTGGGAGTCATCAGTCGTCAGTCATCAGTCATCAGTTAAAGACAAAAAACTGATGACTGATGACTAAATCGAAAATCTAAAATCGCAAATCAAAAATCCTCTTCGACTCGCCCGGCGCGCAGCGCGAGCACGCGGTCGCACCTGGCGGCCAGGCTCTCGTTGTGCGTGGCGACGAGGACGCACGCGCCGCGCCGGCGGCACAGTCCGAGGAGCAGCGCGCCGACCTCCGCGCCGGTGCGGGCGTCGAGGTTGCCCGTCGGCTCGTCGGCGAGCACGAGGCGGGGCCGCGTGACGAGGGCGCGCGCCACGGCCACGCGCTGCTGCTCGCCGCCCGACAACTCGCCGGCCGCGTGGCGGGCGCGGCCCGCCAGCCCGACGGCCTCGAGCATCTCGGCGGCGGCACGCCGCGCCTCTCGCCAGCCCGCGCGCGCCACCAGCAGCGGCAGCGCGACGTTCTCTTCCGCCGAGAGGTCGGCCAGCAGGTGGTGGAACTGGAAGACGAAGCCCACGTCCTCGCGCCGGAAGCGCGAAAGCTCCTTCGGCCCGGCCCCGAGGATGTCGAACCCGCCGAGGCGCGCGCTCCCGCCGCCGGCCGCCTCCAGCCCGCCGAGCACGTTGAGCAGGGTCGTCTTGCCCGCCCCCGAGGCCCCGACCACCGCCGCCATCTCGCCCGCCCCGAGCGAGAACGACACGCCCCGCAAGACCTCCAGCACGCCGCCCGCCGGGTCGCGGAACGACTTGCGCAAATCACTCACGACGAGGCGGGAGTTTCGGGTTGCGGGTTTCGAGTTTCGAGTTTGTGTTATCAATCTCGTGTGACTATGGCAGACCCGTAAATCTTCGCCCCTGGCCTCTCAAACCTCATGTTCAGAGTTCAAGCAACGCCCCGCGAACTCGAAACTCGAAACCCGCAACCCGAAACTTTTATTCATAACGCAGCGCCTCGGCGGGCCGGGTGCGCGCGGCCTGGCGGGCCGGGTAGAGGGTGGCGACGACGCTCAGCGCGAAGGCGGCGAGCGCCGGGAGCAGGACGTCGCGCCACTGCGGGCGGAAGGGCACGGCGGCGATGGAGTAGACGTCGGCCGGCAGGCGCACCAGCTCGAAGTGTTCGCCGGCGGCGCACGCCGCCAGGCCCAGCGCGACGCCGGCGGCCGCGCCGGCGAGGCCGACCAGCGCGCCTTCGATGACGAAGACGGCCATGACCGAGCGGGGCCGCGCGCCGAGCGCGCCGAGGACGGCGATGTCCGAGCGCCGCTCGACGACGACGAGCGCCAGCGTCGTCGTGATGTTGAGCGCCGCGACCGCCATCACGAGCAGGATGATGAGCGCGACCACCCTCCGCTCCAGCTCCAGCGCGGCGAAGAGCGGGCGGTTCGCCTCGCGCCAGTCCACGGCCGACCAGCCCGGCCCCAAAGCGTCTGCGAGCGCGCGCGCCGCCTCGCCGGTCTGGTAGATGTCTCGCACCTCGACGCTGACGACCGCCGCGTCGGCCGTCGCCGCGCCCGCGCGCGCGGCCTCTTCGAGCGCGAGGTAAGCCCAGGCCGCGTCGTAGTCGTACAGCCCCGAACGGAACACGCCCGCGACGCGCACGCGACGCGCGCGCGGGGCGAACTCGGCCGCGCCGGGCCGCACGTCTCCGCTCAGGAGCCACCCCTCGGCCCCCGGCTCGGAGAGGCCGGTGCGCGCCGCCAGCTCCTCGCCGACGATGATGGCCGCGGGCTCCTCGTCCGGCGACGGTTCGGCCGGCTGCGCGCCGCCCGCGCCGGCTCGCGCCCGCGCGAGAGGTTCGACAGCGCCGGCGACGAGCGTCCGCCTGACGGCTTCGAGGGCGCGCGGGCTTTCGGCGTCCACGCCGCGCAGCACGGCATAGGCCGCGCCTTCGGGGCCGGAGAGCAGCGCGCCGGCGTAGGTGGTCGGCGCGGCGTCGCTGACGCCCCCGACGGCGCGCGCCTTCCCGGCCGCGGCGCGCACCTCGGCGAGCGCCGCGCCGCCCTCGCGCGTGAGCGTGACGTGCGCCGTGCCCCGGAGGATTTTGTCGCGCAGCTCGTCGCGGAAGCCGTTCGCCAGCGCCAGCGCCACGATCAGCGCCGCCACCCCGCACGCGATGCCGGTCACGGCCGCCAGCGCCGTCCACTTCGCCACGCGCCGCCCGCGCCGCATCCGCAGGTAGCGCAGCGCGAGGAAGAGTTCGTAAGGCATAGGTCTCAAGTTTCGGGTTACAGGTTTCGAGTGCCGAGTTTAAAACAGAGCCGCGGGCCGTAGCGAGCGCGTCGAGTATGAGTGGCACCCTGTCTTGAACTCGAAACTCGAAACCCGTAACCCGAAACTATTTCTCTACGA
Organism: Pyrinomonadaceae bacterium; assembly: GCA_035947355.1. GTDB lineage: Bacteria > Acidobacteriota > Blastocatellia > Pyrinomonadales > Pyrinomonadaceae > QHXN01. The sequence continues at coordinate 8,039 of DASZKF010000082.1, read as the reverse complement.
CCGCGACCCACTGGCCCTTCCTCTCCTTGTGGAAGGCGACGCGGCCGCCGACGAGCGCCGCGGCATCTTCGAGCCCGAGGCCGCCGTGCGTCGAGTAGAGGAAGGCCACGTCGTACTCGGATTTTCGCGCGGCGGCCCGTTCTAAATTTTCGCGCCGGAAGTTCTCGACCGCGAAGACCGCGAGCGGGCGTCCGAGGTAGCCGAAGTAAGGGTTCTTCAGTTCGTCGGTCGCGGGCCAGGTCGTCAGCACGCGCGCGCGCGGGTGTCGTTCGGAGAGGAAGCGCGCCGCGTCTCGGTGCAGCAGGACGAAGTCGCGGTAGGCCAAGTTCTCTTCCCAGGGGAAGCTGTACGGCGGGTTGACGACGCTGCGGTAGGCGAACGCGCCGCAGACGAGCGCCAGCGCGAGCGGCCACCAGCGCACGCGCCGCCAGAGCGTCGAGACCGAGACGAGGACGACGAGCGGCAGGACGGGGAGCAGGTAGCGCGCGAGCACCGCCCCGCCGACGAGCGAGAGCGCGACGACGTGCGCCAGGACGAGCGCGGCGAAGAGGAGCTGCACGGGGACGGCGATGCGCGGGCGCTCGGCGACTTCGCCGCGCCGCGGCCTGAAGAACATGGCGAGCGCGGCCGCCCCCGTCAGCGCCCACAGATTCATGTAGACGGTGACGTGTGCGAGCCGCCGCCAGAGCGCGTCGAGGACGCGCGGGAGATTTAGGGTCGCGCCGACGTTATAGCGCACGTACTCGGGGTTGCCGAAGACGTAGCCGGTCACGGCGTAGTGGTAAGCGAACCACACGGCCAGCGGCGCGAGCGACAGAAGCAGCGCGAGCGCCTGCGCGACGGTTCGCCGCGGCCCCACGCAGACGAGCGCCGAAAGCCTCTCCCTCTTTCCCGACGCGCGGCACAGAAGCTCCCAGCCGCACAGCACGACGGGAACGAGGATCGCCGTCTCCTTCGCCAGGCACGCGAGCGCCAGCAGCGCGATGCACAGCGCGCGCCGCGCGCCCGGCCTCTCAAGAAATTTCTCGGCGCGTTTCCCCTCTTCCCCTTCCTCACTTCGCAACGGCAGGTAGAGCACGAGCGCCCACGCCGTCAGGGCCGCGACCGACATGTCGAGGTGCGCGAGCGTGCTCTGGGCGAAGAAGACCGGGTAGAGCGCGGTGCAGACGACCGCGCCGGCCGCGACCCGCCGGTTCGAGACGCGCTCGGCGAGGCGGAAGAGGCCCGCGAGCGCCGCGGCCGAGACGGCGAGCATCGCCGCCCGCGCCGCCCAGATGTGAAAGCCGAGCGCCTTCCAGGCCAGCGCCAGGTAGGCCATCACCAGCGGCGGGTGCGCGTTCGAGAGCGTCGAGCGCGCGATGAAACTACCGTCCTCGTAGATGTCGCGCGCCGCCGGGATGAAGTAGCCGGCCTCGTCCCAGTAGTAAGGCAGCCCGATGAGCGGGAGGTGCAGGAGCAGGACGGCGGCGAAGATGGCGGCGAAGAGCAGCGGGTAAAAGATCGCGCGCGGGGGCGACGGCGGGCGCCGCGGCTCGGGCTCGGCGGGGCGGGGCGGGCGGCTCACGCGTTAGTTGCTCGCGGCGGGCAGGTCGTCGTCGGGCGTGAGCGATTCGATCAGCTCGGCGTCGAGCGAGCTTTCGGGGCGCTTGACCATCGTGAGGCGGTTGCCGCGCTCGTTGTACTCGACCTCGTCCATGATGTTGTAGATGAGCAGCACGCCGCGCCCCGACGTCTTGAAGAGGTTCGAGGGGTCGCGCGGGTCGGGGATGTCGCTCACGTCGAAGCCTTCGCCCTCGTCCTCGATGGTGAAGCGCGCCTCCTTGGCCGAGAGGTCGGCCGTGATGCGGACGAGCTTGCGGTGGTCGCCGCGGTTGCCGTGCTTGACGGCGTTGACGAACGCCTCGTCGAGCGCGATGAAGAGGTTCGAGGTGTCGGGCTTAATCACGCCGAGGGCGGCGACGCGCTCGATGAGGTAGTGGAGCACGCCGTTCATCAGGGAGAGGTCGCTCGGCAGCTCGAACTCGATGTGCTCGCGCACGTAGGGGAGCACCTTGAGGTCTTCGATGAAGCGCAGCTTGTAGCCGAGCGTCTTCTCGACGATGCCGCGCAGCTCCTCCTCGTCGTAAGGCTTGCGCAGGAAGTTGGCCGCGCCGAGCTTGAAGGCCTTGACGATGCCGGTGTGGTGCGCCTCCTCGGACGAGACGACGATGGGGACGAAGAGCCGCTTGCGCTTGAGTTCGGAGACGATCTGGACGCCGGAGTCGGCGTACTCGGCGAGGTCGGAGATGATGAGGTCGAAGTCTTCGAGGTCTTCGCGGGCGACGGCCTCGGCGCGGTCGCCGGCCGTGACCACCTCGTGGCCCAGCGCGCCGAGCGCGTCGGCGAGCACCGCGCGCAGCTCGGCGTTCCCTTCAACGATCAGTATCCGCCGTCCGTCCATCCGCGCAAATGATCCGTAAGCCTTGAAAATCTGAGGAGGGCGCGACAAGCTTCGGGCCGCGAGATTTCTACAGCTTTCCGCCAACGCTGTACGACGAGGCCCAGCGCGGCGTTCCGCAATATATCAGTAGACGGCAGACAGTAGCCAGTAGACAGTAGAGGGTCCGGGTTCCGGGTGCTAGGTGTTGGGGAAGCGACCCGCCTTTAACCAGCACCCAAAACCTAGAACCCGACACCCTCTTCCCCGTCGCCCTCTGCTGACCGCCTTCCTCCCTTCTGCTAAACTCGCGGCCCCGGGTGACGGCGAAGGATGCAGGCTTCCACGCAACGAGGACACGCGGAATCGGGCGCGCCCGACGGCGGGCGGGTCGCGCGGGCCTACCGCTTCGCCGACCTGTCGGGCTACACCTTCCGCCAGCGGCTCCTGATCCGCGCCGCCGACCTCGTCTTCTACCTCCTCATCCGCGCGGTCGGCGCCACGGCCCGCTTCAGCGTCGAAGGGTGGGAGAACCACGAGGCGGCCACGCGCGACGGCGGGCTCCCGATCTACAACTTCTGGCACGGGCAAATCTTCCTGACGACCTACTGGTGGCGCTGGTGCCGGGGGGTCGTCGTCACGTCGCAGAGCTTCGACGGCGAGTACATCGCGCGCTTCATCCAGCGCCTCGGCTACGGGACGGTGCGCGGCTCCTCGACGCGCGGCGGCGCCGGGGCCCTCGTCGAGCTGATCCGGCTGATGCGCGCGGGCTGCGCGGCCGGGTTCACGGTTGACGGGCCGAAGGGGCCGCCGCGCGTCGCCAAGATGGGGTCGGTGCTGCTGGCGAAGAAGACCGGCCAGCCCATCGTGCCCGTCTCGACGGCGCTCGACCGCTACTGGGCGCTGCCCAGCTGGGACTCGTTCCAGATACCCAAGCCCTTCACCCGCGCGCGCGTCTACGTCGCCCCGCCCATCCGCGTCCCCGCCGACGCCGACGACGACGCGCTCGAAGCTAAGCGCGAAGAGTTGCAGAGGGCCCTGGAAGGACTCGACCGGCGCGCCGAGGAGTGGCGCGCCTCCCTCCGGCCCGGCCCGCGCCCGTGGCGCGCCCGTCGGCGCGTGTAGTAGGATTGCCGGAAACCCGCGACAGGTGAGAGGCGACGAGAGAAGGCTTTTGCCCCGCCGCCTGTCACCCGTCATCTGTCACCCGTCACGGAGGCTTGCATGATCAACCAGGAGCGCATCAAGAACCTTCTGCTCGAACTCGTCCAGATAGATTCAATCTCGCGCGAGGAGCGCGAGGTGGCCCAGCGCGTCAAAGAAATCTGCGAGGGGCTGGGCGCGGAGGTCTTCATAGACGACGCGGGCGAGAAGGTCGGCGGCAACACCGGCAACGTCATCGCGCGCTTCCCCGGCACCATCCCCTCGGCCGAGCCGATCATGATGAGCGCGCACATGGACACGGTCGTTCCGGGCAAGGGCGTCAAGCCTATCGTGGAGGGCGACCGTATCCGCTCCGACGGCACCACCGTCCTGGGCGGCGACGACAAGTCGGGCGTCGCCGTCATCCTCGAAACGATCCGCTGCCTGCAAGAGCAGGACATCCCGCACGCGCCGATTGACGCCGTCTTCTCCATCTGCGAGGAGGTCGGCCTGCTCGGCGCGAAGAACGTTGACCTCTCTAAGATACGGGCGCGCTACGGCATCGTGTTTGATTCGGACGACCCCGGCTTCCTCTTCACCAAGGGGCCTTCGTCGAACCACTTCGAGTTCAAAATCTACGGGCTGGAGTCGCACGCCGGCGTCGCGCCCGAACTCGGCATCTCGGCCATCAAGATCGCGGCCGAGGCCATCGCCGCCATGAAGCTCGGCCGCGTGGACGAGGAGACGACGGCCAACATCGGCGTCATCCAGGGCGGCGCGGCCACCAACATCATCACCAACCTCGTCACGCTCCGGGGCGAGGCGCGCTCGCTCGACGACGCCAAGCTCGACGCGCAGACCCGCCACATGATCGAGACGCTCGAGCGGGCCGCGGCGAAGTACGAGGTCACGGTGGACGGCGTCACGACGCGGGGCCGCGTCGAGTCGCACGTCACGCGCGAGTACCACGCGATGGACGTTCCCGAAGACTCGCGCGTCGTCAAGCTGGTCAAGTCGGCCGCGGCCCGCATGGGCCTCGACGTGAAGACGCTCGCCTCGGGCGGCGGCTGCGACGCCAACATCTTCAACAAGCTCGGCATCGAGTGCGCCAACCTGGGGACGGGGATGCGCGCCATCCACACCGTCAAGGAGTGGCTCGACGTCAAAGACATGTACGCCTCCGCCGAGATGACCTTAGAGATCATGCGCCTCAACGGCGAGCAGGCGCAGCAGGCGGCGGGCAAATGAGACCTGGGGGGCCGGCGGCGGCTCAAAAATGGCATGGATAGGGAAGAGGCGCGGCAGTTCAAAGCACGCTGGCGACTCGTCAACGAGTACACGGCCGAGGAGGCGCGGGCCGCCCCCGCCGCGTTGAAGCTGCGTCAATTGTCGGTGATGTGCGAGGCCGCCCGCGGGTTCAACTGGGGCGACGCTTTAAGGGCGGGCGAAGAGGAAGTGCGAGAGCGGTGGCGTCGGCTGAGAGAGACCTACCATGCCCGGGCCTGAAGCCCCCAGCCTTTTGAAGCTGTAATACTCGCTCTGACGCGGTGGCTCGGGGCTGAGAGAGTACCGCACACGGCAATCGGCGGGCTCGCCGTCTCCCTGCTCGCCCAGCCACGCGCTACGTTCGCAACCGCGCTCGAAATGTCAGAGCTGGCGAGCGATTTAGAGCGGCTATTGCAGAGCCGCCTGCGGTAGAGTTAAGAGGCGCTGAGCGCTTGGCAATTTTGCTGATGAGTGAAGAAGGCGAGAGCACAGCGCCCGCGGAGAGTTACCGGAGCGGGTACGTCGCGCTGGTGGGGCGGCCGAACGCGGGGAAGTCGACGCTGCTCAATAGGCTGGTGGGCGAGAAGATCGCGGCCGTGTCGAACAAGCCGCAGACGACGCGGCACCAGATTCGCGGCGTGATTACGCGGCCCGAGGGGCAGATGGTTCTGGTGGACACGCCGGGCGTGCACCAGCCGGGCTACCTGCTCAACCGGCGGATGATGGCGGCCGTGCACGACGCGCTCGAAGGCGTTGACCTGGTTTGTCTCATCCGCGACGCCTCGGTCCCGACCGGCAACGGCGACCGCTTCGTCCTCGACCTCGTCAGGCGCTCGGGCAAGCCCTCGATGCTCCTCCTCAACAAGACCGACAAGCTCCGGGACAAGGGCGCGCTGCTGCCGCTCATCGAGTGGTACTCGCGCGAGCACGAGTGGCGCGCGGTCGTCCCGCTCTCGGCGCGGCGCGGCGACATGCTCGAAGTGTTCGCCGCCGAGGCCGTCAGGCACCTGCCCGAGGGCGAGCCCGTCTTCGCCGAGGACGAGCTGACCGACCAGCCGCTGCGCGTGCTCGTCGCCGAGCTGGTGCGCGAGAAAATCCTGCACGCCACCGGCGAGGAGATGCCTTACGTCACGGCCGTCGTCACCGAGCGCTACGAGGAGGTCTCGGACGAGCTGACCCGCATCTACTGCGCCGTCTACGTCGAGCGCCCCTCGCAGAAGCGCATCGTCATCGGCAAGGGCGGCCAGCGCCTCAAAGAGATCGGCTCGCAGGCCCGACAGGACATCGAGCGCCTCGTCGGCCACCGCGTCTACCTCGAACTCTTCGTCAAGGTCGAGGAGGGCTGGCGCGACTCGCCCCGCGCCCTCAACGAGATGGGAATCGAGGAGAAATGATGAATGCGGAATGATGAATGATGAATTAAAGGCAAGCTGTCTTCATTCATCATTCCGCATTCATCATTCCGCATTTTTATGTCCTGGTATGCACTCGACGTGACGCTGTCGGCGCGGGCGCGCGAGGCGGTGGAGTACGCGCTGATGGAGGCGGGGGCGCTGGGGACGGAGGTGACGGAGGAGGGCAGCGCTTCGGCGCGCGTGGCCGGGTACTTCGGCGCGCCGCCCTCGGTCGAGCGCGTGCGCGGGGCGCTGCTCGAAGCCCTGCGCGTCTACGGGCTGGAGTCCTCGGACGTGCGCCAGTTGAGTTTCCGCGAGGTGGCCGAGCGCGACTGGCTGGCCGAGTGGAAGAAGGGCTGGCGGCCCGTCGAGGTCGGCAGGTTCGTCGTCGCGCCGCCGTGGGGCGGGGTCGAAGAGGCGGGCGGGCGCATCGTCCTGCGCGTCGAGCCGGGCATGGCCTTCGGCACGGGGACGCACGAGACGACGCGCCTGTGCATGGCCGCGATTGGAAAACATTTCCGCGGCGGGAGCTTCCTCGACGTGGGCACGGGCACCGGCATCCTCGCCATCGCGGCCGCCAAGCTCGACGAAGGCGCGCGCGTCGAGGCGTGCGACACGGACCCACTGGCCGTCGAGGTCGCCGCCGAGAACGCGCGGCTCAACGGCGTCGCCGGCCGCATTAACTTCCGCGTCGGCTCGGTTGACGGCGCGGCGCCGGCGGACGTGACCTGCGCCAACCTGACGGCCGACGTCATCGTCCCGCTCCTGCCCGCCCTCGCCGCCTCCGCCCGCACCCGCCTCATCCTCTCCGGCATCCTCGACACGCAGGCCGACTCCGTGCTCACCCGCCTCCGCGAACGCGGCCTCAACGATTACGAGATCACACAGGACGGCGAGTGGGTCACGGTCACGGTAATAATGAATGCGGAATGATGAATGATGGATTAAATCATCCGAGCCTCATTATATTCATCATTCATCATTCCGCATTCATCATTGCTTTTATGACGAGACGAAGGTTCTACGCCCCGCCCGCTGCGTTCGCGCCCGACGGCGCGGCGGTCGTGCTCTCGGCGGAAGAGTCGCGCCACCTGCGCGACGTGCTGCGGCTGCGGGCGGGCGACGAGGCGTTCGTCTTCGACGGCGAGGGGCGCGAGTTCGCGTGCGTGGTCGCGGAGGCGGGCGGTCGCGGGGTGCGCGAGGCGAGGCTCGAAGTGCGCGCGCCCGCGGAGCCGCAGCGGCCCGAGTCGCCGCTCGACCTGACGCTCGGCGTCGGGCTGCTCAAGGGCGAGAAGTTCGACCTCGTCGTGCAGAAGGCGACCGAGCTGGGCGCGGGCCGCGTCGTGCCCGTGCTGACGAAGCGCGCCGACGTGCGGCCTCGGGACGAGCGCGACGCGGCCGCCCGCGCCGCGCGCTGGCGGCGGCTCGCACTGGAGGCGGCCAAGCAGTCGGGCCGCGCCCGCGTCCCCGCCGTCGAGGCGCACGCCGCTTTCGACACCTTCGTCTCGGCCGCGCCGCGCCCGCGCGAGCTGCGCCTGCTCTTCGCCGAGCGCGGCGGCCTCGGCCTCGACGCAACCGCGAACGAACTGCCCGCGCCGCCCCCGTCCGTCACGGCGCTCGTCGGCCCCGAAGGAGGCTGGGACGACGCGGAGCTGGACGAGGCGCGCCGCCGCGGCTGGCTCCTCGTCACCCTCGGCGGCCGGACGCTGCGCGCCGAGACCGCCGCCCTCGCCGTCGTCGCGCTGCTCCAGCACCACTTCGGGGATTTAAAATAAGGAGTCAGGAGGGCGGGTCAGTAGCCCGACCGTGAGGGAGGGCGT
>DASZKF010000081.1:0-11562 GCA_035947355.1 Pyrinomonadaceae bacterium | reverse complement strand
CTGGGCCGCCGAGATGCTCGGGTCAGAAGCCCGACCGTGAGGGAGGGCGTCTTAAGTTACGCCAGCGTTCTGCGTGGCTAATCTTAAGACGCCCTCCCTCACGGTCGGGCTTCTGACCGGGGTCTTTAAAACTAACCGCCGCGCGCGATGTTGATGAAGTCGGCGAGCAGGCCGTAGGCCGTGCTCTGGAGGTCGGGTTGGTGTGCGATGACGGTGAGGCCGGGGAGCACGTCCAGCTCGAAGTGGAGGGCGAGCGTGGTGCCGGCGACGGCGGCGAAGGGGCCTGCGGGGCCAACGCGCTCGGGGCCGACGGCGGCCTCGACCCGGCCGCCCGCGCCGCGCCGCGCGCGCGCCACGAGCTTGTACGGCCGCCCTTCGGCGCGGGCCGCGCGCACCTCCCCGGCGTCGAGCCCCCGGATGCCCTCGCGCCTCACGTCTTCGAGCCTGAGCCGCGCGCCCATCAGGACGTTGGCGACGGCGCACGCCTTGACGGCCGCGTCCCAGCCGTCAACGTCGTGCGACGGGTCGGTCTCGGTCACGCCCAATTCCTGCGCGCGCCGCACGCCGTCTTCGAACGTGCCGCCGGCTTCGATCTCTTCGAGGATGAGGCTGGTCGTAGAGTTCACGACGCCGCTGAAGGAGAGCAGGCGCGCGGCCGGGAGCGAGCCGCGGAAGAGAGAGAAGACGGGGCAGTCGGCCACGGTCGCCTCGAACAGGAAGCGCCGGCCGCGGCTCCGTGCAAGCTCCGACAGCTCGCGGTAGGCGTGGACAATCGTCCCCTTGTTGGCCGTGACGACGTGCGCGCCCGCGTCGAGCCCGGCGCGGACGTGTGAGACGGCCGGCTCACCCGTCAGCGGTTCGAGCGAGGTGGTCTCGAAGAGCACGTCGCAGCCCGCGGCCGCGAGCCACCCCGCGATGTCCGCGGGCGGCGGCGAGACGCGCGAGGTGATTCCGCCGTTCGTAAGCTCCGCGTCGGTGAATCCCTCGGGCGCGACGAGCCAACCCATCCGCCGCGTCGCCACGCCCGTCACGCGCCACTCGATGCGGAACTCTTCGCGCAGCTCCTCCCTCTTCCTGACGAGCAGCGCCGCGAGCGCGCGCCCGACGCTGCCGAAGCCGAGCAGGCACAGGTTATAAACTCTCACCCCACTCCCCTCAGAAGAAATGATGAATGCGGAATGATGAATGAGGAATTTAAAGCACGGCCCTCGGTTTTAATTCATCATTCCGCATTCCGCATTCATCATTTCTTTACTGTTGATTTTCGGCGCGCGTTGCGCGATGCTGTCCGGGCAACGCGAAGCTCCCGCATTTTTACCACGCACCGAAGAGAAGGCCGCAATGAAAAAGAATCGAGAGAGGCGCACCGGCTCGCCCTTCAACCGGAGGAAGTTCCTGAAGGCCGGCGTCATCGGCGGCCTCGCCGCGGCCGCCGCCCCCGCGGTTCTGCGTTCGCGCGCGGCCCGCGCGCTCGCCGCCGGCCCGGCCGCGGCCGAGGAGGTCGCCGAGGCGTCCGTCGCAGACTTGCAGGAGTGGATGCGGTCGGGGCGGATGTCGGCCCGCCGCATCGCCGAAGAGTACCTCGAACGCATCGAGGAGGTTGACCGCCGCGGCCCCCGCCTCAACTCCGTCATCGAGACCAACCCGGACGCGCTCCGCATCGCCGAAGAGCTCGACCGCGAGCGCAAGGCCGGGCGCGCCCGAGGCCCTTTGCACGGCATCCCCGTCCTCGTCAAAGACAACGTCGCCACGGCCGACCGGATGGAGACGACGGCCGGGTCGCTCGCGCTCGTCGGCGCGCGGCCCGTCCGCGACGCCTTCGTCGCCGAGCGGCTGCGCGCGGCCGGCGCCGTCATCATCGGCAAGACTAACCTGAGCGAGTGGGCCAACTTCCGCTCGACGCGCTCGACGAGCGGCTGGAGCGCGCGCGGCGGGCAGACCCGGAACCCTTACGCGCTCGACCGAAACCCCTGCGGGTCGAGCTCCGGCTCGGGCGCGGCCGTCGCCGCCGGCCTCTCGGCCGCGGCCGTCGGCACCGAGACGGACGGCTCCATCGTCTGCCCGGCGTCGGCCTGCGGCGTCGTCGGCATCAAGCCGACCGTCGGGCTGGTGAGCCGCAGCGGCATCATCCCGATCTCGCACACCCAGGACACGGCCGGGCCGATGGCGCGCACCGTCCGCGACGCCGCCCTCCTGCTCGGCGCGCTCGCCGGCCACGACCCGCGCGACGCCGCGTCGCGCAACAGGCCGCGGGTTGATTACGCGGCGTCGCTCGGCGGGGCGACGCTTCGCGGGGCGCGGGTCGGCGTGGCGCGGAAGTTCTTCGGCTTCAACGACCGCGTGGACAAGCTGATGGGTGACGCGATAGACGTTCTGAAGCGGGGCGGGGCCGTCGTCGTAGACCCGGCCGACCTGCCGTCGCACGGGAAGTTCGACGACTCGGAGTTCGAGGTCTTGCTCTACGAGTTCAAGGCCGACCTCAACGAGTACCTCGCCTCGCTCCCGCCGGGCGACCACCCGCGGACGCTCAAACAGCTCATCGAGTTCAACGAGCGCAACCGCGAGCGCGAGATGCCCTACTTCGGCCAGGAGCTTTTCATCCGCTCGGAGCAGAAGGGGCCGCTCACGGAGCGCGCGTACCTCGCGGCCCTGCGCAAGAACCGCCTGCTCGCTCGCGCGCGCGGGATAGACGCCGTGATGACGCGCCACCGCCTCGACGCGCTCCTCGCGCCGACGGGCGGCCCGGCCTGGACGACCGACCTCGTCAACGGCGACCACTTCTCGGGCGGGAGTTCCAGCCCGGCGGCCGTCGCCGGCTACCCGAACGTGACCGTCCCGGCCGGCTTCGTCCACGGCCTGCCGGTCGGCGTCTCCTTCTTCGGCCGCGCCTACACCGAGGAGACCCTCATCCGCCTCGCCCACGCCTTCGAGCAGGCCACCAAACACCGCCACCCGCCGCGCCTCCAGCCGACCGCCGACCTGCGCGTCTGAACGACGCGGTTGCGAGTTTCGGGTTTCGAGTTCCGAGTTAAAGACAAGCCGCCCATGAAGTGACTTGTCTTTTAACTCGAAACTCGAAACCCGCAACCCGCAACTCCTTTCCCCGTCCATGCATTCCGGCGGCGCGGCGGGTATAATGACGGTTTCGTGTCCCAGTCATCCAGACGGATAGTGGAGCCTGTTCATTAATGGTCAACTTCGAAACGTCGCCGGAACGCTATAAGCACTGGAAGCTGTCGGTCGAAGGCCCGGTCGCGCGGCTCTCGATGGACGTGCAGGAGGACTCGACGCTCGGCGAGGGCTACAAGCTGAAGCTCAACTCCTACGACCTCGGCGTGGACATCGAGCTGGCCGACGCCGTCCAGCGCCTCCGCTTCGAGCACCCGGAAGTCAGGGTCGTCGTCATCACCAGCCTCAAGCCCCGCATCTTCTGCGCCGGGGCCAACATCTACATGCTCGGCACGTCGAGCCACGCCTTCAAGGTCAACTTCTGCAAGTTCACCAACGAGACGCGCTGCGCCATCGAGGACGCCTCGGTCAACTCCGGGCAGAAGTACGTCGCGGCCCTCAACGGCACGGCCTCGGGCGGCGGCTACGAGCTCGCCATCGCCTGCGACGAAATCTACCTCGTGGACGACGGCAACTCGGCCGTCTCGCTCCCGGAAGTCCCGCTCCTCGGCGTCCTGCCCGGCACGGGCGGACTCACCCGCCTCGTGGACAAGCGCAAGGTGAGGCGCGACCGCGCCGACGTGTTTTCGACGCTCGCCGAGGGCCTGAAAGCGAAGCGCGCGAAGGAGTGGGGCCTGATAGACGGCTACTTCCCGACGAGCAAGTTCCAGGAGGGCGTCGAGGCGCGCGTGAGCGAGCTGGCCGCGCGGGGCGGCGAGGCTAAGGGCCCCGGCATCAAGCTCAACCCGCTCGAGGTCGAGGCGAGCGACCGGGGCCGCGAGTACAAGTACGTGAGCCTCCGCTACAACCGCGAGGCGCGCCACGCCGACCTGACCGTGCGCGGCCCCGAGGGGAATCTGCCGGCCGACGCCGAAGGGATTCAGAGGCTCGGCGACTCTTACTGGCCGCTGCGCGCCTACCGCGAGCTGGACGACGCGCTGCTCCACCTGAGGGTCAACGAGCTTGAGATCGGACTCGTCCTGCTGCGCACCGAGGGCGACATCGAGCGCGTGTTGGAAGTTGACCGCGTCCTGACGGCCAACCGGGATCACTGGCTCGTCCGCGAGATCACGCTGCACATGGCGCGCGTGCTCAGGCGTCTCGACCTGACGGCGAAGAGCTTCTTCGCCCTCGCCGAGCCGGGCAGTTGCTTCGCGGGCAACCTGCTCGAACTCCTCCTCGCCTCCGACCGCAGCTACATGCTCGACGACCCCGACCGGAAGGTCGAGCTGGCCGTGAGCGAGTTGAACGCGGGCGCGCTCCCGATGTCGAACGGACTCACCCGCCTCCAGTCGCGCTTTCTCGCCGAGCCGGGCCGGGCCGCCGCCGTGCTCGCGCACGAGGGCCGCTTCGACACGGCCGGGGCCGAGGAGGCGGGCCTCGTCACCTTCGCGCCCGACGACCTCGACTGGGAGGACGAGGTGCGCGTCGCCGTCGAGGAGCGCACGTCGCTCTCGCCCGACGCCCTCACCGGCATGGAGGCGTCTTTGCGCTTCGCCGGCCCCGAGACGGTTGACACAAAGATTTACGGCCGCCTAACGGCCTGGCAGAACTGGATTTTCCAGCGCCCCAACGCCGTCGGCCCGCAGGGCGCGCTGACGAACTACGGCCGCCCGACGCAGCCGCAGTTCGATTACAAAAGAACATAGTTTCGAGTTCCAAGTTTCAAGTTTCAAGTTTAAGACAGTTTACGCCGAAGCCTTGAAGCCAGAAGACGCGAACTTGAAACTTTGAACCTGAAACCTGGAACTCTTGAGGTTTTATGGAGCTACACGAGCGGATTCCTAACAACGTCAACTTGTCGGAGGACAAGAAGCTCCAGCGCGCGCTGGAGAAGTGGCTGCCGAACTACCTCGACTGGTGGCGCGAGATGGGGCCGGAGGGGTTCCAGGACAAAGAGGTCTGGCTCCGCACCGCCGTCGGCGTGGACGCGGACGGCTGGGCGCACTTCGACTACGTCCGGATGCCCGAGTACCGCTGGGGCATCTTCCTCAAGCCGGCCGAGCCGGACGCGCGCGTCGGCTTCGGCGACAACGAGGGGGCGCCCGCCTACCAAGAGGTGCCCGGCGAGTTCCGCAACGCCCTGCGCCGCATCATCGTCACGCAGGGCGACACCGAGCCGGCCTCGGTCGAGCAGCAGCGCCGTCTGGGTCAGACCTGCCCGTCGCTCTACGACCTGCGGAACCTTTTCCAGGTCAACGTCGAGGAGGGCCGACACCTCTGGGCGATGGTCTACCTGCTCCACAAATACTTCGGGCGCGACGGGCGCGACGAGGCCGAGGAGATGCTCGCCCGCCGTTCCGGCAACCCCGACAAGCCCAGAATCCTCGAAGCCTTCAACCAGCCCTGCGACGACTGGCTCAACTTCTTCTGCTTCACGATGTTCACCGACCGCGACGGCAAGTACCAGCTCTCGGCCCTCGCCGAGAGCGGGTTCGAGCCGCTCGCGCGCACCTGCCAGTTCATGCTCACCGAGGAGGCGCACCACCTCTTCGTCGGCGAGACCGGCGTCGGCCGCGTCGTCAAGCGCACGGCCGAGCTGATGAAGCAGAACCCGAACGAGGACGTTCGGCACTTGGGCGGCATCCCGCTCGACGTCATCCAGCGCCACATCAACTTCTGGTTCTCCTACTCGCTCGACCTCTTCGGCGGCGAGATCAGCTCGAACGCGGCCGACTTCTTCGCCGCGGGCCTCAAGGGCCGCTACCAGGAGCAGAAGAAGTACGCCGACCACCGGATCACCAGCGACATCTTCGTCATCCCCGTCATCGAGGACGGCCGCCTGGTTGACCGCCCCGTCCCGCTCCGCAACGCGCTCAACGAAGTCCTGCGCGGCGAGTACGTCGCCGACTGCCAGCGCGCGCTCGACCGCTGGAACAAGTACATCGCGGACGAGGGCGTGGACTACAAGCTCTACCTGCCCTCGACCCGCTTCCACCGCCACGTCGGCGAGTACGCCGGCCACACCTTCGACGTGGAGGGCAACCTGATCTCGCGCGACGAGTTCGAGGCCCGCCGCTTCGAGTGGCTCCCCTCCGAAGAAGACCGCGCCTACGTCCGCAGCCTCATGCACCCCGTCACCGAGCCGGGCAAGATCGCCAACTGGATCGCCCCGCCCGCCTCCGGCATCAAGGGCAAGCCCTTCGAGTTCGAGTACGTCAGGCTGTAAGAAGAATTAGCCACAGAGACACAGAGACAAGACAATCAAAAAACCCTTGCCGGAGACTTGAGCGGTGGATGTCAGCGTCAACTCTCCGGCAAGGGTTTTCTTTTCTTCTTCTCTGTGTCTGCGGTGCCTCTGTGGCTATTCTTTCCGTGTCATCATTTCTTCCCCGAAGCAGACGCGCATCTCGCCGACATGGTCGCCGCGGTGGTTCTTGATGACGGGGTCGGCTAGTTTGGAGAGCGCGCGGGGAAGGTCTTCGCCGAGGAGGCCGAGCCGTCTGAGGAGCGCGACGGCGGCCCGCGGGCGGGCGCGGTCGCCGCGGTCGCCGTCCTCGATTTTGAGGGCGAGGCCGAGGCCGCGCGGCCAGCGCTCCGAAGGGAGCACGGCCGCCGTGTAGACGCCCTCGGCCCCGACCTTCGAGACGAGGCGGCCGCCCGCGGCGCGCATGATCTCGGTGTCGAGCTCGCCGTCGCCCTCGACCATCTCCGGGTGCGCGAGCATGGCGGCGACGACGCGGCGGCAGGCTTCGCGCGTCCGCCCGCCGAACTCCGGGGGCGGCGAGGCGAGGCGCGCGTGCATCAGCGCCGTCGCGCGCAAGGGGAGGGCGAAGGCCGGCAGGCCGCAGCCGTCCACGGCGAAGCGGAGGTCTCCGGCCGGGACGCCCGCGAACTGCGAGACGGCGGCGAAGACTTCGCGCTGGACGGGGCCGCCCGGCCGGTCGTAACTGTCGGGCGGCGCGCCGAGGTGTACGGCGAGGGCGAGCATGGCGGCGTGCTTGCCCGAGCAGTTGTTGTGAATCGCCGAGGGCCGCTCGCCGCGCTCCTTGAGGGCCGCGGCGGCCTCCTCGCCGTAGGGCTCGTGCGGGCCGCACTTCAGGCTCGAGGCGTCGAGGCCGGCGCGCCCGAGCAGCGAGAGCACCGCCTCCGTGTGCGCCGGCTCGCCGTTGTGCGAGCCGCAGGCGACGGCGATCTCGCTCTCGACGAGGCCGAAGCGTTCGGCCGCACCCGACGTGACGAGCGGCAAGACCTGCTGCGGCTTGGCCGCCGAACGGACGTAGGTGAAGACCTCCGGCGACCCGACCCGCGCGACCACCCGTCCCCCCCCGTCCACGGCCACGACGTGTCCGCGGTGCACCGACTCGACAACAGAGCCGCGCGTGACCTCCACGAGCGGCCGGGAAGAAGCGTCCGGGATGTTCATAAAGCAGTAGTCAGTAGACAGTAGTCAGTAGCCAGTAGAAGAGAGTCGCTATCGAGCCGTTCTGCTGTCAGCGTCAGCGCCTTGTAAAGAGCCTACTGGTTACTGGCTACTGTCTACTGACTACTGCTTTACCGCCAGATGTAGCCCTGCCAATCTTGCGCGGTCTTGTCCTGTGCGGCGACGGCGCGGCGCGGGCGGGCGGCGGGCGGGGGCCAGGCGTCGGAGGCGCCGGCGGCGGCCCCCGCCGCCCGCTCGGCCTCCTCGCGGAGTGTGAGGCCGGCGATGCCGGCGACCGGCTCGGCCTTGAACTCCTCCGCGACGCGCAGCAGCGGCGCGAGCTTGTCGTAGAACATGACGACCGCCTCGTCAGGCCCGAGCCCGGCGAGTTCGCCCCGCAGCGCCTCGGCCTCGTCGAGCACGACCAGGCATTCGCGGCCCGGAGACTCGGCGGCGACGGCGAGTCGCAGCCGCTCGGCCACCTCGCCGCGCGCGCGGCCTCGGGTATCTTCGTCCTCCTTGATGACGACGCGCGAGAAGCCGCGCGCGGCGGCGCGCCCCGCCTCCTCGATCAACTCGTCCGAGCGGTCGCCCGGCACGCCGACGATGCCGGTCACTCTCAAGCCCTCCCAGCGCGCGGCCATCCGGCAGACGGCCCCGAAGGCTTCCGGGTTGTGGCCGTAGTCGAGCATCAGGTAGCCGCCCGCGGGCAGGCGGTAGAGGTTGGCGCGGCCGGGGTTGTCGGCGTCGCTGCGGAAGGCCGCGAGGGCCGAGGCGACCTGCTCGGCCGGGACGCCCAGCGCGCGGCACGCGGCCACGCAGGCGAGCACGTTCGAGACCTGGAACTCGGCCGCGCCGTTCATCGTCGCCGGCACGGCGTCGGCGCGCACCACCCGCCGGCGCTCGCCGCCCGCGGCCTCGACCACCCAGCCGTCTTGCATAAGGAAGGCCGTCCCGCCCGCGTCCAGGTGCTTGCGGATCAGGACGTGGTTCTCGCGCAGCGAGAAGTAGACGACCCGTTTCTTAACCTTGCCCACGCGCGGGTGGTCGGCGAGCCGGGCGAGCTGCTCGTCGTCGGCGTTGAGGACGAGACTGCCGCCCTCGCGGACGCGCTCGGCGACGAGCGACTTGACGAAGACGAGGTCTTCCAGCGTCTCGATGCCGTCCTGCCCGAAGTGGTCGGGCTGGATGTTGGTCAGGACGGCCACGTCCGACCAGTCGTAGCCCAGGCCCCGGCGGACGATGCCGCCGCGCGCCGTCTCCAGCACGGCCGCCTCGACGGTCGGGTCCGAGAGCACGGCGCGCGCCGAGTGCGGCCCCGTCGTGTCGCCCTCGGCGACGCGCTCGCCGCCGATCCAGATGCCGTCGGTCGTCGTCATCCCGACGTTCAGGCCGGCGGCCGAAAGCACGTGGGCGATCATCCGCGTGACGGTCGTCTTGCCGTTCGTGCCCGTCACGGCGACGACGGGGACGCGCCCGTCGCCCGCGGGGTAGAGCATCCGGACGATGGCGCGCCCCGCGTCACGCGGCTCGCCCTCGCTCGGGTGCTGGTGCATGCGAAGCCCCGGCGAGGCGTTCAGCTCGATGATGGCGCCCGCCCCGGCCGCGAGCGGCGCACTGATGTCTTCGGCGACGAGGTCTACGCCGCAGATGTCGAGGCCGACGGCGCGGGCGGCCCGCTCGCAGGCGCGGCGGACGCTCTCGTGCACGGCGTCGGTCACGTCGCGGGCCGTCCCGCCCGTCGAGAGGTTGATGCTCTCGCGCAGGAAGACGGTCTGCCCCGGCGCGGGCACGCGCCCCAGAGACCAGCCTGCCCTGGCGAGGTGCGCGAGCACGATGTCGTCAACCTTGATCTTCGTCAGGGGCTTCTCATGGCCGTCGCCGCGCAGGGGGTTCTGGTTAGCCAACTCGATCAGCTCGGCGACGGTGCGGCGGCCGTCTCCGCGGACGTGGCAGGGCAGGCGCTCGCTCGCGGCCACGACCTTCCCGGCGACTACGAGCACGCGGTAGTTGCGCCCGCGGATCAGCTCCTCGACGAGGACGCTCTCCGAGAACTCCCGCGCGATGCGGAAGGCGCCCGCAACCTCCTCGCGGGTCGAAAGGTTGAGCGAGACGCCAAAGCCCTGCCGGCCGTCGAGCGGCTTGACGACGACCGCGCCGCCCAGCTCGGCGAACGCTTCGAGGGCCTCGCCTTCGGAGCGCACGACGCGGCCGCGCGGGACGGGGATGGCGGCCTCTTCGAGGAGCCGCTTGGTCAAATCCTTGTCGGAGGCGATCTCGACCGCGACCGAGCTGGTCAGGTCGGAGGTGGCGGCCCGCACGAGGCGGCGGTGGCGGCCCCAGCCGAGCTGGACGATGCTGCCGGTGCCGACGCGCGACCAGGGGATGCCGCGGCGCCCGGCGGCCTCGACGATGGCGCGGGTCGAAGGCCCCAGCTCCGTGCGCGCGACGAGGCGGCGCGCCTCGCCGAGCCTCTCTTCGAGCGGGAACGGCTCGCCCTTCAAGAGCGCCGCGACGAGCGCGACGGCCTCCCCGAGCAGGAAGCGCGTCGCGGCCTCGGCCCGGTACTCGACGACGACGTTGTAGAGGCCGCGGCGCTCGGCCGCGCGCGTCTTGCCGTGATTGACCCCGACGCCGGCCAGCTCCGTCAGCTCCAGCGCGACGTGCTCGACGGCGTGGCCGAAGTAGGTGCCCTCGCGGAGGCGCTCGACGAAGCCGCCCGCGTAGCCCCGCGAGCAGTGGTGGCCGGCGAGGCCCGGCAGCCGCGCGAGCAGGCGGTCGTTGAAACCTTCGAACTCGCGTGTCTCCCGGTCGGTGAGGTCTTCGAGGTCGAGGCGCATGAGGAGCGCTCGCCGGTGCGTGTAGACGTTCGGCCCGGCGAGCGTGCGGATCAATTCGACTCTCATCTCTTCCCCTTGGTTCGTCTGCCCCCGTTTTTTCCCGAAGTCCTGCCCCGCGGCTTCGACTCTTCCGGCCCGCCGTCCGCCTCGGAGTCCGCGGACTTCGACTGCTTGAACTTGCCCTCTTCGACGACCGGCTCGCGGGCGGCGAGGTTGAACTTGTGCCCGGCCGAGAGGACGTGCACGCGGACGCCGTAGAGCGAGAGGTTCTTCTCGTCCTCGGCGTAGGGCAGGCTCGTGTAGGTCATCGCGCCGGCGTCTATGACGGTGACGGCCCCGCTGCCGAAGACCTCGAACTCGGTCCTGTTGACGACCATCGCCGTCTGCTCGTCTATCCCGATGCCGAGGTCCTGCGGGTAGTGGGCGACGGCCGTGAGCAGCCGTCCGAAGCGGCCGCGCTGCGAGAAGTGCGTGTCTATCATCGCGCCGACGAGGAGGTCCATGCCCGGCCCGATCTCGACGCCGCCGAGCTTCGGGTTCTCGTCCGACGCGCCGCTGATGAGCATCGAGTTCGACATCATAGCGGCGCCGGCGCTCGTCCCGCCGACGACGAGGCCGCGCTCGTGGCGGCGGTGGATGAGCTTCTGCATCTCGGTGCCGCCGAGCAGGCTGGTGATGTGGAGCTGGTCGCCGCCGGTGAAGAAGAGGCCGGTCGCGTTCTTGATGACTTCGAGCGCCTCGGGGCGGGCGGCGTCCTCGCGCGTCGAGACGTCCACGAATTGCAGGTCGTCGAGGCCGATGCGGCGGAAGGCGGCGCGGTACTCGGCGGCGGCCCCGGCGGGGTCGTCGGTGGCGACCGTCATCACGACGACGCGGGCCTTCGGCCCCCGCGCGAGTTTGACGAACTCCTTGAGGAGCGGCGCATCACCCTCCTTGATCTCGCCGCCGCCGATGGCGACGAGCCTCCCGCGTGCCTCGCTCAGTTCCATAAGCTCATCGTCAGGAACGGTCGTCTCGAAAGCCGGGGCCGGTCGGGGCTGCCGATACTGATCGGGGGTTGTGACTGATTTATGTTTATAAGGTGGGCAAACCTTGGCCGTCTGTCCCGGCCCGTACAGAAATGAGTTTCAAGTTTCGAGTTTCAAGTTTCAAGTTAAAAACCGTCTTGCTTTTAACTTGAAACTTGAAACT
>DASZKF010000080.1:0-3217 GCA_035947355.1 Pyrinomonadaceae bacterium | reverse complement strand
CGCGAAAATCTACCTCAAGCGCGAAGACCTCTCGCACACGGGCTCGCACAAGATCAACAACGCGCTCGGGCAGGTTCTGCTGGCGCGGCGGATGGGGAAGCGGCGCGTCATCGCCGAGACGGGCGCGGGCCAGCACGGGGTGGCGACCGCCACGGTCTGCGCGCTCTTCGGCCTGCGGTGCGTCGTCTACATGGGCGCGGAGGACGTGCGGCGGCAGGGCCTCAACGTCTTCCGAATGCGTTTGCTCGGGGCCGAGGTGCGCGAGGTCTCGGCGGGCCAGCGCACGCTCAAGGACGCCATCAACGAGGCGCTGCGCGACTGGGTGACGAACGTCTCGGACACTTACTACCTCCTGGGGAGCGCGCTCGGGCCGCACCCGTACCCTTTGATGGTGCGCCGGTTCCAGAGCGTCATCGGGCGGGAGGCGCGGGCGCAGATTCTGGAGAGGGAGGGTCGCCTGCCCGACGCGCTCGTGGCGTGCGTCGGCGGCGGGTCGAACTCCATCGGCCTGTTCCATCCGTTCCTGAAAGACGCGGGCGTCAGGATGTTCGGGGTCGAGGCGGGCGGGGCCGGCGAGGCGCTCGGCCAGCACGCCGCGCGGTTCAACGAGCGCGGCGGCGGCCGGCCCGGCACCCTACATGGAACCCTGAGTTACGTCCTCCAGGACGAGGGCGGGCAGATCGCCCCGACGCATTCGATCTCGGCCGGCCTCGATTACCCCTCGGTCGGGCCAGAGCACGCCTTCCTCCACGACGCGGGCCGGGTCGAGTACGTCTCGGCCTCGGACGAGGAGGCGCTCGCGGCCTTCCGCACGCTCTCGCGCCTCGAAGGCATCATCCCCGCGCTCGAATCCGCCCACGCCGTCGCGCACGCCCTGAAGCTGGCGCGCGAGCTGGGCCGCGGCCGCCTCTTGGTCGTCAACCTTTCCGGGCGCGGCGACAAGGACGTGCAGACGGTGGCCGAAGAACACGGAGAGGCTTCGCGTTGAGCCGCGTCGCCGAGACGTTCGAGCGTCTGCGCCGGGAGGGGCGGCGCGGCTTCATCCCTTTCGTCACGGCCGGCGACCCGGATTTAGAGACGACGCGCGCGCTCCTCTTCGAACTCGCGCGCGCGGGCGCGACGCTGATTGAATTAGGCGTGCCCTTCAGCGACCCGGTCGCCGACGGCCCCACCATCCAGCGCGCCTCCGAGCGGGCGCTCCGGAACGGCGTCGGCCTCGGCGACGCGCTCGCCGTCGTCTCCGCCTTCCGCCGCGGCTCGGACGTGCCCGTCGTCCTCTTCAGCTACTTCAACCCGCTCTTGCAGTTCGGCCCCGAACGCCTCGCCGCCGAGGCCGCCCGCGCCGGCACGGACGCCGTGCTCGTCACAGACCTCGTCCCCGAAGAGTCTTCCGACTTCAACTCCGCGCTCGCGCGCCGCGGCCTCGACCAAATCTTCCTCGCCGCCCCGACCACCTCGGACGCGCGCCTGCGCCTCATAGCCGAGCGGGCGCGGGGCTTCGTCTACGCCGTCTCCCGGGCCGGCGTCACGGGCGCGCGGACTGATTTAAATGCCGAGGCCGAGCGCCTTGTCGCGCGCCTGCGCACGGTGACGACGCTGCCCGTCGCCGTCGGCTTCGGCGTCTCGACCCGCGAGCAGGTGGCCGCGGTCTGGCGCTACGCCGACGCGGCCGTCGTCGGCTCGGCCCTCGTCGCCGAGATTGAACGCCAGGCCGGCGCGCCCGACCTCGTCCGCCGCGTCGGCGACTTCGCCCGCGCGCTGCTGCCGGCCGCGCCTTAAGTCCGCCGCTCGACTAAACCGGCGCGCTGTCGTATATTGGCCCGGCCTTACGAAATCCATCCCACCCGCGCGGTAAGGCGAAAAAATATTTGTTGCAAGCGTGAAACAGTGTTCCATTCTCGCGCCGCTTGTGCTACACTCTCGGGGTCTTGCGATAAGACGCCGATTTCAGAACAGCGTGAGAAAAGGGGACGAGAAAGAGTGATAGCGACGATGGCAGACAGCAAACTGGGCGGGGAGCGCGGACGGGCCATTGAGGCCGCCCTCCTCAACATCGAGAAGAAGTTCGGCAAGGGCTCGATCATGCGCCTCGGCGAGCGCGAGCACGCCGACGTGCAGGCGATTTCGACCACCTCGCTCTCCATCGACGCCGCCATCGGCGTCGGCGGCGTGCCCCGCGGGCGCGTCATTGAGATTTTCGGGCCGGAGGCTTCCGGCAAGACGACGCTCGCGCTCCACATCGTGGCCGAGGCGCAGAAGGCAGGCGGCGTGGCCGCCTACATCGACGCCGAGCACGCGATGGACGCCGAATATGCCGGCAAGCTCGGCGTCAACATAGACGAGCTTTTGATCTCGCAGCCCGACTCGGGCGAGCAGGCGCTCGAAATCTGCGAGGCCCTGGTGCGCTCGAACGGCGTGGACGTGATCGTCATAGACTCGGTGGCGGCGCTCGTGCCGCGGGCCGAGCTTGACGGCGAGATGGGCGACTCGCTGCCTGGCCTCCAGGCGCGGCTGATGTCGCAGGCGCTCCGCAAGCTGACGGCCATCGTCGGCCAGTCGAACACCAGCCTCATCTTCATCAACCAGATTCGGGAGAAGATCGGCGTCATGTTCGGGAGCCCCGAGACGACCACGGGCGGCCGCGCGCTGAAGTTCTACTCCTCGGTGCGCATAGACATCCGCCGCATCGGGGCGATCAAGGACGGCGACCGCGTCGTCGGCAACCGGACGAAGGTCAAGGTCGTCAAGAACAAGGTCGCGCCGCCCTTCCGCGAGTGCGAGTTCGACATCATGTACGGCGAGGGCATCTCGCGCGAGGGCGACGTGCTCGACCTCGCGGTGGCGAA
The DNA here is from genome assembly GCA_035947355.1 of Pyrinomonadaceae bacterium. Classification (GTDB taxonomy): domain Bacteria; phylum Acidobacteriota; class Blastocatellia; order Pyrinomonadales; family Pyrinomonadaceae; genus QHXN01. The sequence continues at coordinate 371 of DASZKF010000080.1, read as the reverse complement.
CAAGGTGGTCGAGAAGTCGGGCGCGTGGTTCTCCTACGGCGGCGAGCGGCTCGGCCAGGGCCGCGAGAACTCGAAGCAGAACCTCCGCGACAACCCCGACCTGCTCGCCCGCGTCGAGCGCGACGTGAAGAAGGCGCTCGGCCTGCCCGTCGCCGAGGAGGCGGCCGAGGCCGCGCCGGCGAAGGCCGAGGCCAAGACCGAAGGCAAGAAGTAAGTCGGCCGAGCGGTCGCGACGCGACCCCAGCCGCCGGTAGCACGTCCCCGAAGGGGCCGCGGCCGCCGGCGGCTGTGCTTTTGAGCATGGCGGGTCGGCGTGTTGAGTGTCGGGCGGGGCGGTATTAAACACAGAGGGCACGGAGGTCACAGAGGGC
>DASZKF010000079.1:0-8868 GCA_035947355.1 Pyrinomonadaceae bacterium | reverse complement strand
CGCGAGAGGACGAAGGCTTCGGTCGGGTGGAGCTGCACCTCCTCGCCCGGCGCGGCGGCTGCCGGCTGCGCGGGCGAGAGCACGTCGTCGGCGTCAGCCATCCTCCGCGCGGCGGCCACGGGCCCGAGCAGGCGCGCGTTTTCGACCAGGAGCTGCGCGACGTTGACCCGACCGCCGGGAGCGCCGGCGAGGCGCACGCGCGGGTCGAAAGACCACTGGCCCTCCTCCCAGCGGAGCAGCGCGCGGAGGGCTTCGGCCGACTGCCGCTCGCGCCACCGCGCGAGGCCGTTAGCGTCGAGCACGCCCGCGCGGACGAGCGCCGCGCCCGCCTCCTCGTCCGACGCGCCTTCGGGGACGACGCCGTCGAGGCGGCCGGGTTCGGCCGCGCCGGCGCGCCGGAGGATTTCGACGAGGCGGTAGGCGCGCAGGTTCGTGAGCGCGGCGACGACCGCGCCGGCGTCGAAGTAGACCACGCCCTTGAGGCGCTCGTGCGCGAGGCGCAGCGCGCCCGACAGACGCGCCTCCGAGATTTCGCGGATGAGTTCCCCGAGCGGGTGCTCGCTGAGCTGGCCGTTCATGGCGGGCTTCGCGGGCGGCCCTTCACCGCCCGCGTGGCAATCATAACATAGCCAGTTTCGGGTTACGGGTTTCGGGTTTCGAGTCTGTTCTGCGCGGGTTGAAAGGCTCAGCGCACGCCGCCCGAACTCGAAACCCGAAACCCGTAACCCGAAACTGATGGCGGTCTGTTTGACACGTCCGGGAAGGGAATTTATATTTCACGACAAAGAAATCGCACATGTTTCGCGCAAGGTGTGAACTCCTTCCGTCTCCCGTGAAGGTCGTTTAGAGAGCCGTTCCTTCGCGCAATGGGTGAGCAAGCGACAAAGGTTCTGGAGAAGGGCGCGTCCGCGCTGCACGCTTTGAGCGCCGAGATCGTGAACCTGCTCTACGAGCAGGCGTTCTCGTCGGGCGAGGCGCGCACCGAGGAGGAGATTTGCGAGTCGTTCGCCGAAATCCTGCTCCGCCACTGGGACCTCTGCTGCGTCGCCACCTACCTGCCGGCCGCAGACGGCCGCCTGCGCGAGTGCGCGGGCCACACGCACCAGCGAGTCCCGGAGGCCGAGGCGCGCCGCGTCGCCGACCTCTTAGCCGCGCAGGTCGAGCGCACCGGCGCGGAGTTCCACTTCTGGCCGGGGCAGGGCCCGGCCACTTTGCCCGCCGTCCGCGAGGCGTTCGCGGCGACGACGCTTGAGGCCGGCGTCGGCGTCCCGATCCGCGCGCACGGCGAGCTGGCCGGGGCGCTGGTCGTCTGCTCGACCGACGCGGGGCGGCTGCGGGCGGCGCTCGACGGCGTCCGCTGCCTCGGCCCGGCCGTCGTCATCGCCATCGGAAACGCGCGGCGCGGCGCGGCGATGGACGCGCAGCACCGCCGCATCGAGGCGCTCGTCGGCGAGTCGCGCCGCCACGCCGCCGCGCTCGAAGAGGCCAACCGCGAGTTGCAGCGCGTGAGCCGCTACCGCTCGCTCTTCCTCGCGCGCATGTCGCACGAGCTGCGCACGCCCCTGACCTCCATCCTCGGCTTCGCCGAAATCCTCCTCGACCACGAAGACCTCACGGGGTCGCAGCGCCGCTTCTGCGAGAAGATTCAGTCCTCCGGCTTCCAGCTCCAGGCCAGCCTCAACCAACTCGTGGATCTGTCGCGGCTCGAGGCCGGGCAGACCGAGCTGTTCCTCCACGAGTTCTCGCTGCGCGAGACGCTGCGCGAGTCGTGCGCGGCCGTCGCGCGACTCGCGCAGAAGCAGGGCGTGAAGCTCGAATGCGCGAGCGCGCCCGAGGTCGGCGGCCTCCTCTCCGACGAGGGCAAGCTCCGCCAGGTGCTCTACAACTTCCTCGCCTTCGCCATCGGCCGCAGCCCGGCGGGCGGGCGCGTCACGGTCACGGCCGCGCCGGCCGACGGCGAGCGGCTCCGCGTCGAGATTAGCGACCAGGGCGAGCCGCTGACAGACCCGGCGCACCTCTTCGACCCCGTGGACGTGGACGCGCCGAGCGAGCGCGGCACGAACATGAACGAGCTCGGCCTCGCCATCGCGCACCGCCTGCTCCACGCCCTCGGCGGCCACGTCACGCTCCGCGACGCCGAGCCGCGCGGCCTCCACGTCACCCTCAACCTCCCGGCCCGGCCGCAGGGGAAGTAAGTTCCGAGTTACGAGTTTCGGGTTTCGAGTTCGGGCTGGGCGGCTTGAGCCGTTCAACTCACGCCGAACAAACTCGCAACTCGCAACCCGCAACTCGCAACTCGAAACTTGGTAGTGTCCTAATTTCAGATTTGTAGTACAGAAGGGATTTTTATGCGAAAAGCGGGGGTGTTTTGTTGGGGCGCTCTGATAGGCACGCTCGGCGGTCTGATAGGACTCGGCGGGGCAGAGTTCCGCTTGCCTGTATTAGTCAGCATTTATAAGTTCCGCACCTTGCAAGCCATTGTTATCAATCTCATAGTTAGCCTTGTGACGGTTATCTTTTCCTTTATCTTTCGGGCCGGCCTTGTCAGCTTAAATCACTCTCATGTTCCCGTAGTCTTAGACATTCTCTGTGGCTCTCTCATCGGCTCATACATAGGCGTTCGTTTTGCAACGAGAATTAGTGAAAGCTTACTTACTCGAATCGTGGCGGTCTTCCTCGTCGCCCTGAGTCTGGTTTTGATCGCTCATGACTTCATCTTTCATGCCCGGAGCTTAGCCATTCCCTTTACGCTCAAGCTTGTTTTGGGCACCTTAGCCGGAGTGATGATTGGAATATTCAGTAGTATGCTCGGCGTGGCGGGCGGAGAGTTAATCATTCCGACAATAATCCTGCTCTTTGCCGTAGATATAAAGCTGGCGGGAAGTCTTAGCCTTGCCATCGGTATTCCGACCATCATCATGGGCATCGTGAAGTATCAGAGGCAGGGAAGGCTGAACGGCCTGCCTATGGCTTTTATTCTGTGGATGTCGCTAGGCTCTATCGGAGGGGCGCTTCTGGGTAGTTATCTGCTCTCTTATGTTCGCGGTTCTGTTTTGCAGACGTTATTAGGCTTAATCTTGCTCATCTCTGCCGCAAAGTTGTGGAGAGCACATTCTAAGAGGTTAATTTCAAATTAGGACACTACTCGAAACTTAACAAGCGGCGGGTGAAGAGATAGAATCCGTCTCTCGGCAATCATTAAGCGGGCGGTTGGCGTCGGGTCTGTTCTTCTCCGGCCGGCCTCTGGTCACTTGTCACTGCACTCATTCGAACTCGCGGGCCGCCGCGTGCGCCTCTGGCAGCGCCCCGGCGAGTCCTACGGCCACGTGCTGCTGAAGGCGCTCGGCTTCACGATGTTCGTCGGCCGCCACCCGAACCTGGAGGTCGAGCCGCGCGTCGGCCTGCGCTACCGGCCCGACCTCGTCGCCTACGCCGCGGGCGGCGAAGGGTCGGCGGCGCGCTTCGCCTTCTGGGGCGAGTGCGGGATGGTCTCGATGCGCAAGGTCGCGTGGCTTCTGAAGCACGGCCAGATCGCGCGGCTCGCGCTCTTCAAAATTGACTGCCCCGTGGCGGCGCTCGTCAAGGAACTGAGCGGGGCCGTCGAGCCGCGCCTGCGCGAGGGCGGGCGGCTGCTACTCGTCAACTTCGTCCCCGACATCGCCGAGCGCGCCGGCACCCGCATCGCGGAAGTGCCGGAGAGTTGGTACACCGAGGCTTTCGTGTAGCGCTTGAGCGGGCGGGGGCGAGCCCCGCCCCTACAGGGTAAATCTCGTTGAGTGCTTCGCACGACGACATCACCATTCGCGAGTGCGTGACGGTCGAGGAGTTCGACGCGTGCGTGGCGTTGCAGCGCGAGGCGTTCGGCCTCCCGGAGCTGGAGCTTTCGCCGCGCCGGCACCTGATCGTCACGCGCAGCGCCGGCGGCTGGACGCTCGGCGCGTTCGAGGGCCGCCGGCTCGTCGGCTTCGTCCTCACGCAGGTCGCCTTGCGCGGGGGCGGCGAGGTCATCGGCTACTCGCACATGATGGCGGTGGCGGGCGACTGCCAGAACCGCGGCGTCGGCTCGCGGCTCAAGTGGGCGCAGCGCGAGCGCGCCCTCGCCGAAGGCCGCCGCTTCGTCCGCTGGACCTGGGACCCTATGCAGTCGCGCAACGCGTACTTCAACCTCAACCGCCTCGGGGTCGTCGTGCGGCGCTACGCGGAGAACTTCTACGGCACCGACTACTCGACGGCGACCGGCGAGTTCGGCCGCCCCTACGGCATAGACAGCGACCGCCTCATCGCCGAGTGGGAGCTCGACTCGCCCCGCGTCGAGGCCCTCGCCCGCGGCGAGCGAGCGCCCGACCCCGGCGCCCCGGCGGCCGCCGTCCGCATCCCCCCGAACTGGGGAGCGCTGCTCCGCGAAGACCCCGCGGAGGCGCGCCGCGAGCAACTGCGCGTCCGCGAAGAGTTCCGGCGCGCCCTCGCCGCCGGCCTCCATTGCGCCGGCTTCGAGCGCGACCCGGAACGGCCCCGATACCTTTTCTATGACAGTTCAAAGTTTAAAGTTTAAAGTTCAAAGGCAGAACAGGCCCTCGGACTTTGAACTTTGAACTTTGAACTTTGAACTCATGCCGTTTACTCGCTTCGACCGCTACGTTGACCGCCACGCGCGCTCGTTCGTGGAGCGCCTACAGGCGCTGTGCCGGATGCCCTCGGTGGCGGCGCGCGGGACGGGGATGCGGGCGGTGGCCGAGCAGGTCGAGCAGATGTTGCAGCGGGTCGGGGCGGGGACGCGGCCGTTCAAGGTCGGGAGCGGGTTCCCGATCGTCTACGGCGAGTGCGGGGCGGGCGAGCGCTGCTTCGTCGTCTACGGCCACTACGACGTGCAGCCCGTCGGCCAGCTCACCGAGTGGTCGTCGGGGCCTTTCGCCGCGGCGGTCGAGGACGGCAAGCTCTTCGCGCGCGGCGCGTCGAACAGCAAGGGCGACCTGGTCGCGCGGCTCGCCGCCGTCGAGGCCTACCAGAAGACTTTCGGGAAACTCCCCGTCTGCCTGCGCTTCGTCGTCGAGGGCGAGGACGGCATCGCCAGCCCGAGCCTCTACCGCTTCGCCGCCGAGCACGCCGACCTCCTGCGCGCCGACGGCTGCGTCTGGGACGACGGCTACCTCGACACGCGTGATCGCCTCGTCATCAACCTCGGCTTCAAGGGCATCGCCTTCCTCGAGCTGCGCGCCCACGGCGCGCGCCGCGACCTGCACTCGAAGTGGGGCGGCATCGTTCCGAACCCCGCGTGGCGGCTCGTGCAGGCGCTCGCGACGGTCGTCTCGCCGAAGGGCGTCATCACCGTAGACGGCTTCTCTTCGCACGTCGCGCCGATCACGAGCGAGGACAAGCTGACGCTGAAGACGGTCGAGCTCGACGAGGCGGGCCTGCGCAAAGAGTTCCGCATCGCTGGCTGGGTGCGCGGCATGACGGGCCGCGAGCTGACGAAGGAGTTGATCTTCGGCCCGACCTGCACCATCTGCGGCATCCGCACCGGCCACACCGAGGCCGGCGCGAAGACGATCCTGCCGGGCGCGGCCACGGCCCGCCTCGACTTCCGGCTCGTCCCCGACCTCACGCCCGAGCTGGTCGTCCGCCTCCTGCGCCGGCACCTCGACGCGCGCGGCTTCCAGGACATCGAGATCATCGAGCTCGGGGGCGCGCCCTACGCCAAGTCTTCGCCGAAGTCCACGGTGGCGCGCGCCGCGGTCGAGTCGGCCGCTGAAGTCTACGGCGCGCCCGCGGTCGTCTACCCGCTCGACCCCGCGAGCGGGCCGGTCGGCGCGGTCTGCGGCGTCACGCACCCGCCCACCCCGGTCGTCTCCTTCGGCGTCAGCTACTACGGCTCGAACCCTCACGGTCCCGACGAGCACATCCGCCTCGAAGACTTCCTCCGCGGCGTCAAATACTTCGGCCGCATCATCCACCGCCTCGCCCACCTCGAAGAGGACGTGGAAGTGAAGCAGGAGCGCGAGGGCCTCGTGCAGCTCAACAAGTGACCCTGTAGAATCAGCGACGCATGCCAGCCACAGCGAAAAGCATTGGGAACGAGATCAAGAAACTCCGTGAGGAGATTCTCCGTCACGAGGAGTTGTATTACGTCCACGACGCGCCGGAGATTTCGGACGCGGAGTACGACGCGCTGTTGGAGCGGCTGCGGGCGCTGGAGGAGGAGCACCCGGAGCTGCGGACGCCGGACAGCCCGACGGTGCGCGTCGGCGGGCGGCCGGCCGAGGGGTTCCCGGAGTACGTCCACCGGCGGCCGATGCTGTCGCTCGACAACAGCTACAACCTCGAAGACCTGCGCGCCTTCGACGAGCGCTGCCGCAAGCTGGCCGACGGGCGCGCCTTCGAGTACGTCGCCGAGCTGAAGATAGACGGCCTCTCGGTCTCGCTCCACTACGAGGGCGGGGTGCTCGCGCGCGGGGTGACGCGCGGCGACGGCCGCGTCGGCGAGGACGTGACGCAGAACGTGCGAACCATCCGCAGCGTCCCCCTGAGATTGAAGGACGGGAAGGTCTCGGAGGTCGAGGTGCGGGGCGAGGCGTACCTCTCGCGCAGGGCCTTCGAGCGCATCAACCTGGAGCGCGAGGAGGCCGGCGAGCCGCGCTTCGCCAACCCGCGCAACGCCGCCGCCGGCACCATCCGCCAGCTCGACCCGAAGATCGTCGCGCGCCGCCGCCTCGACCTCTTCGCCTACGACGCGCTGCGCGGCGACCGCAAGGCTTTCGACACGCACTGGGACGCGCTCGAATGGCTCGCCGGGGCCGGCTTCAGCGTCAACCCGCACCGCGAGCGCTGCCGCGACATCGGGGGCGTCATCGAGTTCTGCAACCGGATGGAGGCCGAGCGCGACCGGCTCGAATACGAGATAGACGGCGTCGTCGTCAAGGTCAACTCGACGGCCTTGCAGGAGGAGTTCGGCGCGACGGCCAAGGCCCCGCGCTGGGCCATCGCCTATAAGTACCCGGCGCGGCAGGCGACGACGCAGGTCGAGTCCATCGTCGTGCAGGTCGGCCGCACCGGCGCGCTCACGCCGGTCGCGAACCTCACGCCCGTCCTCCTCGCCGGCACGACCGTCGCGCGCGCGACGCTGCACAACGAGGACGAGATCAAAAGGCTGGGCGTGAAGGTCGGCGACTGGGTCCTGATCGAGAAGAGCGGCGAGATCATCCCGAAGGTCTTGAAGGTGGTCGAGTCGCGGCGGACGGGCCGGGAGAAGAAGTACACCTTCCCGACCTCCTGCCCGGTCTGCGGCGGCGTCGTCTCGCGGCCCGAGGGCGAGGTCGTCTCGCGCTGCGTGGCGGCCGACTGCCCGGCGCAACTGAAGGCGCGGCTGCTCCACTTCGCCTCGCGCCGCGCGATGCGCATCGAGGGGATGGGCGAGGCGCTGGCCGAGCAGTTCGTCGAGAAGAAGATGGTGCGCGACGTGGCCGACCTGTATCAGTTGAAACTGGAAGACGTGGCCGCGCTCGAACGCAAGGCCGAGAAGTCGGCCTCGAACCTCATCGCGCAGATCGAGGCGAGCAAGAGCCGCGACCTGCCGCACCTCGTCTACGGCCTCGGCATCCGCCACGTCGGCGAGCGCACGGCCGCGCTCCTGGCGCGCCGCTTCGGCTCGCTCGACCGGCTGGCCGCGGCCACCGTCGAGGAGATTGACGACATCCCCGAGATCGGCCTGACCGTGGCGCAGGCCGTCCGCGACTGGTTCGACGACGAGGGCAACCTCGATTTATGTAAGCGCCTGAAAGAGGCGGGCGTGCGGACGGAGCTGTCGGGCGGCGCGGCGGCCGTGGCCGGCGACGGCGCGTTCGCCGGCAAGCTGTTCGTGCTCACGGGCAAGCTCGAAACCATGACGCGCGACGAGGCGCGCGAGCTGATCGAGTCGCGCGGCGGGCGCGTGACTTCCTCGGTCAGCAAGAAGACCGACTACGTCGTGGCGGGCGAGGACGCCGGCTCGAAGCTCGAGCGGGCGAGGGAACTGAAGCTCAACGTCATCGAAGGCGAGGAAGCCTTGAAGGGTTTACTGGGATGAGCGCACAAACGACCGACAAGCCGGTGCTGGCCTACACCATCTTCTGCGACGACGTGCGGCTGGAGGTGGGCAACAAGCTCTCTCTGATGGGCGTCTTCCACCAGGTCATGGTGCAGCAGGCCCCGATGACTCTGATGAAGTTCGCCGTCGTCAGCCAGTGGCGCGGCGGCGCGGGCCGCCACCTCTCCGAGGTGCGCATCCTCGACGACGCCCGCCAGCGCCCGGTCGTCCTCGCCGACCCCGCGCCCTTCGAGGTCGCGCCCGGCGGCGTCGCCAACAACATCAGCTTCTTCTTCAACGTCGTCTTCCCCGCCCCCGGCCGCTACTGGGTGCAGACCCTCATAGACTCCACCCTCGCCGACGAACAGGAACTCACCATCGTCCTCATAGACAACAACGGCACCCCTCTGCCCGACGCCTCCTCCGACGCCGTCAACTAAAAGCAGGGGCTAGAGGCTGGGGGCTTGTTAAAGACTCTTCCTAACAAGCCCGTTGCTCTGCTTGTCTTCTGAAGTAACTGAGAACTCAACGCCGGCAGCATAAATGGCCCCAGATCAAGCTCCCCGTCTATCGGAGCTGAACCACTGATTTTGATTAACGATTCGTTGAGATTCATGGGCAAAGCGTGAATTGTAATAATAAAGAATCTAATCGGGTATCCTATTGCTGCTTGAGACCGAACGGTGGTAGCGGCAGGCGGCGGCAGCGGCCCCCGCCGCACGAGGGATTTCTCGCCCCGCGTCAGCCCAGGCGCACACAGAAACACACCGCAGGAGAGACGGCGCGCCGCAGCGCCGAGTTTTTTTCAG
>DASZKF010000078.1:0-4820 GCA_035947355.1 Pyrinomonadaceae bacterium | reverse complement strand
GCGCGACCAGTACGCGCCCGCCGCCGCCCCTCCGTCTGTCTGCCCTGGCCCGGAAAAATCTTTCCGGCTTCGTCGGGCGTTGTTGTATGATTCGGCAATCACAGGGCGCACCCGGAACGGAGGCTCCGGCCGGGGCCTCGATCAGGTAAAAATCGAATCAACTCTACCCCCGACATCGCACGCCCGAGCGTCACTTAATTCTATGCCGCCCCACCCTCTCGACGCCGACGCGAGCCGTCGCCTGCGGCTGGCACTGCTCCTCTGCCTCATACCCTGCGTCGCCTCCGCCCGCGCCCAGACGGGCGCGCCCGCGCCTAAAGACCTCGGGCCGCTCGCGCCCGGCCTCACCACCCGGCAGGAGATGGAGGGCGGAGACGTTCACACCTTCCGCGTCCCGCTGAAGCCGGGCCAGTACTTCCGCGCCGTCGTCGAGCAGGAAGACATAGACGTCGTCGTCTCGTTCTTCGAGCCGGGCGCGCCGCAGTCGCCCGCCGTCCAGATGGACAGCCCGAACGGCTCGCGCGGCCCCGAGTCGGTCTCCATTATGGCGCGCACGGAGGGCGACTACGTGCTCGCAATCCGCGCCCCCGAGAGGGGGGCGATGCCGGGCCGCTACGCGTTGACGGGCGAAGGCCCGCGCGAGCCGACGGAGGCGGACTCGAAGCGGCTGGCGGCCGAAGCGGCCTTCCTCGAAGGGCACAGGTTTCGCCGGCTCAGAACCCCCGAGGGCTGCGCCCAGGCCGTGGGGAAGTACACGGAGGCGCTGCGCCTCTGGCAGGCCCTCGGCGACCGCCGCCAGGAGGCTCTCACTTACCACAGCATCGGCCTCGCCTACCGCGCCGTCCCTGACCGGGCGAAGATTCGCGAGCACTTCGACCGCGCCCTCGCCATCCTCCGAGAGGAGAACGACCTCTACGGCCAAGCATACGTCAACAACGAAATAGGCGCGGCCCTCCGCGACTTCGACAGCGCGCGCAACGCGCTCCCCTTCTACCAGAAGATGTACGAGCTGTACGAGCGGGCCGGCAGCCGGTGGGGGCAGGCGCACGCCCTCAACAACACCGGCATCGCCCACGCCGTCCTCGGCGAGTACGCGGAGGCGCTCGTGCACTTTAGGCGGGCGCTCCCGCTCTGGCAGGCCGTGCGCGACCGCACCATGGAGGGCAACACACACAACAACATCGGCGGCATGCTCGAAAGGCTCGGAGACCCCGCGCAGGCGGCCGCCCACTACGAGGAGGCGCTGCGCCTCCTGCAAGAGACTGGGAACCCGGCCCGGATGGCCGCCACCTATACCAACCTCGGCGTCCTCCGCCACGGCTTCGGCGAGATGCAGGCGGCGAGCGACAACTACGAGCAGGCGCTCGCGCTCCACCGCGAGGTCAGGAACGAACGCGGGCAGGCCAACGTCCTCGACAACATCGGCATGGTTCACGCCGACTGGGGCGACGCGGAGAGGGCGCTCGTGTACCTCGACAAGGCGCTGACGATCCGCAAAAAGCTCGGGGAGCCGCGCGGCCACGCCGCCACGCTCGACAACCTCGGCTTCGCCTACTACCTGCTCGGGAAGTACCCGGAGGCGCGCAAACATTTCCAGGAGGCGCAACGGCTGTTCACTCAGGCGGACGACCGGCAGGGCGTCGCCTACACCCTCACGCACCTCGGGATGGTGCACATGGCCGGCGGCCGGCCGCAGGAGGCGCTCGGCTCCTACGCGCAGGCGCTGGATGCCCAGAAGAAGGGCGGCTCCAGACTCTGGGAGGCCGTGACCCTCGACAAAATCGGCGAGGCTCACGCCGCGACGGGCGACCTGTCGAGGGCGGCCGCCGACTACGAGGAGGCGCTCACACTGTGGCGCGAACTGCGCGACGGCGTGGGGACGGCCAGGTCGCTCTACGGCCTCGCCCGCATCGAGAGCGCGCGCGGCAACCTCGGCGCGGCGCGCGACCGCATCGAGCGCGCCATCAACATCTCCGAGTCTCTGCGCACCCGCACGGCCAACCACCAGCTCCGCATGACCTACCTCTCGACGAAGCGCGACTACTACGAGCTGGACATAGACATTAAGATGCGCCTCCACGAGCGCGCCCCCTCCGAGGGCCATGCCGAGGCCGCGCTCGAATCCAGCGACCGCGCCCGCGCCCGCGGCCTGATAGACCTCCTCGCCGAGGGGCAGGTGAACGTCCGCAGGGGCGGCGACCCCGCCCTCATCGCGCAGAAGGGCGACCTCGAAAAGCAGCTCGGCGCGGTGTCGGATCGGCTGCTGCTCCTGCGCGGCTCGAAGGTGGAGGAGAAGGACAAGGCGAGGGTGGCGGCCGAGGTCGCGAACCTGGAGCGTGAGTTCGACGCGCTGACGGACAGCTACGAGGACGTGCTGACGCGCATCAGGTCGCACAGCCCGCGCTACGCGCAACTGACCCAGCCCGAGCCGCTCAGGGCCTCCAAGATCAGGGAGCTGCTCGACGACGACACCCTGCTCCTCGAATACGCGCTCGGCGAGGAGCGCAGCTACCTCTGGGCCGTGACCCGCGGCGGCGTCCAGGGCTACCGGCTGCGCGGGCGGGCCGAGATAGAGGCGGCGGTCAAGAGCCTGAGGGAAGACCTGACCGCCTACGAGCCGCCCCAGCCGGGTGAGAGTAGCCCCCTGGACGCCGAGCGCCTCCAAAAGTCCGTCAAACTGCTGCGGCAGCGGGCGGCCGAGTTGAGTGAGATGGTGCTCGGGCCGGTGGCCGGTCGCCTCGGGGTGAAGCGCGTGGTGGTGGTCGCCGACGAGGCGTTGCAGTTCGTCCCCTTCGAGGTGCTGCCCGCCCTCGGCGCGCAGCGGCCCGCGCGCGGCGCGGCCGGCCGCGCCCCGCTCGAAGACGGCGGCGCCTACCCCCCGCCGCCCGCGCGCGAGGTGATCTACCTCCCGTCCGCCTCCGCGCTCGCGCTGCTAAGGGCGACGCCGCGCGGGACGCCGGACAAATACGTGGCCGTCTTCGCAGACCCCGTGTTCAGCAGCGACGACGCGCGCGTCAGCACGGCGCGGGGCGCGGCCCCGGCGGGCGCGACGCGGTCGGGCGAGCTGGCCGGCGCTTTGCGGGACATGCAGAGAACGGCCGGCATGTCCACACTCGCCCGCCTGCCGTACTCGCTCGAAGAGGCCAACGGCATCATCTCGGCCGTCCCGGCCGGCCTGGGGACGGTAGCGGTCGGATTCCGGGCCAACCGCGAGGCGGCGACCAGCCCCACACTGGGCGGCTACAGGGCCGTCCACTTCGCCACGCACGCGCTACTTGACGACACGCGCCCGCAGCTTTCCGGCTTGGTGCTGTCGCTGGTGGACGAGCAGGGGCGGCCGCGGGAAGGGTTCCTGCGGCTCAGCGACATCTACAATATGGAGCTGCCGGTCGAGCTGGTCGTGCTCTCGGCCTGCGAGACGGGCATCGGCAAGGAGGTCAGGGGCGAGGGGCTCATCGGGCTGACGCGCGGCTTCATGTACGCCGGCGCCAGGCGCGTCGTGGCGAGCCTCTGGAAGGTTGACGACGAGGCGACGGCCGCGCTGATGAAGAGCTTCTACAGGCACATGTTCAAAGACCGTATGCCGCCCCCGGCGGCGCTCAGGCTCGCGAAATCGGAACTCATGCGGTCGAGGCAGCAGTGGCGCGCCCCGTACTTCTGGGCCGGCTTCGTCCTGCAGGGTGACTGGAAGTAGGCGCGCGGCGCCCTGACTTCTCGGAACTGGCACAGCGGACACCTTGCGGAGGCAAAAAAGGTTGGACCCGGAGAGTTTCGAGGGCTTACTGTCCTGGCTTGACCCCGAGCGCGAACGCGCCGGGGAGGTTTACGAAAAGATTCGCGCCTCGCTCGTCAGGGGCTTCCGGGCGCACGGCTGCGCGACGCCGGAGGATTTGGCCGACGAGACGATCAACCGGGTCGCGTCGAAGCTGCCCGAGTTCCGCCACGCCTACGTCGGCGACCCCGCGCGGTACTTCCACCGCGTCGCCTACTACATCTACCTCGAATACCTCCGGAGGGAGCCGGAGATGTCGCCGCTGCCCGAAGGGCTGCCGGCCAACGACGCCGACGACGTGGAGCCGGAGTACGAATGCCTCGAAAAATGCATAGAACAACTCAACCCGCGCAACCGCGAGCTGGTCCTGCAATACTACCAGGGGGAGAAGCGCGTCAAAATCGAGTTGAGGAAAAAGCTGGCCGCGCGGTTTAACCTTCAGCTCCCGCTGCTGAGGCTCCAGGCCCACCGGGTCAGGACGGGCCTGAAGAAATGTATCCGGGAATGCTTAAAACAGCACGCGGCCTGATGATATGAATCGTAGATATTTGTAATATAAGATGGAGGCCGGGGTCTGACGAGAGCTTAGACGCGATGAAACAGTACGCCGATGAAGACGTAGTCCTGAAAAAGTTCTTACTCGGCGAGTTGTCGGCGGAGGAACAGGTGCGGGTTGAGGAACGGCTCTTCCTCGACGCAGAGTACTTCCGGCAGTTGCGGGCGGCTGAAGACGAGCTGATAGACGAATACCTGTACGAAGGGCTTTCCGCGGGCGAGCGGGAGAGATTTAAGGACACCTTCCTGACCACGCCCGAGCGGCGCGAATCCCTGAGGGTCGCGCGCGCACTCCGCGAGTACATCTCCCGGAACCCGCCCCCCGACCCGGCGAAGAACCACCCCCTCGGTTTTCTCTTCGGCCGCGCCCCACTCCTCCAACTCTCTCTGGCCGCGCTCGCACTCCTGATCGTCGGCGGCCTCGCGTGGCTGGCCTTCAGGCGCGCCGGCCCGCCGGGGCCTTCGCCCGCCCCCTCCGTCGCCCGCCAGGGCG
>DASZKF010000077.1:0-8870 GCA_035947355.1 Pyrinomonadaceae bacterium | reverse complement strand
AACCCTCTTTCAGTTCATCGTTTCTTTATTTGGTGGCGGGCTTGGGCGGGCCGGGGATGCGCCGCGTCTCGACGAGGGTGACGCCGTGCGGGGCAGACGCTTCGAGTTGCAGTTTGATGCTTCGCCACTCTTTGGTTTTGGATGATTGGGCGAAGACGTTGACTTCGGTGTCGGTCGCGCGCTCGACGCCGCCCAGCTCCAGCTCGCCGAGTTCACGGTAGAGACTGAAGTCTTCGAGGGCGCGTTCTTCCGCGGGCTTCCGCGCGAGCGCCGCGGGCGCGAACCTGTCCCGCGCGAAGCCGGCCATCAAGTAGACGTTCCCCGAGTTGAAAGCGCCGAGCCATTCGAGCGTCCGCAGCCCCGCGGGCGTCGGCGGCAGCATCATTTCGGGGTTGGGCGCGTCGAAGGAGCGGAACATCTCGCCCTTCGCTTCGAGCGGGCTGCGGCTGAGCGTCTTCAACTCTCCGAGATTCAAGTCCCAGAGCTTCACGCCGCCGTCCGCTCCGCCCGAGGCGAGCAGACGCCCGTCGGGGCTGAAGGCGAGCATGTCCGGCTCCATCGCGTGCGCCCGCGCCTCGCGCACGGCGCGACCGGACTCCAAGTCCCAGAGTCTGATCCAGCCGTTGAAGCGCCCCTTCGCCTCCTCGACCCGCGCCTCGCCGGCCGCGAGCTGACGGCCGTCGGGGCTGAAGGCCAGCGCGACGATCTGCGCCGAACCCCCCTCGGCCGGCGGGGCCGTGAGGGCGCGGGCGGGCTCGCCCGTGGCGACCTCCCAGAACTTGACCTGCGCCCCCTCGTCGGCCGCGGCGAGCAGGCGGCCGTCGGGGCTGAAGGCGATGGACGAGATGGCGCCCGAGGGGCTTGCGAGGCGGAGCGTCGTCTCGCGTCCGGTGCCGACTTCCCAGAGGCTGACGGTCGCGTCCCAGTTCCGCGCCGCCACGAGCTTCCCGTCGGGGCTGAAGAGGCAGACGTTGACGAGGTCGGCCCTCTCGCCCGGCCGCGCGTGGGCGAGCGCGCGCACCTCGCGGCCCGTCCCCGAGTCCCAGAGCCGGACGACGCCTTCGTTGCCGCAACTCGCCAGCAGCCGGCCGTCCGGGCTCCACGCCACCGACTTGACCGCGAGGGCGTCGGCCCTCTGCGTCAGCGTGTTCTGCCCCGTCGCCGCGTCCCAGAGCTTGACCGTCCCGTCCCGGCTCGAAGAGGCCAGACGCCTCCCGTCCGGGCTGAAGAAGGCTTTGTAAATCCCCCAGCCGTGACCGGCCAGCGTCCGCAGCTCGCGACCCGCCGCCACGTCCCAGAGCTTGATCGTGCCGTCCCAACCCCCCGACGCGAGGACTTTCCCGTCGGGGCTGAAGGCGACGCTGTACGCGCGCGAGGTGTGGTCGGGCTGGCTGACGAAGGCTTTCGCTAGACGATCCGCCGCGGCCGGCTGCGCGTAACACGAGCAGGCGACGGCCGGGGTCAAAAAGAGCACGGCGTAGCGCATTAACCTCAAGGATAACTCCCGAAAGCCTGAAGCCATTTCCCGTCCCTCCTCGACTACTCTTACAAACGTTTAGAGGCGGGCCGTGCCCGCCGGTTCAACTTTAATTGCAGCTCGAACTGGGGGCTCGGCCCGCCTCTAAACGTTCGCGCTCGGATGCGAATCGCTCTAAACGTCCGCACCCGGATGAAACCCGCTCAGGCCGATTCCTCTAAGGCCGACAGAAGCGCGGCTAGCTCCGCGGGCAGGGGCGCGTTGAAGCTCAGCCACTCGCCGGTCGTCGGGTGGTGGAAGCCGAGGCGCGCGGCGTGGAGGAAGTGTCGGCCGAGCCTACTGATGGCCGCGCGCAGGGCGGGGTCTTGCACGTTGCGGTCGCGCCCCTCGCCGTAGGTCTCGTCGCCGACGACCGGGTGCTTGAGCCACGCGAGGTGGACGCGTATCTGGTGCGTGCGCCCGGTCTTGATCTCCACGTCGAGGAGTGTCGCGCGGCGGAAGCGCCGGCGCGCGCGCCAGAGCGTCAGGGCGGGCCGCCCGCCGCGGACGACGGCCATCCGCGTCCGGTGGCGCGGGTCGCGCGCGATGGGCTGCTCGACCCTCCCCCTGTCCTCCTTGACCACCCCGTGCACCAGCGCGGCGTAAGACTTGAAGACCGTGCGCGCCCGGAACTGCTCCGAAAGGTGCTCGTGCGCGGCCGCCGTCTTGGCGACGACCACCAGCCCCGACGTGTCGCGGTCGAGCCGGTGGACGATGCCCGGCCGCAACGGCGGCGGAGTTGCGAGTTTCGAGTTTCGAGTTTCGAGTTCCGGAGCAGTCTCTAACCCGAACCTCGAAACTCGAAACTCGAAACTCAATCGGTAGGCGAGCGCGTTGGCGAGCGTGCCCGAGCGGACGCCGGCCGCGGGGTGGACGACCATGCCGGCCGGCTTGTTGACGACGACGACCGAGTCGTCCTCGTAGACGATGTCGAGCGGGATGTCTTCGGGCGTCAGCTCCGCCGGGACGGGCGGGGGGATTTCGGCCTCGACCACCTCGCCGGCGCGCAGCTTGTAGGAGGGCTTCGAGGCGCGGCCCGCGACGAGCACGTCGCCGTCCTCGATGGCGCGCTTGACGGCCGTCCGGCTGACGCCCGCCACGCGCGCCGCCACGAACGCGTCGAGCCTCGCGCCCGCGTCCGCCTCGGAGACCTCGAAGGTGAGCGCCTCTACGTCCGGCTCGCTGAAAGCTTCTTCGCTCACGCGCCCGCCGTGTCCGAAGCCCGCGCCCCGCCTTCCGCCGACGGCTCCTCCCCGGCGTTCACGCGTCGGCGGCGGACGACGAGGAAGGCGAGGCCGGCGAGGAGGACGAGGAGGCTGATGAGTTGCGAGGTCGAGAGGCCGGTCGCGGTCGTGAGGCCGGCGATGTCGCCGCGCGGGTCGTCGCGGAAGAACTCGATGGTGAAGCGCGCCGCCGAGTAGAGCACGGCGTAGGCGGTGATGACCTGCCCGTCGAAGCGCTTGCGGCGGTGCAGCCGGAGGAGGAAGAGGAAGATGAGGAAGGCGGCGGCCGACTCGTAGAGCTGCGTCGGGTGGAGCGGCACGCCCGCGGGCACGCCCGTCGCGCGCTCGGCCTCCTCCGGGAACGTGACGGCCCAAGGCAGCTCGCACGACTCGCCCCAGCAGCAGCCGGCGGCGAAGCAGCCGAGACGGCCGATTGATTGACCGAGCGCCACGCCCGGCGCGAAGGCGTCGGTCGTCTTCCAGAACGGCAGGCGGTAGCGCCGCATCAGGAAGAGGCCCGCCGCCAGCCCGCCGAGGAAGCCCCCGTACCAGACGCCGCCGGAGCGCAGGAAGTCTACCGAGAGCAGGTTCCAGATGCTCGCGCCGTAGGTCGGCTCGGCCAGCATCAGCAAAAGCTTCGAGCCGAGCAGCCCGCCCAGGAGAATCCACAGGCCGAGGTCGAAGACGCGCTCGCGCGGCAGCCCGTCGCGCGCCGCCAGCCGCGCGGCCACGAACAGCGCCGCCACGAACGCCGCCGCCAAAAGCACCCCGTAGGTGTGCACGGGGAAGCTGCCGATGCGGAAGAGTTCAGGGAACATCTCTAAAGCTGACTGCTTTAAGAAGGCAGAAAGCAGAAGGCAGCAAAAACAAGTCCGTCAACGCGCGCCGCCTTCCGCCTCCTGACTGCCTTCTGCCTTCTGCCTTCTGCCTTCTCTCTTGCCTTCCAGGATCAGGTCTAAAGCCAGCAGCCCCGCGCCGACGCAGATGGCGGCGTCGGCGACGTTGAAGGTCGGCCACTGGTAGGAGCCGAGGTGGACTTCGACGAAGTCTACGACGTGGCCGAGGCGGACGCGGTCGGTCAGGTTGCCGGCGATGCCCGCCAGGAGCAGCGCGCACGCGCCGAGGACGCGGTCGTCGGCCGTCTTCACGCGGAAGAAGTAGACGAGGACGCCCGCGGCCGCGAGCGCCGCCAGCGCCGCCAGCATCCAGCGCCCGAACTCGCCGCCCTCCTGCAACTGCCCGAAGGCGATGCCGGTGTTCTCGGCGTAGCCGAAGTGCAGGAAGCCCTCGACGACGCGCACCGTGTCGCCGAGGCGCAGCCGCCGCACCGCCCACGCCTTCGTCATCTGGTCAACGACGTAGAGCAGCGCGGCCGCCAGGAGGTAGGCCGCGCGCCAGCCCAGCGTCACCCCGCGCGCGCTCACGCCGGCAGCCCCCCCTCGGCCTCGATCTCGGCCAGCGCCTCGACGCAGCGCTCGCAGACGGTCGGGTAGCGCGCGAACTCGCCGACGCGCTCCGAGTAGTTCCAGCACCGCTCGCACTTCTCGCCCGCGGCCCGCTCGGCCGTCACGCGCAAGCCCCCCTCGCCCTCCGCGAGCAAGGTCAGCGAGACCTGCGAGACGATGAAGATGTAGCGCAGGTCTGCGCGGTACTGTTCGAGCAGGTCGTGCGTCCGCCGGTCGGCTTCGAGGCGGACGTGCGCCTCCAGCCCGCTCCCGATGAGTTTGGCCGCGCGCGCCTCCTCGAGCGCGCGTAAGACCGTGTCGCGCACCTCGAAGAGTCGCTCCCAGCGCTCGCCGAGGCCCGCGTCGCGCGCGCGGTCGGCGACCGGGAACTCCGCGACGTGGACCGAGGGCGGGAGCGCGCCCGCCTTGAACTCCGGCAGGTTCTCCCAAATTTCGTCGGCCGTGAAGACCAGCAGCGGCGCGAGCAGCCGCGCGAGCGCGTCGGCGATGTGGTTCAGGGCCGTCTGCGCCGAGCGGCGCGAGCGCGAGCGCGGCGCGGCCGTGTAGAGCCGATCCTTGATGATGTCGAAGTAGCGCGCCGACAGCGTCACCGTGCAGAAGTGGTAGAGCGCGTGGTAGACGGTGTGGAACTCGTAGGCGCGGTAGGCTTCGAGCGCGCGCTCGATGACGCGGTCGAGCTCCGAGAGCGCCCAGCGGTCTATCTCCGGCATCTCTCCGAGCGCGACGGCGTCGCGCGCCGGGTCGAAGCCGTCGAGGTTGCCGAGCGCGAAGCGGGCGGTGTTGCGCATCTTGCGGTAGGCGTCCGACACGCGCCGGAGGATTTCCGGCGAGCAGCGCATGTCCTCGTGGTAGTCGGACGAGGCCGACCAGAGCCTGATGATCTCCGCGCCCGACTCCTCGACCACCTCGTTGGGCGAGACGGCGTTGCCCGCAGACTTGTGCATCGCCTTCCCCTGCCCGTCCACCACCCAGCCGTGCGTGATGACGGTGCGGTACGGCGCGCGGTCGTGCGCGGCCAGCCCGACCATCAGCGACGAGTTGAACCACCCGCGGTACTGGTCGCCGCCTTCGAGGTAGACGTCGGCCGGCCAGTGCAGGCCCTCGTACTTCTCCAGCACGGCGACGGACGACGAGCCGCTGTCGAACCAGACGTCGAGGATGTCCGTCTCCTTCGTGAACTCCGCGCCGCCGCAGCGCGCGCACCTGTAGCCCTCGGGCAGGAGTTCGGCGGCCTCGCGCGTGTACCAGGCGTCGGCCGACTCGCGCTCGAAGATGTCTGCGACGTGGTGGATCAGCGCCGGGTCTGCGGCCTCGGCCTCGCACCCCCGGCAGTAGAAGACCGGGATCGGCACGCCCCAGACCCTCTGGCGCGAGACGCACCAGTCGGGCCGCGCCCGGAGCATGTTGCGCATCCGCTCCTCGCCCCAGGCCGGCACCCACTCGACGCGCTCGATCTCTTCGAGCGCGCCCGCGCGCAGCGAGCCGGGGCCTTCCGCCACGACGTCCTCCGTGAAGTTCGTCAGGTCGCGGCCGTCCTCGTCGCGCTCGAACTCGCGGGCGTCGCGCGCCGGCGCGTCGAGCGAGATGAACCACTGCGGCGTGGCCCGGAAGATGACCGGGTTCTTGCAGCGCCAGCAGTGCGGGTAGCGGTGCGCGTACTCCTCGGAGAAGACGAGGACGCCCTGCTCGCGCATGAACTCGACGATCTTCGGGTTGGCCTCGAAGACGCGCTCGCCGGCGAAGTGCTCGACCTCCGGGGTGAAGCGGCCGGCGTTGTCTACGGGGCAGTAGATGTCGAGGCCGTAAGCCTTGCCGATCTGGAAGTCGTCGTGGCCGTGCCCCGGCGCGGTGTGGACGAGTCCCGTCCCGGCCTTGCCCGTCACCTTCTTGTCGCGCGCCTCGCGCACGTCGAGCTCCGTCTCGGCGTCGGCCTCGCCGCCGAGCGTGACGTGCTCGCCGACCATCAGGAGCGACGGGCGGTCGAGCCACGCGTGGCGCGCCTCCAGACGGTCGAGCCGCGAGCCGGGGAAGCGCGCGAGCACGTCGGGGCGGACGTACTCGGTCACGGTGAAGCTTTCGGAGAGGTCGCCGTCAGCGGACGCGCCGGCGTCCCGGGCGGACTCCCGCCGGCCGATGCCGAGCTTCACGACGAGGTCGTCGAGCAGGTCGGCCGCCGCGATGTAGACCTCGCCGCCGGCCTCGAAGGCGACGTACTCGAAGTTCGGGTGGACGGCGATGCCGAGGTTCGAGGGGAGCGTCCAGGGCGTCGTCGTCCAGATGAGGAAGAAGACCTTGCGCGGGTCGTCCTCGGCCCCGAGCAGCTCGCGCTTGAACGCCTTGCCTTCGAGGTTGTCCTCCGCGAGCGGGAACTTGACGTAGACCGAGGGGCTCGTGTGCTCGCGGTACTCGACCTCGGCCTCGGCCAGCGCCGTCTGGTCGTAGACGCACCAGTAGACGGGGCGCGCGCCCTTGTAGACGTAGCCGCGCTCGACGAAGCGGCCGAAGAGGCGCGCCGTCTCGGCCTCGTAGTGGTTCGACATCGTCAGGTAGGGGTCTTCCCAGAGGCCGAAGACGCCGAGGCGCTGGAAGTCGCGCGTCTGGCGGCGCAAGGCGTCGGCCGCGTGCTCGCGGCAGGCGCGGCGGAAGGCGGCGACGGGCAGATCAGACCGCTTCTTCCCCTTCGCCGAAAGCGAGCGCTCGACGTGCTGCTCGATGGGCAGCCCGTGGCAGTCGTAGCCGGGGACGTAGGGCGCGTCGTAGCCGAGCATCGTCCGCGACTTGACGACGATGTCCTTGACGATCTTGTTCAGGGCCGTGCCGAGGTGGATGTCGGCGTTGGCGTAGGGCGGCCCGTCGTGCAGGACGAACCGCTCGCGGCCGGCGCGCGAGCGGCGGATCAGCCCGTAGAGCCCCATCTCGGCCCAGCGCTTGAGGCGCGCCGGCTCCGACTGCCCCAGGTTGGCCTTCTGCGCGAAGCCCGTCTTCGGCAGGTTGACCGTCTTCTTCAGCTCAAGCGGCGTCTCGGTTGACATAAAGGTCGCCCTCTTCGTGAATCAAGGATAGTAACATTTAGTAGACAGTAGTCAGTAGTCAGTAGACAGTAGGCTCTTTAAAGGCCGCTGACGCTGACACCCGGACGGTTCGATAGAGAATGTCTTTCTACTGACTACTGTCTACTGTCTACTGTCTACTTAAAAAATTGCGCCCGAACTACGCTCCGTGCGGAGGCGTTAGTCCGGGCGCTGGCGGCGCTCGTGTTAAGGAGACAGGCGTCAGCCGATGAACATCTCCTCCTCCGCGTAGCTCTGGTCAATCGGTTTCGGGGCGGGGGCCACGAGCACTTCGAGGGTGCGCCTGACCCCCGCCATAATCGCCGCCAGCTCGCGGGCGGGGCTGATGACCTTGCCGGTGATGAAGCTCGTCGTGACCATCAGCTGCTGGTGCGTCTGGTCTATCGAGCGGCCGATCATCTCGACCTTGTCGCGGGCCGTCTCGGCCGACGCCCCGACCAGCTCCTTCAGCTCGCGCACCTCCTCCTTGATGAGCCCCATGGACTCGGAGAAGTGCAGCGTGGCCGTCGAGAGGTGGCCCGACATGACGCCGACCTGCTCGGCCACGACCTTGCCCTCCGAGGCGATCTGCCTGACCTGGTCGGCCAGCCCGGCGACGCGGTCGAAGAGCGGCTCGACCCTCCGCTCGACGCTCGACACCGTCCGCACCACGCGACGCACGACGACGGCCATCACGACCATCGCCGCCGCGATCACGACGAACGAGGCGGCGATGACGATCGTCATCAGCATCATCCAGAACGCCGGGTCGTCCGTCCTCATCTGTAGCGCGAGCAGGGGCATGGGGAAAAAGTCGTCAGTAGCCAGTAGTCAGGAGACAGTAGAAAAGCATTCTCTAAAGGATCGTTCGGGTGTCAGCGTCAGCGTTGGTAGTGCGGGGCCTACTGGCTACTGACTACTGGCTACTGTCTACTGTGGTTCAACCGTTGCCGGGCTCGTTGCCGGCCGGGTTGAGCATGACGGAGGACTCGGTGCGGCGCTTCTCGTCGCGGTACGCCTGGCGGCCGGCCTCGATGGCGGCCGAGAGGTGCTCGCCGCGGCGCGAGGCGGCCTCGCGGGCCGTCTGCGCCAGCTCGCCGGCGCGGGTCGCGGCCGAGTCGTAAACTTCGCCGGCCCGCGCGCTCAACTGCGAGCCGGTCTCGCGGGCGCGGTCAACGCCCTTGCGCGTCGCGTCGGCGATGTCCTCGCGCAGCTCCCGCCCCGACTTCGGCGCGAACAGCAGCGCCAGGACCGCCCCGACCGTCGCCCCGAGGGCGAAGCAGGCCACCTGCGTCCCCATGTCGGCGTCGCGCCGCCGCGCGCGCTCAAGCCTCTCTGACATACGGCCTCACCTCCAGTCCGAAGCCAGCCCTCGCCGGTTTTCCTCGGAATCATTCATTCGCCGCCCGCGCCGAAATATAACAAAAGCGCGCGAGCAGGCGCAATGAAGGAGGGGCTGGAGGCTGGTTAGAGGCTTGTAAAAGAGCGGCCGCGCGGCGGCGGCATCCGGCGCGCGCCGGAGGCGCGGCAGTAGATAGCCCCGCCCGTGAGGGCGGGGTTGAGGTTGACAAAAAAACACGTCGAGCCCCGGAGGGGCGGCACAGCGAACCCCCCC